>JANTGG010000139.1 GCA_024763035.1 Desulfocapsa sp. | reverse complement strand
TGCGGTTTGCGGTTTGCGGTGAGGGGTTTGTTGGAATATTTTAACCAATATCGGGGGATAGTTGTTGGGATTGGCATTGTTTCCAGCCTGAGCTTTGTTTTGAGTCTGCTGATTATTCCCTTTGCCGTCTGTCGCCTGGATACTGCTTTTTTTTTACATATCCATGACCCGAGAGTGGCAAAGGATGAACACCCGCTGATGTTCATCCTTTTAAAAACAGTACGCTACAGCATTGGGGGAATCCTGGTACTTGCCGGTATCCTGATGCTTTTTCTTCCCGGTCAGGGAATACTCACCATGATCCTCGGAGCAAGTCTGCTGGAGTTTCCCGGCAGAAAACGGGCAATCGACACTGTTCTACAACGGAAATCAGTGCAAAAAAGCCTGAACTGGATCAGAAAAAAAGGTAATAAACCGCCTTTTTCCTTCTCTGATGCCGGCGACTGAGCTGAGAATCTGCTCCTGACACCAGTGATAAACAAAAAATCCTCACAACATTGAAAAGAATTTCGTCACAAACCCTCAGGGTAAATCCAGTTCTTCCAGTGTTCTGACAACACCTTTCACATCTTTCTCATCGGGATGTCCCACCGCTGCCGGCGCATCTGCAATCCAGGGCGGCTGCGGATCTTTTTTAGCTGCCATCTCCAGAACCTTTTCAGAGACCTGACCGGGGCATGAGTAGGTTGCAATGATATGGGCTTTTTTGGCGATATCCTTTGCAGCATTCATCGCATTAACAGCATGGGGGGACCCCACTGCCGCACCATGTGTAGCAAAGAGATACAGATCCTGCCCTTCTTCCACTTTTGCCAAAAAGGCCTGTGAATCCGGATCCGGCTGTCCAGCCTGCAGCCAGAAACCCACAGCAACAAAACTGTATCCGGCAGGATCCGGGGCATCGGTTACAGCACACAACTCTTTTTCACCACTCAGATGGGCAAAAAGAGCCTCTGCCAACTTCTTCGTATTTCCGCTTTTGGAAGAAAAAACAACCAAACTTTTCATTTCTGTACCTCCTGTAGAGTTTCAACTTTATCAACCTCATGGTACAGTAAAAAGATGTCCCCCCAAAGGCAAGCATTTTGTGCCATTGTTTAAAACTTTTTCATCCAACAGCCCCTTTCCTCATCATGCCCAAGCACTCCGCCCTGCAACGTTCCCTCCTCTCCTGGTTCAGTAAAAACCAGCGGGAGCTGCCCTGGAGAAAAAACTACACCCCCTATGAGATTTGGATTTCAGAGATTATGCTGCAACAGACGCAGATGGACAGAGCGGCACTTTTCTTTACCCGCTGGATGAAAACATTCCCGGACATACCGTCAATTGCCGCCGCCTCGGAACAACGTGTCCTCAAATGCTGGGAAGGACTCGGTTACTATTCCCGAGCAAGAAACATTCAAAAAAGTGCAGTCATTCTCCAGGATACATTCCATGGCACCATCCCCTGCCGCAGAAAAGAGTTGTTGAGCCTGCCGGGCATTGGACCCTATACTGCCGGTGCCATTGCCTCCATTGCCTTTAATCGCGACGTGCCGGTGGTGGATGCCAACATCGAACGAGTCTTTGCCAGGCTGATGAATATTGATCTTGTCCCGGGTAGCCCTGAGGCAAAAAAACTCTTCTGGAAAAAGGCGGAAGAACTTCTCCCCCGGGGAGAGGCAAGAAACTTCAACCAGGCACTGATGGAGCTCGGTGCCCTGATATGCCGCCCCAGACAACCGCAATGTGCCGACTGCCCTTTAAGCAAAAACTGCCTGGCATTGCAATATGATCTTATTGCGGAACGTCCTGTTCCTAAAAAAAGTACGAAGATTATCCCCATTGAAATGGCGACGGGAGTGCTTGTTCACCGGGAACGCATTTATATACAACAGCGTCTCAAAGATGATGTGTGGGGCTCACTGTGGGAATTTCCTGGAGGGCGAATTAAACAGGATGAAACGGCAGCACAGGCTGTTATCAGAGAATATGCAGAAGAGACAGAGTTTACTGTGCAGATACAGTCTGAAATCACCACCACCATCCATCATTACACCAGGTACAAAGTCAGCCTGCACTGTTTTTTCGTTCGGCTTGCACAAAACGGCAGTGATCCGGTACTCCATGCTGCCCAGCAGTTTTGCTGGATCCCCATTGAACAGATCGATCAATTTGCTTTCCCGGCAGGACACCGAAAACTCATAGAATTTATGAAGAAGCACGAGCTGCTGTAAGGAGGCTGACTGTCCCCCTTTCAGGACTCCTGTCCGGCAGTACACTGAGTCTGCAGGGTTCTGTCTCCGTCTGCATTCCAGGGAGCAACCCAGAAAAGTAATATCATCCCGGGAACTGCAAGAACTGCACAGACAAAAAAGAAATTCGTATATCCTATGCCACTCACGTTACCAAACAGGGAATAAAAAATTCCATCCTTCTGTTGAATCCCTTCAACCAGAATGCCCGCTAATATCCCTGAAAATGATTTGGGAACAGCAAACAGGGAACTGAGCAAAGCAAGCTGAGTACCGGTAAACTTTTTATTGGTACTTTTTGCAATAAATGCCATCAAAGCGGCAGAACCAAGCCCGACACCCAGATATTCAAAGGCAACCACCCCGCCCAAAACCCAGACATTTGCACCCACTTCACTGAGCAGTGCAAAACCAAAAATGGACATCAGCTGCACAACACCAAAAACCCACAGTGCCTTGTTGATTCCCATACGGTACATCAACAATCCTCCAACAAATCCACCAAACAACATCGACCATAAGCCAACTACCTTTGCAACGGTACCGATGATTGTTTTAGAGAATCCCACGTCGAGATAAAACGGAGTTATCAGTGCCGTTGCAACCGTATCTCCAAATTTGTAAAAGAAGATAAACAACAGGATCAACAAACCGGACTTCAAGCCATCCCGCAGAAAAAATTCTTTAAACGGTTCAACAACCGCCTCCTGCAGAGACTTTGGAGGGGCGACACGGGTATCCACCTCACTGATAACAAAGGTATGAATAATACCAACAAACATAAACAGAGAGACCACAACAAAAACCATGGACCAGGGTATATAATCTGCCAGAATCAACCCCAGTCCACCGGGAACAAACCCCGAAACCCTATAAGCATTGGCGTAGAACGAATTGCCAAGACCAAGTTCATTGTCCGGCAGCAACTCGCGGCGATAGGCATCAAGTACAATATCCTGAGTGGCGGAGAAAAAGCCGATCGCCAGACCAACGTATAGGATTATCGTAATATCTTCCTGCGGATTGAGCACTGCAAGGGAGATCATAAAGCCTAACAGGGCAATCTGACTCACCATCATCCAGCCACGTCTTCTCCCTAAAAACGGGGGAACATAGCGGTCAAGGAAAGGGGCCCAGAGGTACTTGAATGAGAATGGAAGCAAAACCAGTCCAAAAAAACCTATTGTTTTCAGGTCAACGCTCTCACTTCGTAACCATGCAGGGATCAGTTGTGCTAGAAAATAGAGAGGAAGACCAGCGGTAAACCCGTTAAAGAGACAGATCAACATCCTTTTGTTCAGTAATGCCTTCCACACACTCGGTTTTTTATCCGTGCCTTTCCGCATACTCCCGCCCATACACTCGCTCATTCTTCTCTTTTCCCTGCAACCTATTTATGGTATTGTGATGTACTTACACTGGCTGATTTATCGTTCAGCGGTGTTATTACTGTAACGAATTAACCCCAGTTCCTGATTAAAAGCAAACAGCTTTCCAGATCCCCTATTATGTCAGTCAAAATATACAACACACTTACACGCAAGAAAGAAACATTCCAGCCCCTTGAAGCCGGGCATATCAAGCTTTACGTCTGCGGAATTACCTCCTACGATTATTGCCATATCGGGCACGCCCGCTCTGCACTGGCCTTTGACATGATTGTTCGCTACTTTCGCTACCTTGGCAACAAAGTAACCTATATCCGTAATTTTACAGACATTGATGACAAAATCATTGTCCGGGCAAACGAACAGAATACCACCACCGAAGAACTGGCAAACCGGTTTATCGATGAATTCTACGTCGATATGGATCAGCTTGGTGTGGACAGACCCACTCTAGAACCAAAGGCCACCGAACATATCCAGGAAATGATTGATCTGATCAGTGAGCTTATTGAAAAAAATATGGCCTACCCTGCCGGCGGAGATGTGTATTACTCTGTGAATAATTTTGCAGACTATGGAAAACTTTCGGGTCGTAACCTCGAAGACATGCAGGCCGGTGCCCGCATCCGGATCAACGATAACAAAAACAATCCCATGGACTTTGTGCTGTGGAAGGCATCCAAACCCGGGGAACCCAGCTGGGAAAGCCCATGGGGCCCCGGACGTCCGGGTTGGCACATCGAGTGTTCTGCCATGAGTCGTAAATATCTTGGAGACACCTTTGATATTCACGGAGGCGGTCAGGATCTCATTTTTCCACACCATGAGAATGAACTTGCCCAAAGCGAAGGAGCAAACAGCAAACCTTTTGTGAATATGTGGATCCATCACGGATTTGTAACCATCCGTGATGAAAAGATGTCCAAGTCACTGGGCAACTTCCTGACCATCCGTGATATCCTCAAACACTACCACCCGGAGGTGCTGCGTTTCTTTATCTTCTCCACCCAATATCGCAACCCTCTGGATTTCTCGGAAAAAGCCATGCAGGACGCCATGGCAGGGCTGGATCGTCTCTACGAATGTGTTGCAGCCATAGAAAGCCTGCCAACAGACTGTGTGGCAGATGCGCCTTCCATTGTAACCGACAAAGACCGGAAGAAGCTTGAGTCCATGGAAGATCGGTTTCAAAAGGCCATGGATAATGATTTCAATACTGCCAAGGCACAGGGCGTGTTCTTTGAAACAGTAAAAGTGCTCAACAAAATTCAACGGCAGCTGCCCGGGAAACCGGCCCGTGAAGATTACGAGCTGCTCTCCCAATCTGTAAGCACCATGAAAAAGCTTGCCTCTATCATGGGAATCCTCACAGAGAACGCTGCCGACTATCTTCAGGCAAAAAAAACGGACATGCTCGCTGATACGAATATCACCGAGGAAGAGATACAGGATTTTATTCGCAAACGAAACCAGGCGCGACAGGACAAGGACTGGGCCACAAGTGATGCCATTCGCGACAAACTCCTTGACTTGAACATTGAATTAAAAGACGGTCCGGAAGGCACAGGCTGGACTGTAAAACGGAGCTGATATGAACACTGTTATTCGCTCGCCCGCCGTTGCCGGACGTTTTTATCCGGAGGATGAAAACACCTTACGGGAAACACTGCAAACACTCAGCAGCAATGTTGCCGTTCCCAGAAAAAAGGTTATTGCTGCCGTTTCTCCACATGCCGGATACATTTACTCCGGAGCCATAGCCGGAGAAACCCTTGGGAGTATTGAAATTCCTGAAACCGTAGTCCTGCTTGGTCCAAACCACACCGGCAAGGGAAAAGCCGTAAGCCTTTCAACGGCTACCTGGCAAATGCCCATGGGAGATGTTCCTGTTGACGAAGCATTTATTGAAGATCTTCTTCAGGAGACGGACTATGTGGACAAGGATGAGCTGGCACATCAGTTTGAGCACTGTCTTGAAGTGCAGATCCCATTTTTGCAGCTGGCACAACCAAAACTCTCCATTGTCCCCATCTCTTTTTCACATATTTCCTATGAACTTATTGATGAGGTGGCACTTGCCCTTGTGGAAGTCATCCAACGCAGCCATAGAGATGTCCTTATTGTGGCGTCATCTGATATGACCCATTATGAACCACGGGAGATAGCAGACAAGAAGGATCATTATGTCCTGAAGAAACTCGCAGATATGGATCCGGCACTCCTCTGCCGGGCTGTGACCCGACACCAGATATCCATGTGCGGACTCACTCCCGTGGCTGTGGCTCTTATTGCCGCAATTGAGCTCGGTGCAACAAAAACAGAGCTTATCCGCTATGGCGATTCCGGTGAGGTGACCGGTGACACGGAACAGGT
This sequence comes from Desulfocapsa sp., assembly GCA_024763035.1. Lineage (GTDB taxonomy): Bacteria > Desulfobacterota > Desulfobulbia > Desulfobulbales > Desulfocapsaceae > Desulfocapsa. The sequence goes on along the minus strand of JANTGG010000139.1, from coordinate 304 downwards.
GGTGGGATATGCAGGCATACTGATTTCCTGAGCCTTAATTTTTGCTTGACAGAAGCGTCGAAACTGTCTAAATATTCCGCCTTGACCACATGTACAATTCTGGGGGATGGTCTAATGGCAAGACAGCGGACTCTGACTCCGCTTATCGGGGTTCGAATCCCTGTCCCCCAGCCAGTTTTGAGAAACGGTTGCAGCTTTACCGGCTGCAACCGTTTTTTTATGCCCTCCATTGTATTCCCCAACAGATTTATCCGGAAATATTCCACTTGAAATCATTTTCCCCATCCCCTGTGATTCCAGAGCG
>JANTGG010000138.1 GCA_024763035.1 Desulfocapsa sp. | reverse complement strand
AGCAATCACGTTACAACCGATTGCAGGATGTTTTCCTTCAGTAAATACAGTTTGTCTGAGCTTTGGTGGTAAACAGGAATGTATTGAAGAAAAAAAGGAAAAAAGGAAAAGCGGCCTGCAAGGAATGCGTCATTCCCCGCTTATGGCGAACGCAGACAACGAACATTGGCTCCACCGGAGAAATTGATGGGGTCGCCGGGTAAGAGACCGTATACAATGGAGCCCTGCCTGGTTCTCACATAGCCGTCGCTTACAATTTCTGCTGTACAGCCGGCAAAGAGTTGTGCCGGGATTTTATCCTCACTGTTCATTCCCAGATGAAAAGCTCCGGATTGAGCCATGTTTGGGAGCTGCCAGTTTGAGAACCCGGCGAAGGTGGATGTGTTGCAAATGTTTGTTGCATCTGCCAGCAAGTCGGTACCTTCCGCGTTCGCTGTGGCACGATACATCCACATCAGCCCGGTCTGGCTGTCTGTCACCGTCTGCTTATCGTAATGCATCTGGAAACGTCCGATGGTATCTGTCTTGTCTGAGCACAGAGACGTGCTGCCGGTGCTGCTGTGGTCCCAGTTGCTTCCGGGATCGAATCCATCCATTACAATAATGGTACTGTAAAGTCCGTCAGCCCCCATGTAGGTGTAGTTTGTTCCCTGGACAATACCGATGCCGATAAGTCCTTCCATACCATCTCTGCCGCTGTTATCTTTGAGGGTGGTTGCCAGACAGAAATTTCGATGCCCCCATTGATTTTGTCCAGCATCGTCATATATCCAGTCGTAAATGGCTCGAGCTACCGCTTCTTCCGTGTACGCCTGCGAGGAAGCTTTAAAGGCGAGATTTTCAGCATAGGTAAAGAAATCGTGGTTGGCGGAAATGGCTTGAACACGATTCAGCCTTTCCCAGGGATCCCCGTCTTCGGTATGACTGAATGTGCCCGTGTTGTAGAGGAGTTGGGCATAGTTTTGAGCAACACCGCTCACATCAGCGGAGTATCCTTCAAACGGTTTTATTCCCCTGTCATAACGTTCTCTGTTGAGCAGATACAGAGCCTTTTCCTGATTACTCATTGCATCCCATGTTTGTTGGCTGGGAAGGTGCAGAAGTGCAGTGACAGTGGAATCTCCAGCCCGTGCCATGTTGAAGGCGATCTCGATGGAACCAACAGTGGCACTTGTCACACTCCAGGGCAGTGGTGTTGGATAGGAGTCGGTAAAGGAAGAATCATCAGTGATTACGGGTAGTGAGCAGATTCCTGCGGAGATGACAGCTGCAAGGATGGCGGGATAAAATTGAAACATTGGTATTTCCTCTGATACTGGTAAGGGAAAAGAGCAACAACGCCATATAAGTATATCGTCAATCGGAAGGAGATTAAAGTTTTTTTCAGGGAGATACTGATGAAGACAGGGCAGGATAACGAGTCGACGGTGATATTCCTGGTCAGCCATTGATACGCGATACTGTTTTTTTCTTGATAAAACAAATTTGCTTTCCCTGATTTATACATGCTAACATATTATTTACTGACTACCATCAAAGCACAGTTACTCTGGATTGGATGTAGGAGCTCGCCCCTGCGAGCGATTCAAGGTGTTGCCAGACCTGAAAATCGCTTGCAGGTGGATGATAAAGCCATTGTCGATCCGGTTGATTTTTGCGTAAAAGGAGATAAATGTTGAAGTGGATAAAACGGTTCCTTCCGTATTCCTTGTGCTTATGCTGTCTTTTTGTTGCCTTTTGCCTTGTCCCTGCCACTGCTGCTTCGCCTTCTGCCGTATCCCCTCCGGTGCTCAGAATCGGAACCATGGACCTTCCGCCATACGGCTGGATAGATGAACAGGGCAGAAAGCAGGGAATTATCTATGAAATGGAGCAGGAAATCGGGATCAGATCCGGTATGCCTTTCACCAATGAGATCTATCCCTTCAACAGATTACTGTGGATGCTGAAAAACGGGGAACTTGACCTTATCTCCTCCCAGGCCCACCAGCGGGCACAGGAGGCTGGAGATAAACTTGGTGTTCAGTTTACAATCAATGTCATTGCAGCAACCGGCAAAGATTCCGGAATCAGGACAATCGGGGATTTCAAAAATAGTTATCTCATCTTTCATCGTGCTGCCAGCTATTCACAACTGGAAGGGCTGCCGCGGACAATTCAACGTGTGGAGAGTTACCGGCAGGCTCTGTATTTTCTTCATGTTCGGGACATTGCAGACGGTGCTGTTTTCTCTGAACCGGCATACTATTACTGGATGCAGGATCTCGGTCTGACCCCGGCTGACTTCGGGGAGGTCATTATGATCGAAAGAGACAAAAAACAGTGGATATTTGTCCGGAAGGATCTCCCTGAAGGCATACGTAAGACATTAAAGCGTGTGGTCGAAGAGATCTATCAGGAAAAGATGTATGAGCGACTGCTGAACAAATATACGCTAAAAGGTTCAGAGGTTCAGCAGCCGTAATGTTAGGTGGGACAGTCCGTTGGTGATGAAGTACATGATTAGCATTGAAGTGCTCAGGTAAGTGCAAAAATGGAACTGTAGGAGCTCGCCCCTGCGAGCGATTTTCCAGGTCTGGCAACACCTTGAATCGCTCGCAAGGGGCGAGCTCCTACATCAAATCCAGATTAACTGTGCTTTGATAGACACCATACGCCTGATTCTTTACCTTGCCCTGTTTTTTCAGGCGAAAAAGTATGGGATAGAGTTTTTTTGCAGGAAACCCGGTGCTCTTCTGCAGATCTTTGATGCTGCATCCTTTTTTACTCTTCCCGACAAGGTGGCTAACCAGAGCGATGGCGCTTGGAAACCCTTGTAAGGCATCATGCGTTTTTGATTTTTTTCTCCCGGTTTTTGCAGCTGTTTTTTTGCCTGCCTTGGGTGTTTTGACAGGGCTAAGGGCATCCATATCAAGACCAAACAGATCAGAGAGTTTATCGTCGGCAATAATTTTACTTTTTCCGGTCGAGGGTTTTTTAAGTATCGATGAAGCCTTACTCTGTACTGCCTGGCTGATCAGGTCATCAATCTCTGCCTGTCGCAAGGTGAAAAACAGTGCCGGGTCTTCGTCAAGACGTGCACCAACACCATACAGGGTTGCGGCAATATGTTTGCACATGGAGGCCCAGTCGGGGCAGCTGCAGTCAAACGTAATTTCTGCAGGAGTGGGGAACAGTCCCTTGCCCTGAATAAGAAAAGTTTCCTGCAGGGCTTTGGGTATTTTTCCGGCGAGCAGATCGGGCAGGGAAGAAAGGTGTGACTGACATTCTTTTTTGATATTTTGCCAGTTGTTTTTTTTCATCTTTTTGAAGGAGATCTCAACCGTATAGGGTGCTCCCATGGATCCTTGCACAAGTGATATGACTTTGCCGGGAGTAATCTGGAGATCAAGTACGGCACAATGCCGGACATAACTGCGACCACGACCGATACGGTTTTCGTAATCGGCATAACTCTCAAGATTTTTATTCCACGATTTACCCCACCATGTTTTCGCAAGGGCCGTTCCTTCCAGGATCACAGGGTGGAGATCCGGGTTTTTCTTTCGCAGCTGTTTAATCTTTTTTTGTGCCTTGGCTTTTTTTTCAGCAACACTGACGTATCTTGGATAATAGCCGTAACTCATTTGTGATTTCCTTTATTGTAATCTAAACAGGTCGGACAGTTCATCATTCTTCATTTCTGTCAGCCAGCTCTCTCCACCGCTTGCCAGAACGTCGGCGGAAAGTTGAGCCTTCTGCTCCAGCATCTCATCAATTCTTTCTTCTATGGTACCTCTGGTGATAAATTTGTGCACAACAACATTCTTTTGCTGACCAATACGAAACACCCGGTCAGTGGCCTGGTTTTCCACGGCAGGATTCCACCATCGGTCAAAGTGAACAACGTGATTGGCACGGGTCAGGTTCAGCCCCACTCCGCCGGCTTTGAGCGACAGCACCATAAAGGGAACATACTCGTTTGACTGGAATTGCTCGATGATTTTCTTCCGTTTCCCCACGGAGACACTGCCATGAAGAATAAGGCCGGGACGACCAAAGATTGTTTCCAGGAAATTTGCCAGTGGTGCAGTCATCTCCTTGAACTGGGTGAAAACCAGCATCTGTTCCCGTTTTTCATGAATACTTGCACTGATTTCACGCAGTCGTGCAAATTTTCCGCTCTCCTTTTCCTTGTAGCCATTCACCCCTGCATATTGATCCGGGTGGTTGCAGATTTGCTTGAATTTGGTCAGTGCCGCCAGAATCATTCCCTTCCGTTGAATGCCATCCGCAGATTCCAGTACCTCAGTCATATTGTCTACGAGCTGCTTGTAAATAACCGTCTGCTTACGGCTGAGATCAGCCCAGGTCTTCATCTCCACTTTGTCCGGCAGATCGCTGATAATGGATCTGTCTGTTTTTAAACGTCGCAGGATAAAAGGGGAAGTCATCCGCCGCAGACGCCCATACCCGTCAGGATGATCTGCCAATCCTTTACTGAAGGCGGTAAACTCTTTCCCTGTACCCAACAGCCCCGGATTGACAAAATCAAACAGCGACCAGAGATCACTTAAACGATTCTCAACAGGTGTTCCGGTCATAGCGATACGGTTTGCGGCAGGGATCTTTTTGACAGCTCTTGTCTGTTTGGTACCCGGATTCTTGATGGCCTGTGCCTCATCAAGAATGACGTAGTTCCACTGGTATTCGGCAAGCCATTCATACCGCTGGGCAAGGGCATAGGTGGTAATAAGCAGATCCAGATGAGCAAGTTCTTTTTCCGGTGGTGGTTTGACTCTGTGAGGAGTGTGCATGGAGGGATGGGCAAAGAATACTTTCAGATCCGGAAAGAAATTTTTGATCTCCTGTTCCCAGTTGGCAAGCAAAGAGGCAGGGATGATGAGCAGTGAGGCGGCGGGCTTTTTGCCGGTTTGCTGCCTGTTGGAAAGGATATTGAGAAAGGCAAGGATCTGGACAGTCTTACCCAGACCCATATCGTCGGCGAGGCACGCTCCAAAGCCGAGCCCGTGGAGCTCGGAGAGCCAGCGAAGTCCATCCTGCTGATAGGGTCTCAACTGTGCCTTGAAGCGACCATCGGTATCGACCTGAGGCAGTTTGCCGGGCTGTGACATCTTGCTGAACACTGATTGCAGCCACTGACCGTGTTCAACTTCCAGTATGTCGGCACCCTTTGTCGGGAGCAGTTCTGTACCGGATTGCAGCTGCAGGCGCATGGCTTCTGCCAGGGTCAGCCCTTCCTCTTCTGTCAGCTTTTGTGCTTCTTCGTAGGCACACAGCGTCTGTTCCAGCTTTTCCCGATCAACTGCAACCCATTTGTTTTTGATAAACGCCAGACCTTCAATTTCATCAAGCAGGCGTTTTACTTCATCCAGGGATATTTCATCTTCCCCGAGCATGAGCCGGGGGGAGAAGTCAAGCAGTGCTGCCATACCCACCATGGCAGGAGGTCGTTCGCCAAGGCTGAGCTTCAGTTTAACGCCGGCGGGCTTACTCTTCCACCAGTCGGGAATACGGCAGAGGATGCCCGCATCTTCATAGGACGGAACTTCCTGCAGAAACGTGTGGGCTTCCCGGCTGGTCCAGGCGAGCGGAGAAAAGAGTTCATTGCTTTCCAGCAATTCACTGATCAGTGTGCTTTCTTTTGCAGCCTCATAAACAGTTGCCAACAACTCCAACAGCTTATTGTTGTCATCCTGATATTCCTGCAGGGCATATTTCAAAGGCAGATGTTTTGATTGTCCGTCACCTCCCATTTGTGTCGAATAGGTCGCCAGGAAGGCAAAGGGGGCATCGTCATCTTTGTTTTCAACAAGATGAAAATAGATTCTGCCAAGCAGGTGACTGTTCGGTGCAAAATGATGGATAAATTCAGCAACAGATCCGGAAAATGTTTTGATGGAGTCGGCAAAAGAAGCATTCAGAGCAGACCAGAATGTTGCCATAAGGTCAGAGTTGATCCGTTCTCCGCCTATCATTGCCGGAAGTGTTTCCAGCAGTTGGGGAATTTTCTGCCCGGGAAGGGGGATTTGCACCCGGTGGCGAAGTTCTTCCAGGTCTGGAGTCAGTCGCAGATAATGAACAAAGAGTCCACTGAAGCGACGCCAGAAATCCAGTGAATCCGGGAGTGCTACTGTTGCATCAGAAAAACCGAGAAAGAGCAGCCAGTTATCCGGATCTTTTTTGTAGACTGAAAAAATCTCGTGTTGCAGCAGTGTACTGCTCTTTGTCTGCCTGCCGCTTTTACTGTCTCGCTCAAGTTGAAGTGAGCCGTTTGGCAGCAGGACTGTTTTCAGTGTCTGCGGTTCGGTGTTGTGTTTCATTTTGAGAACATTGGGGAAGAAATCATTTTTTGTTTTTCAACGGCAGTAATTGCGATTGACAACTCCAAAGTAAATGATCGCTCACCAGCTTCCACTTCGCAGATGCTCTGACCATCAGTTTTGCAGACAGACGCTGCTTGTCTGGTAGTTTTGTTAAGCAGAGGTGGACAAAATTACAGCACTGAACTGTGGGCTGTTGATGATACCGGAGCAAGGGTGAATTCCGGAAAATTGTGCTGCTCATTTGACCCTTGCTGCGGTATGGTGTTTATTTATCCTGATTACCATCAAAGCACAGTTAATCTGGATTCGATGTAGGAGCTCGCCCCTTGCGAGCGATTCAAGGTGTTGCCAGACCTGGAAAATCGCTCGCAAGGGGC
>JANTGG010000137.1 GCA_024763035.1 Desulfocapsa sp. | reverse complement strand
GCTGAGTTGAACTGATTGAGCAAAACCGCAGGCGTAGCCGGGCTACGTTGAGGAGTTTGCGATTGAAGTTAGGCTCAGGATGGCCTGAAGATGAGATGCGAAATGTACAAGTTATTTTCGGACAGCCCCTTAATAACCAGTTAAGAGGTAAATGGGCTTCTCTGCACATCTTACAGGAGATGTACCAAATTTATAGAGAGGTGGGGAATAAATGAAATCACCAGGTAGACATATTGCCGCACAGAAGGCTTATGCAGCAGCCATCCTGCTGATAATAATAACACTTTCAGGATGCGGACTGTTCAACAATAACCCAACGGATATTGCACCGCTGCCCAGGCTCAAGCGTATTGCCATCCTGCCCATTGACAGGGCATCAGCCAGGGTGGCCTCCGAACGGCCTACATGCAGTCTCAGTGACTCAGTGGTCGATAAAAATATCATCCCACCGGAACCGGCAAAAGTTCTCACTGATATACTCTTTCAGAGATACAATAATTCTCCGCAGTTCCTCATCGTTCCCCAGGGAAGATGCATGGGTTTTCTCAACAACTTCCTGGCAAGCAATATCAGCCAGTCCCAAATAGCTCTTATCCGTTCCTTTGGACGGCAACTTGGAGTGGACGCGGTTCTATATGGTAAACTCTACAAATTCAAAGAGCGTATAGGCAATAACTACTCTGTAAAACGTCCTGCCTCAGTGGGGTTTGACCTGAATCTGATACGCACAAGAGACGGAGCACTTTTGTGGCGCTTCAACTTTGAAAAAACACAGCAGGCACTTACTGAAAATCTTTTTGACATCAAATTCTACCGCAGTCAGGGCATGCGATGGCTTACAGCAGGGGAATTAGCGCGCTACGGAATGGAAAAAGCCATGGAAGATCTGGATAAACGTATGGGCCCCGAATCCTGATATGAGAGAAATAAAAGAAGGAACTATAATAGAATTTCTTGAAAGTCAGTGTTTCATTACTGCCGTATGTACCGGAAGAAAGGGATCACGACTGCACATACTTACGCAAAACGGCAAAGAGATGAACCTGGCGCCTGGCAGGGTGCTTTCAATCTCAGGAAAAAGGATCGACATCTCAGACCGGCATGCCGTGCTGCTGGCCCTTCAGGCCACCCATTCCAGGCGTGAGGCCCTTAAGGAAAAAATTCCAATATCTGAAGTATGGGAGGTAGTGCATGACGATGCGGAGACATGGCCGCCTGAAGAACTTGCGGAACTGGTCTTTGGAGAGGCGGGAGATGACCAGGTCGCAGCATTCCTAAGAGCGGTTATAGATGATCATACATATTTCAAATTCAGAGACGGCAATATAAATGTCCTGTCTCCCATGCTGGTGGGGCGTTTGCTGGAACAGCGCGCCAGGGAGGCGAAACGCCTCGAACGTATCGCAAAGGGAGCCAGATGGCTTGATGTAGTATGGAATAACCGGACTGAAGCAATGAGCGAGGACTTAAAAGATGCCGTACAGGAATTCTGGATCCCTGCGCTTCAGGATTATTGCATCCAGGGAGATGATTCCGATTACGCTCCATCTGTCCGGGGACTGCTGAAACACGCCGGCCTTTCCGGCCACAGCCATGCCTTTGATACGCTGGTCAAGGCAGGCATATGGGACAGGGATGAAAACATTGAGCTGCTGCGCCAGGGAATAGAACCTGATTTTTCTCAGGAAGTTATGGCGCAGGCAAAGCGTTCAGCCTCAGCTGACCCTGACACCCGAGGAAAAACACGTGAAGACCTTCGTGGCCTCCATCTTATCACAATAGACGGAGCAGAGAGTAAGGACCTTGACGATGCCCTGAGTTTCTGCAAAAAAGGCAATGGATGGGAAATAGGCGTTCACATCACTGATATAGGCCTTGAAATCAAAGATAACTCTCCTTTGTTCAAAGAAGCCATAAAACGGGCCACCTCCATATATCTTCCGGAACAGCAGATTTCCATGCTGCCGGATATCCTCTCAAATGACAGATGGAGTCTTCTGCAGGGCAGTGACAGACAGGCCCTCTCTTTCTTCATTTCTCTGGACAGCAAGGGCAGAATAACAGACAGCCGCATCTCCAGGAGCCTTATAAACATAGCAAGAAGGATGAATTACCGGGATGCCGAAGAAGACATACTTTCAGGTGGACGACTGGCGCCCTTACATGAACTGTGCAGAAAACTCATGCAAAGACGCATTGAAAACGGAGCGCTGCCGCTGCCCATACCGGAAGTAATTATTCATGTCAATGCAGGCGATGTATCCATAAACTTAAGCAAACAGGGACCTGCCAGGCACCTGGTGGCTGAATGCATGATACTTGCCAATGTAGTGGCAGCCCGCTTTCTCAGAGATAATGGGATACCTGCGCTTTACAGGAGTCAACCGCCTCCAAGACAGCAGATAATCTTTGGGGAAGAGCAGGACATGCTTGCCAACTTTCGTCAGCGCAGGCTCATCAGCAGAGGAATTTTAGGGCTTGATCCTGAAAAACACTGGGGACTTGGTGTCGAATGCTATACTACGATCACATCACCTCTCCGACGAGGACTTGACCTCCTGATGCAGCAGCAGATCACCTCCTTTTTGCAGAGCGGCACCGCCCTGCACACGGTGGAAATGCTGGAACAGTTGTCCATTCAACTTACATCAGGCCTTTCAAGCGCAGCAGCAGTGCGACAGAATCGCGCCAGATACTGGACGCTTAAATATCTTGAGACCAGAAAAGATGCACCTTTAAAGGCATGGATACTGGAAAAAGGACGGAGGAATAAACTTCTGGCAGTACTGGCCGATACGCTTACCCCTGTTGAGATTCCACACAGGCCCCATATCGAGTGGTCCCAGGACATGGAAATAGAGGTACGGATCAAACGTGTTGTCCCCAGGGAAAATATTCTGAAAGTGGACTGGTGGGAGGTGAGGTGAAATCGGTGGAGCGTATCAGGCAATTCTTCCCCACTCCCGGTTCGTCTGGGAAGTGATGAAACATCAGGACACGCTGACAGAGCCGTGTCGTGCGTACCTCGAAACCAGCACGATATGAGGAAAACGGATCGGCGCGAAAATCCCAGTCCCCGGAGTCATCAGGCTTCGGCGTATCGGAATCGTGTTCGCCGTAGTCGAAGACTACCTGGAACATCGAGCCGGCACTGTCAATCTGAGCACCGCTCAGGAAGGTGGGGCGCCCTCCCTGGTCGTCAAGCAGAGGTATTCGGTTTCCGTAAAGGATATGCTTCAGGTAGCGGTTGGCCGTGCGGCGGGGATCATTGAGTCCTCCACGATTGCGCTCGCAGGCCCAGGTGAGATCAGCGCCGACGCCATCCTCTTCTTTGTATTAATAGAGAACACAGTTGCCCTTGTCATCGCGGGTCTCGCAGATCAGCCAACTGAAAATGCGGGTTGAGTCCTCAGGGTCGACAATGCGGGAGTTTGCATCCTTGCCATAGAGGGTAAGAATGTTGTCCTTTGAGATAGAACGCCAGTGGACATCGGCCGGATCATCCACATTGGTCCAGCACTCGATGCGCGCAAAGAGCCCTTCGATTCGTGGTCGATATCGCCGGACATTGTACTTTTTTCCATCGACCGTGCGCTGTGGAAGAACCTGACGTTGCCATTTTCCGTTTTTCTTCTCAAGTACAGGCACCAGGTCTTCGGCCCCGAAAAGAATAAATACGTCCGATTCTTCCACATCGCGGTATTGGGGCAACCCTTTGTCCGTTTTTCTGGTTATGGAGGGTAGGGACAGAGACCATCTAAAGCCGAACGGCCCGTTGCCGGAACCGGAGTCATAGGAAAGTGAAAGCTGCGGTCCGAAACCCGAACGGCCCGGCGAGGTAGCAATAGGAACTGTAATTGACCCTGTACCCGTTACCGGATTGGCAGCGAATTTCTCGCCCATGCCTCGGATGGCTCCGCCGCCCTTGGGCAGTGAAATGGAAGGTACAGCAGATTTTTGTTCGTTGTCAGGTTGACTTGTTTTTCCTGCCGGAGGACTCATCATTAATACCCCTTGTTACCGTAATGCTTCTGCTTACATTTACATAAAATTGATACCCGGTTTGTTATCAGTGGCGAATTCGCCAACAGTCATTTCTATGGATGGAAAGTAGTAATCGTTCAAGATAATAGTAAAAATATCAATTGAGCTATGTTGTTGTCTCAACTTTTATTCTGCCGATGCAAAAAAGAACTTTGCAAATTCTGGTGAGGATGTCGGGTGTCAAATAAAAAAGGCCGGACTACCTCTACTATCAAAGGCAGCCCGGCCATCTGTTAAGATCCGCAACTTTCCGTCCCTGTCTTACGGCAGGTTTAGCTTTTTCTTATATTAATATATATACGACTATATACGACTCAAGCTTGCCAAAATCAAGACAAAATAATGAGATATGATGTACAGTGTTACAAATTCGCGGGAAAGACCTGCGGTGCAACGCTACTTGCTGGGCGAACAAAATCATTTTATCCGGGAACTGATCTCCAACCCCTTCCCTTCAGAGATAGTGGTAGAGGAAATTCAGCCCCTCACAGGACATAATTCGTAGCTCGTACTCCGTCCTCCACCGGGACGTTTCTGCAAAATATTCTTATCCACCAGGTCGGCCAGATCACGGCTGGCGGTGACTGAACTGCACCTGGTCATGCCTGCGTATTTTCGGGTCGTCATACCGCCTTCGAACCTGTCTCCACTGTCAAGGAGGCGATTGATCACCTTCTGCTGCCGGGCATTTAAGCCAACATCTCTGTTCTGCTGCCAGAACCTTGCCTTGGTAACTACCCGTTCAACAATCCATTGTGATTCCTGCAGGGCGGCTTCAAAGGTCTGCAAGAACCATTTCAGCCAGGGAGTTATGTCCATGCCGTTCTTTCCGGCAGCCTCAAGGATGCTGTAATACCCCTTTCTATCCAGGTTAATATATTTGGAAAACGAAACCAGATCCATGAGCGATGGATAACTGTGAGCAAGCAGAAAATCGGTTACAGCCCTGCCGATTCGACCATTCCCGTCATCAAAGGGATGGATCATGATAAACCAGAGATGGGCAATGCCCGCCTTGAGCAATGCTTCCGGCTCGTTTTCAGTATTCAGCCAATTCCAGAAGCGGGTCATTTCCCGGTCCAGTTCTGCTTTGGGTGGAGCCACATAATTCACAGTCTCACGGCCTATTGCTCCAGAGACAATCCTCATTTCTTCTTTCCCCCTGTACCTGGCCACTCGTATTTTGTGGAGACCGGAATATCCACCGGGAAAAAGGGCTGCATGCCAACCAAACAACTTTTCTTCAGTCAAGGGTTGTTGGTTCTGTAATCGTGCATCAAGTAAAACGGAAACAAGGCCGTCGGCCCGTTCGTCCCAATCTTCGCACTCTACTGGAAGCCCCAACCTTTTACGGATAGAGGCCCGGACAGAACTTCGGCGAAGAACCTCTCCTTCAATGGCGGCTGTCTCCATTGTATCATCGATGAGTACCCGTTCCTGGGCATCTAATCGTTCTGTGTCGCTTAATATCTGACAGATTGCCGTCAAGCCACCAATCAACCGGGAGACCGAACTAATGTGGGGTAGGAGAATGCCACTGTCATAATAAAACTCCGGCCAGTCCTTTTTTTGCCATATCCATGTATGATTTGCTTGCATGGACTAATCATGTCATATTTTTTATGCATAGGCAAGGTAATCCCATCATACTGTTCATCATCAGGCCAGCAATCTAACAACACCATTGGTATTCAGGTTTTTGGATGCAACAAATGGCAAAATTTCACATTTTTCGTACGAACAATGTGTGAAGATCCTTTGACTAGCAACAAACAAGGGGTCAAGTCTTTGCTTGACTCTTGCCAAGCTCCTTTCTTGCTTTCCCGAGTTTTTTAGATAAGTTACGGTCCTCCGAAAGAAGCGCCTCCATACGTATAACCATGCTGCTTATTGAACTGTAGCTTCCAAGGCCAAATTGTCTGGCTATTTCTTTCAGTTTGAGCCTGCTGTGTTTGCGCCCAAATAAGGCGGTCACTTTGCTGGCGAGGATATTTTCGGCGCTGTCCAACTTTCCCAGCGTGGGGTGGATGGTGATTTCTCCAGTGTGTGCAGGGACATCATTGATCATTTCAACTTTCAAGATAATGTCGTGTTCAACGATATGTAATCTTGCGAAGCGTTCTTTCTGCATCAAGACCCGTGTTTCCCATTTTTGATTGAGCGCCTGGATTATTCTCGAGACCCATAAAGTAAAACGCTCATCGTCGTTCACGAAAAAATAAAGATCGTCCAAGTAGCGATGATTCAGATAACCGCGTGAAGCCGCTGTGCCGCCTTTTTTCCTTTTCTTATCAGGCCGAGAACAGAGGATCAGCCGCCAGCACTTCGAAGCAGGCCTCCGCCGACCAGATCGGTCCTTTTGCCCTGGGATATTCCGTTACACACGAACTCCTCATAGCGTCCGACAGCATCAATGCCGGGGGCATCCGAAATATGAAAGAACAGCCCCGGTGTCCTGCCAGGTTCTCTTGACCCTCCCCATGATCTCAAAATGTCCGGCCCAAGGATAAACATTCAGGAGGTTCATGTTCTTTACAATGCCTGCCCTTATAAGAACTCAGATGAATGTACCGTGTAAGCTCCAGAAGATATGGATCAACTTTACAGATTATGGATTTGTAACTGTTTTGAAAGAGATGGCCGTATCGTTTGTGCCTGCGGTTGAAATTAACCGCGTATCCGGTAAGGAGTTTCCTCATTGAAGATGATAAGGGCAGCCTACCGGTCCTTAGGGGCTGTCCAAAAATAACTTGGCGATTTCGCATCTCATCTTCAGGCCATCCTGAGCCGAACTTCAATCACAAAATCCTCAACGTAGCCCAGC
>JANTGG010000136.1 GCA_024763035.1 Desulfocapsa sp. | reverse complement strand
CGGTATCCGGCAACGGACAGGAACAGGATTGTGAGAAAAACAGTGATATTTCTCATCGACTCAACCTCCTCTGTCTCTTGCCGAAGAAATTCAGAAGGGGCGGAATATATGATTCGTCGGTTGAAAGATCCAGCAGATCCACACCTGCGGAACGGATACTTTTGTGCAGACTCTTCTTCCTCCCCGAAGCAAGCTCGGCATATCCTCTACGAATTGCGGGATCGGAAGTATCAAGCTCAACCTGTTCACCGCTCTCGGCATCTTCGATGGTCAGCCAGCCCACATCCGGCAGGCTGTGTTCCCGTGGATCCGAAATAATCATGGAGATCACATCGTGATGGCGGTTACTCACCTGCAGTTTTGGCTGCAGCAGTGCCAGCCCGTCGTCAAAGTCTCCCGGCAGACAGAAATCGGAAATCAGAAATGCCACGCATTTCCGTTTGATAACCCGGTTCACAAAATCCAGGGGAATCACCAGATCTGTTTTTCTGCCTTCGGGCTGGAAAAACAGAATCTCCCGAATAAGCCGCAGGATGTGGGATCGTCCTTTCTTCGGTGGGATATAGAGTTCCACAAAGTCTGAAAAAAGCAACAGCCCAACCTTATCATTATTGCGAACGGCTGAAAAAGCGAGGATGGAACCAAGTTCTGCCATAACCTCACGTTTGGAGCTCTTCGCAGAACCGAAATCACCGGAGCCGCTGACATCGATCATCAGCATGATGGTGAGCTCCCGCTCTTCTGTGAATTTCTTGATATGAGGGACACCGGTGCGTGCGGTAACATTCCAGTCGATGGTGCGGATTTCATCACCCGGCACATACTCGCGCACCTCGTCAAAGTTCATGCCACGTCCCTTGAACACCGACTGATAACTGCCGGCAAGGGTATCGTTAACCAGCCGCGAGGTGCGAACCTCCACCTGTCGAACCTTGTTCAGAATCTCTTTTGTGATTTGCTCTTCCATCGTCACTTCTCAGGGAACAGGAACGGTATCAAGAACTTTGCGAATGATATCTTCGCTGCTGATCGCCTCTGCCTCTGCCTCATAACTGATACGAATGCGATGACGCATCACATCAAGGGCAGCTGATTTCACATCATCCGGGGTCACATACCCACGTCCTGCAAGGAAGGCCAGTGCCCTGGAAACCGCTTTCAGGTTGATGGTGGCACGGGGTGATGCACCGGTTTCGATATAATCGTGCAGATCAAGCTGAAACGCTTTCGGATCCCGGGTAGCACAGACAAGGGAGACGATATAGTCTTTTATCTTATCGTCCATATAGATGGTATCAACGACTTTTCGTGACTGCAGGATATCATCTGGTCCGAGCACCGGATTGATCTGAATTTTTGAATCTGTGTGATTCACTGCATCGAGAATCATCCGCTCCTCTGTCATGCTCGGGTAATCCACCACGACCTTCAACATGAACCTGTCCACCTGAGCTTCAGGCAGAGGATATGTGCCCTCCTGTTCAATGGGGTTCTGGGTGGCGAGTACAAGAAAGAGTTGCGGAAGGGTAAATGTCTCATCACCGATGGTAACCTGTTTTTCCTGCATCGCCTCTAAAAGAGCAGATTGTACCTTTGCCGGCGCCCGGTTGATTTCATCTGCAAGGATGAAAGAGGAAAAGATGGGTCCCTGCTTTACCTCAAAAGAGGTATTCTGCGGATTGTAAATCTGGGTACCGATAATATCTGCCGGCAGCATATCCGGTGTAAACTGGATACGACGAAAGTCTGTGTGCACTGCCATGGCAAGGGTTTTCACTGCCAGAGTCTTGGCAAGACCGGGCAAACCCTCCAGAAGGATATGTCCGCCGGTGAGCAGACCGACCAGCAGTCGTTCCACCAGATGCTCCTGTCCGATGATTGCCTTGGAAATCTCCTGCCGCAGTAATCCCACCCAGGCGGAACTGGCAGCAACAGAGTCATTGATTGCCTGAATGGAAGTGAAACCGTCTGCCTGCTCTGCGGAAGGGGGCGGCGGTACCGGGGAATGCGTCCCCGTAATGATTGGCTCGTTCATAACTGCTCCTTTATGGTGCCTTATTCCATGGTAGTTTCTGCACTGGTCTGCGGGTACTGCCTGCCGGTGCAGAAAAAAATAAACCTCTTGAACAACATCAGGAAAGGTAACACCGAAATATTACCAGAACCTTTCAGTATCATTACAATGCTGTAATGTTCGTCTTTTTATCCTGTGGAGCATTGAAATCCGGGGAACGACAAACGGAACTGCAGGAGTGACCATGTTGCTGATCGCTCGCGGGGGCGAGCTCCTACAGGTAGTGAGCTGCCTGGTTCAGCCGGCAACGCTGTTTTTTTGTTTCTGCTTTCTTTTTCTGTAAGCATTCAGCGTATGCACAAGAAATGTCCCTAATGCTCTGAACAGTTAGCTTTTTCTTTCCTGCAACTGCTGGTATACTCTCGCACATGTCTGGAAAAATATTTCATATGCTCGGCCCTATTTACGCGAAACACCGTCTGCGGATTGGTCTGGGACTGGTCGCCCTGCTTGGGGTCAACTTTCTGCAGCTGACCATTCCAAAAATCTTAAAAACCGGTATCGACGGACTTTCAGACAATAGCATCAGCCAGCGGGAACTCCTGCAGCTCGCTCTTCTTATCTGCGCTATCGGCATACTTGCCACCATCCTCCGCTTCTGCTGGCGCTATCTTGTCATCGGCTTTTCACGACATCTGGAACGGGATCTGCGTAAACGTATTTTCACCCATATCATGACCATGGACGGTGCGTTCTTTACTAAATACAGTACGGGCTCCATCATGGCTCACGGAGCAAACGATCTGTCCGCCGTGCAGATGGCATGCGGTATGGGACTTGTCGCGGCAGTGGATGCACTGGTTATGTCCCTTGCCGCCATCTTTTTCATGTTTCATATTCACGCAAAACTCACCCTCTTTGCCCTGCTGCCCATGCCGGTTCTCGCCATTGCGACCCGCATACTTTCCAAACGACTGCACCAGCAGTTCGACAGGGTACAGGAGCAATTTTCCCTGATGACGGAGTTTGCAAGATCTTCCATTTCCTCCATTCGCCTGCTGAAGGCGTACACCCTGGAAACCTCCCAGACAAAACGATTCGAAAAACTCGGGATGGATTATGTGCACTCAAGTATCCGGGTGGCAATCATCCAGGGACTGCTCTTTCCAGTGGCAACCCTTGTGGGAAGCAGCGGAATGCTGATGGTTCTCTATTTCGGCGGAAAACTGGTGATTAAAGAAGCTATCAGTATGGGTGATTTTGTTGCCTTTATCACGTACCTTAATATGCTGATCTGGCCCATGATGGCAATCGGCTGGGTAACCAATCTGGTACAAAAGGGAATCACTTCCCTGAAACGTATCCACCGCCTGCTTCACTCCCGGTCCCATCTGCCCGGGGGAATCGCCGGCAAAAAACCGGACAGCCCGACCTTTACTCTGCAGAATCTCAATTTCAGCTATCCGGGCTCTGAACGGATCATCCTTTCCGGATTCAACCTGCAGCTCCTGCCGGGCATCCTCGGCATCACCGGCCCAACCGGCTGCGGCAAAACCACCTTCTGCCAGATCATTGCCCGTATGTTCCCCGTTGCCGACCAGACCCTCCTTGTCGGCGGACAGGATATCAACACCTTCCCTCCGCAATCCATTCAAAATGAAATCAGCTATGTAGGACAGGAGCCACTCCTGTTTTCCAGTACTCTCGCGGAAAACATCGCCTTCGGCTCACCTGATGCCGAAATGGAGGCAATTATCCGGGCAGCAAAAGCGGCTGCCGTCCATGATGAGATCATGGCCCTGCCCGATGGCTACGACAGCCGCACCGGAGAAAAGGGTGTCACCCTTTCCGGCGGACAGCGGCAACGCGTTGCCCTTGCCCGGGCATTGATCTGCAACCGACCTGTCCTGATCATGGATGATTGTCTGGCGGCAGTGGA
Source organism: Desulfocapsa sp. (assembly GCA_024763035.1). GTDB lineage: Bacteria > Desulfobacterota > Desulfobulbia > Desulfobulbales > Desulfocapsaceae > Desulfocapsa. The sequence goes on along the minus strand of JANTGG010000136.1, from coordinate 3,027 downwards.
TACGGCAACCGAACAGCAGATCCTGCACAACATTGCCGACTGGATGCATGGAAAAGTCGTCATCTGGGTCAGCCAACGGGTCAAACAGCTCGCACTCGCTGACAGGATACTGGTTATCCGCAACGGAAAAATCGACGGACTGGGGAGCTATGCAGAGCTCAAGACGGACAATGACTTTTTCCGTGACATCGTCCGCCGTCAGCGACTCCAGGAACCTCTACCGGAAAACAGTCATGCGTAATTTCGGTTATTTTGAAGAGGATTACACAGTATCCATCTCCGAGAAAGGACTGTGGCGGCGCATCATCTCCTACGTCAGACCATTTATCATTCCCTTTTCCGGTGCCGTTCTTCTCTCCCTCTTTGTCACCGCCAGCACCCTCGCGCTGCCCTGGATCATGCAACGGGCCATTGACCTCTTTATCACCAATCCCGAAAAAACATTTGATGTTCGCATAGACGGTCTCGGATTATATGGACTCGCCTATGCCGGACTTATCTGCATTAACTTTATCGCCGCTTTTTCCCAGGTGCTGCTCCTCGAATGGATCGGTCAATCCATTATGCAGCGGCTGCGGCAGGACCTTTTCAGCCATCTGCTGCAGATACACCTGCCCTTTTTCACAAAACATCCGGTGGGACGTCTGGTCACACGTCTCACTAACGATGTACAGAATATGCATGAGATGTTCACCTCCATTATGGTGACGCTTTTTAATGACCTGCTGCGCATGGTCGGCATTCTGGTTCTTCTGATTTACATGAACCTGCACCTCGGACTGCTATTGTTTGTATTTGTTCCCCTTGCAGCCGCAATCACCATTTCCTTTTCAAGACTTGCCCGGGTTCAGTTTCGTTCCATCCGCAAACAGCTGTCAAAACTCAATGCTTTTATCCAGGAAACCGTGTCGGGAGTCTATCTGGTACAGCTGTTTAACAGATCCCGTGATATGAACCGGCAATTTGCCGAGCTGAACGACGGATACCTGGAAAGAACCCTGCGTCAAATCCGGCTGTTTGGCACCTTTATGCCGCTGACAGAATTAATGAGCACGATGGCGGTGGCGGTTATCCTCTGGTACGGCGGTGGTGAGATTATCCAAAAAGAACTGAGCCTTGGAGAACTTGTGGCATTTCTTTCCTATATGCGGCTCTTTTTTCAGCCCCTGAGGGAGATCTCCCAGAAATACTCCATCGTTCAGTCGGCACTGGCATCCGCTGAGCGGATTTTTAACCTTCTTGACACAAAAGATCACGAACAGAAATCCCCCGCCCTTCCCGATCCGGAGAAATCATTCAACGGTGCGCTCACCTTTGCAGATGTTAATTTCAGCTATAATTCGCAGCAGCAGATCCTCCATCAGATCTCCTTTAGTGTTGAGCAAGGAGAAACCGTTGCCATCGTAGGGCCCACAGGAAGCGGTAAATCCACAATTATCAACCTGATGCTTCGCTTCTACGAGCCGACTTCCGGGGTCATCTCCCTTGCCGGTCACCCCTTACACTCCCTCTCCCCCCACATTCTGCGCAGGGAAATCGGGGTGGTCATGCAGGAAACACTGATCCTCCAGGATACTCTTCTTAACAACATTGCCCTTGATACCGGGAAAAACGAAAAGCAGGTACAGGACTTACTGGAACAATCGCAGTTGGGTGCGTTCATAGAACGGCTGCCTGACGGACTGCAGACTCAAATCGGGGAAGGTGGTCAGACGATGTCCACCGGAGAAAAGCAGCTCCTCGCCATTGCCAGGGTGTTGTGCCGGGAACCATCCTTTCTTGTCCTTGACGAGGCAAGCTCCGCCATTGATTCACAGACCGAAAAACTGCTGGAACAAACCCTGGAATACTGCTTCAACAAAAAAAGTGTGCTGATCATCGCCCACCGCCTCTCAACAGTGCAGCGAGCGGACAGGATTATTGTTCTGGAAAAGGGCCGCATCCGCGAACAGGGCAGCCATTCGCAGCTGCTGGAGCTGGGAGGGATTTACAGTCGTCTTGTTGCCCTTGATTTTGAATGACAGGCGGGGTACACAGTATACTTTCGGGACATTTTCACTCCGGATTTCTCAAAAATTACCTTCAGTAAGGACAGACAATGCACCAGCATGGATACATCGGACGCAAACTGCGAACCCCTGAGCTTCAGGAAAAGCCGGCAATTATCATTGCCACCTTTGGCACCAGCAGTCGGGCAAAACGCCCCCTGGAACTTTTCAACACAGAACTGAACAGGCAGTTTCCCGACCATGACATCTTCTGGGGATACACCTCTGAGATACTGTGCAAAAAGATGGAACTGCCCAGCATCAAAGAGAGTCTCGCCAGGGCAGAAAGTGCAGGATACAAAAAGGCTGTGGTACAACCCCTGCACGTTTTCCCGGGGACGGAATATCAGCAGCTGGCAGAGACCTGTGAATACTTTCCCGGCATGCGTATTTTCCCCGGCGAGACACTGCTCCATCGCTGGGGCTTTATCAAACAGACACTGAAGGTGGTGGAAGAAGATTTCCTGCAGCCGGATCAGGGATTAAACCTCATCGCCCTTCACGGTACTCCCATTGCGGCGGATCCTGCCAATATAATTTACCTGGGATTGGAACGGCTGCTCTGTGATCTCTATCCCAATGTGATCACAGCGAGCCTGGAAGGTATCCCTGACCGGGATGCGGTATTTGCGGGAATAGAGAGAAATAAGCTGGCAGCTCAATACAAAAAGCTGCGAATCATCCCCTTTATGTACCTGGCGGGCTGGCATGCTGAAAAAGATCTGATGGGGAATACAGACAGTTGGCGCAACGTCCTGGAAAAGACAGGATTTTCGGTGGAATGCTCAATGACAGAGCATGACGGGGAGTCCTTTTTCAAGGGCCTGGCCCATTACCCGGAGATCATCGGCTTCTTTATGGAACGACTGAAACGCAGCCTGAACCTTGCCGCCTATTACTGAGAGGTAATAGGATCACAAGCCTGGACGACCCAACACCGATGATGAATACCAAGCCGGATTTGATGTAGGAGCTCGCC
>JANTGG010000135.1 GCA_024763035.1 Desulfocapsa sp. | reverse complement strand
CTCTGAGTTGAATTCATTTTGTCTCAACTTAACCCACGCTGCAAGAATGGCAGGTCATTTTTTGCCCAACACTTAACTAACAACCATAATATCTACACGTCTATTATACTTTTCTCCCATCGATCTTTCTCAAGCAGCAGCTCTGCAGCTGCATCCCTATCTCCCACTCAAAACAGCCGGGAGGAACAACAGCCACGGGAATGAGTCTTCCATTTCCGCAGAGATACTGATTGTCAGCGGATTGCGATCCGGATCATTGTTCGGCAGATCAAACGTATCTGTATAGGATCCCGCTGCATTAAGCAGTGCCTGTATTGTCACGGTACAGGTTTCGGCATGGGCAAGGGTCTTGCCGGAGCAGTCTTCAGCACCGACTGCAAACGGTGACGCAAGTGGATCAACGGATGCAACGGTGCCGACGGTTACCGGCGTCTGACCGTCATTGGTCACCGTAATCGTTTCTTCTGCAGGTACTCCCCCGGCAAGAACTCCAAAATCGACGGTGGAGGAACTGACCGCAATCAACCGGTCGAGGGATGACTCATCAATGGAAAAGCTCACCTCATCAAAACCTGTATTTCCCGCATCATCAGTCACCTCAACCCTCACGGAATGACTGCCCATCTCCAGACGAGGTAACTGCTCCCCTGAAGCGATGGCGAGCGACACTCCATCAAGCAGGACGTCACTGGTTCCCGCATCTGCACTGTAGGAAAACAGTGGTGTATCACTGGCTGCAATGCTTCCCTCCACAGGAGAGGAAATGGTAACCACAGGAGCAGTGAAATCAATAACCAGCATTGCCGTATCCCTGCCGGACAGATCCCCTGCAGATGCTCTCACTGTCAGCAGGTAACTGCCTTCTGCAAACCCTGAAAGAGGTAAAGACCAGTCAGTCTCTCCCGTTTCGACAACGGGTATGCCCGTATTGCTTGCTCCAACAAAAACACTAACTGCGGCACCAGGATAGCGATAACCGGAAATGGTCTGATCGGGCTGGTTGGTTGGGCTTAGCATATCGGTGATATACACAGCAATTCCAGGATGACTGCCATCCCTCCACTGTTCACCATCATTTATGGTGTTGCCATCACTGTCTTCATTGAACGGATTGGATCCAATGAGCATTTCCAAACCGTCGGAAAGGGTGTCATTATCATCATCCTGATCGCAGGCATCACCCAGCGTATCCTGATCGTTGTCACGTTGATCGGGGTTGGCAACCTGCGGGCAGTTGTCCTCACTGTCAATCAGACCGTCCTCATCACTGTCATTGTTAAATGGATCGGCAAGCCCGGTGACAAGATCCTGAACGGGTGTCTCTTCATGGTTCAGAAGGCCGTCACCGTCACTATCCGCGTCCGGAGACAGCAGCGTACAGAACGGGTCTGGATGACTTTCCAGGCTGTCCATGGAATAGAGGAGAAACAGACCTGCCAGATAGGTTCCCTCCTGTTCCTGCAGCAGACGCCCGACTTCTTCTTCGATTATTTCATCGGGACTCATCTGCGAATAGAAGGTTTCAAGAGCGTCCTGGAGAGAGTGACAGGGTGACAAGGCAAGTAAAGCCAACTCCTCCATAAGATCATTAATGGAACGCGGCAACTGGGGGGATGCACTGTCCCATGCCGGTATTCGTTCTCTTTCCAGAAAAAGCCGAAGACTCTCAACCGTGGAAATCTCCGGACGATGTCCATGGGATGCAAAGGCAAGCCATGGATTCGCCGAAAGCTCCGGATGAAGAACTCCCATATCATCAACAACCGCCTGTGGCACAGATTCCGCAAACAGCTCCACTTGTCTTTCGAAAAGAGCAAGGGGAAGCATGGTGGCGGTGGTCACATCAAAATCGGGTGTATTGCTAACCAGTCTGGCAGCAAGAAACGAGATAAGGGCATCCTGCCACTGCTCATGCCAGCTGGAGATATCTCCCGTACAGTCCGTTTCATCAAAATCAAGATCAGAAAACAGCGGATCCGCAACCGATGGAATATATCGTTTATAGACAAAGCCGCCGTTCGACACGTCAACCACCCGAATTACAGCCTCACTGCCCAGAGGAATCCGTGCCGAATACCCGGCAAGACTACTGCTCCTATCCTCTGCCAGTATCCTCTGCTGCAGGGTTTCAATGCGATAAGTACTTTTGGCAACGGGATAATCATTATAGCCCAGAAAAGACCCGGAAAGAATCGTTTCCACCTCATACAGTCTGCCGGCAGTGGGGACATCATTGATGTCGTTGGGATTTGTCCCCCGCAGATGTATTTCATCCCAGTCAAACCATCCATCACCATCGGAATCGGCAGGAACAGAGGCATCAGCAAAGGGATCACTGCCACGGAGTACTTCATCAAAATCAGATATTCCATCACCATCACTGTCCGGTGAGTTGTAGGTAGCATTACTGCTGGTATCCAGCGGGTTCAATCCATGGGCAATCTCCCAGATATCCGGAAGACCATCACCATCACTGTCAACAAAAACAGGCTGTTGAACGACATAGGTGAGAACACGCTCCGGGGAATATGCTCCGTTACAGGATGCCCTGACAGTAAGAGTACGATCCCTGGAAATATAAAGAGTGGCACTGTTCTCACCAATGGGCTGCCAGCTGTTATCTGCATTCTTCAGCTCAATGGTCGCCGTTCCACCGAGGCTTCTGGCGGTGACAGTCAGCTCGACAGTGGTCTGGTACGTACCGGATGGTGGAGTAACGGAAAGTCCCGGGACATCTCCCGGGGCGGTAGAGGAAAAAAGAGCAACATCGAAACTGTACAACGAGACTTCGGGAACAGTTGCTGAAGGCGGCACACTGCTTTGACTGCTAAAGTTCGGGACTGCCACCATCCCGGGAGAGAGACTTATGGAAGCTGTATCCATTGATGTCGAGCCTGGAGGCGACCCGACAGCCCAGTTTTCAAAAGTAACTTTTCCGTCAGCACTAACCGAACGTGCCCAGTCTCCAGTATGATAGGAACCGACATCCTGCCCGCTTGCATCAAAAATAATAACATTTTCCTGCACAGCAGCATCCCAGGGAAAAGCACTTCCCGGACAGATGGCAAAAAGGAAAAGAAACGCAGCAAAAAACGCAAAATATGTATGTACACTCTTCATGCAGATCCCTTTGAAAGGTCGTTTTATGGGGAAAGGATATCTCATCCGGTTCGTTCTCCCATGCCGTTTATTCGAGAACCAGCCAGTTACTGGTTAATTCTTTTTTGGGCTCACCTCCGGCAACATCGAAAAGAACCACTTTATACCGCACAGTCATGCCGCTCTTTGAAGGATAATGATCGAGATAAAACATACGGGGACCCGTGGCAACAGCAGGGTCTATGGGTTCTCCTTCAAGATCGTGACCCATAACAGCAGAAGGCAGAATTTTTCGGAAAAAATAGAACGGATTGCGAATAATGCTGTAATAATGCCACACGCCTCCCACATGGTCCATATAGGGGACAAAGATCGACTCATTCTGACAGGTGAAGCCTGAAATCAAAGGGCTGACCTGCAGAAACTCCTTCCCTTCCTCCTGACGATAGACAATAAAATTTCTGATTTTTACCAGCGGCTGGATGTAGGAACAGAGTCTGACATTCTCAAACCTGGATGGTTCATCATAGATTTCATCTGTTTCCGCATCGACAATCCGATCAACACAGAGATTCGACCCGTCACATTCCTGCAGATTATCCAGACAGATGGCACCGTCGCACAGTGTCAGGGACATCAATTGTGTCAGATCATCACTGAGTATAAGAGCAGGTCTGTGACGGGTACTCTCCTCTTTTAAAAGAACAGCGGTGATAGTTCCAGCAGAGATTCGTTCATCCATAACCGGCCAGGGGAGTATTTCCGGTTCTGCCAGCTGATAGGTAGCGCTCATTTCCTCCGACCAGGGACTGCGTTTCATGTCGGTGGAAATAAGACGAATCTTCACATGCCACTCTCTGGTCAGATCTTCTGCACTCAGATTCAGGGCATGGCTGAACTGTCCTGAGCTATTTGCTGCAGCCGGGAATACCGTCTGATAACGTGAATCTTCGCCATCATTCATGGCAATTACAAAGGATGTCTGCCCCTCCAGAAGACCGGACCAGTGCAGCTCAAAATAGGGTTCGCCTTCCGGAGTTTCTTTGCTGTAAAGACCCTCGATGACAGGGGCAGGGGGAAGTGAGCTTCTGGCCACCGGTGCCATTTCCAGACAGTTAAAATAGTGCATCGATGAACCGATATGATTCTCAGTAAAAGTCCGTACCCCGAGACAGAGGTCGGAGGTAACAATGCCACCGCCTTCCAGAAACTCAACACAGGAACCATCGGGAGATTCATAGTCGATATTTGCAACGGGACTCATCTGTCCGTTGATCTTCTGATAGACACGGGCAACCTGTCCTTCCCCAAGGGGGGCACAAACCTTAACCGGACCACTGGCAACCCTGTTGGGTGTGGAAACCTCCACCCATTTGCAATAGGTATCCAGCGTTACTGTGCCGTTATATCCGGAGCAGAGACCCTCAACAGCAAAAAAGCCGGCTTCATTCAAAGGTCTGCTGGGCGGGGGAGAAACAAGTGACACATTGTTTTTATCATAAAAGATAACAACATAGCTGTTTCCGTAGCATGGCTGGGTGTCGCAGGAGGCACTTTCTATCATCTCCGCCTTGATGTGTGCCTCGGAGTTGATCATATTCCCGGAAGCAAGGGGAATAATATTGTACCCCTGCTGGACCATTTTGGGACAATAGGCTGTAAATTCCCAGCGCACAGCATCACCTGTGGAATCCACAAGGGTGAGCACATCTCCCTGCTCCATGCGGCTGGACTCTTCCGGATCAAAATCCGTAAAATAATGATCACATTCCTCAGCGTATAAGGTACCGTCTGCCTCTGCCTGTTCTCTGTTGTGCAGGATTGCCCGAATTGGCGGCGAGGCAGGGCTCTGGTTTCCGGCAGGATCCCGGGCAATGATTTTGTAATAAAACACCTTGTCATACTGGGCAGTATCAAAAAATGGATCATGAAACACCATCTGCACCTGCATATCATTCAACTGCCGCTGGTACACAGTATCATCCCTGTCTATGGATGCGATTTTCTGCGGGGGCGGTCCATTTGTGGGGAAATCATCGGGATCACACGCATCCGCAGCCACTGCGTTCTCAATGACATCCGGCCACAAATCACCGTCACTGTCTATTCCCCAGGCTGCCGCATCGGCTTCCGACTCAAAACGGTATATATCATAGCTGACAGCATTGGTATCAACACAACGAACCTTGCTGCTGTCTGCACAATCCTCATCGGAAGCAGCAACACACACCTCTGTATCCCGGGCAGAACAGATGCTACGGCTACTGCCAAAATAACGGGCATAATTCACAGGGTTGACCTGATCCCAGACAAGGTTCATCCCCGGCACAGAAACACCTGCCGCAGGCGGACTCATAAGCTCTTCGGTATGAACACGCCAGGGAGCAACCGGAGGCTGTCTGTCCACCACGGAAACAGGTGCCTCATTAACGGGATGAACGGTAGAGAAATGTCCGCCGATATCCCGCCGGGCAATATAATAGTAATACTGCTGCCCGCGTTTCCATGCAGGACCTGTCGCATGGGCAGAACCATCATCCCTTGCCAGAAAGGAATCAGCTCCGGAAGTTTCAGCGGGACCTGCGACCACAATCGGTTTGGCATTTATCGGGTGCAGAGATGGGGGCAGGGCAGTATTCAAATCAACCACTGCCGGATCAACTTCTTCCTCCGCCCAGTAAATCATATAGCCATAGGTAAGAATATCCAGCCCGATATCCTGGGGTGCTGAGGGCAGATTCCACGTAAAATGGATACGAAGATCATCAAGATTACTCTGATACAGAGAACATTCTCCCACAAAAACCTGCCTGAACTGCTCCGGCGGCGGCAGGACGGTCACAACATCGGTGTCAATAACACCGGTCTGTCCAATGGGCAATGATTCACCACCCGCAGTAACGGCGGTGAGCATATACGTATACTGCTCCCCGTCAGCGAGAGCAGTATCCAGATATCCAAGACCCACTCCTCTGGCAATATTCGGGTTAAAACGGCTAAACAGCCACTTCTGCAAAGGATTATAAAACGGAGAACCCTCCACGAATATGTCCCGAAGCATGTCTGCAAAATTTTTAGTATTTACCACAGGCCCTGCAGGCTCCCGGGCGGCACTGATAGCATTTAAAAGATCCAGCACTTCAACAAAACGACGCTGATTCCAGTCGTCGCTCACAAGCTGCCCCAGATCAGGGCTCACTTCATACGGGATATCTGCAAGATGCACAAAAGACCCGCCGCTTTCCTTTCGATAAAGGGTAAAAACTTCAATTTCTTCGGGGAGATCTCCCTCAAAACTTCCCCAATGAAGCATAACCTGCGGTTTCCCGCTTTGCTCGTTCGTCTCCACCATACCGGTGAAATACAAACGGGACGCTCCCTGTGCGGAAGCGACAGTGAGGAACAAAAAAGAAACAGCAAGCAGGCTGCACAAAATGTTTCTGCCTGAAAAATATCGGTAATTCACCATATCAACCTCATCCTGACGAGTGAGTGTAGTATTGAAAAGTTATCATATTGTACAGTTAACCCAAAACCATCCGTAAATCACTGCCGGGCAGGGTGTCTGAGTGCCTTCCATCATGTGAGTCAGCCCCATGCCGGTTAATCACAGCAGTGATAGTCAAGATCACCGACATCCAGTTTTCCATGTGTATAATCCACTGTCAGGCTGGCATCTCCTGTAAGACAATAAGAGTCCTTACGGGCATCCCTGATGGACTTCCATTTACTGGCAGAGCAGTATCCCACACCCGCTGCTCCCCACGCCTCACCATTGAACGTGTATTCAGAGCCTGATTTATTTCCAATCATGGTAACAGCTCCCTTTAAAGAGGCAAGGCACCCCAGCTCACCATAAGCAGAACCACCGAGCAGTCCTCCGTAGTTTCCATTCCCCGGTTCGGAAAAATACCAGGCCCCGATATC
>JANTGG010000134.1 GCA_024763035.1 Desulfocapsa sp. | reverse complement strand
GCCTGGCGGTGTCATTCAACTGGACTATATGTAAATCATTATCGATGGTGATGATAGCGTCGCGAACGGAACTGAAAATGGCCTCCAGATAACGTTTGTATTTCTCATTTTCCTGGAGAAGTTGTTTCTTTTCGTTTTTCAGATTCCAGTGTTTCAGGGCCTGGCGTACAAATTTCAGTAAAGTTTCTTTGTTTACCGGTTTGGAGATATAATCAAAAGCTCCGTAACGGACCGCTTCCGAGGCCGTATCAAGATTTGGAAAGCCCGTTACCAGGACAACCGGACACTCAATTCCTGCTTCACGAACTTTACAGAGAAAGTCGGTACCACTTTCACCCTCAAGGACTATATCACTGATAATGAGATCAAATTCGTGTTCAGCTATGGCGTCCAGCGCTTCGTGGAATGTTGACGCAGTGACGATAGGACCATAACCTTCACGGGCAAGAAACATTTCAAATGTCAGGCGAATACTGGATTCGTCGTCGACGATAAGTATTCGGGTGTCGGTGTCTTGGGTGGGCAGTGCGTCCATATCAGCTCCCGGATGCAGGGATTTCTATTATCGTTTCAGTGTATTGATGTATAATAGAGTTAACTTTAATCAACCCTCCATGATCCTGAACAATGCCGAAGCTGAGACTGAGCCCGAGACCTGTGCCCTGTCCCGATGGTTTTGTTGTGAAAAAGGGGTCAAACAACCTGTCGAGAATTCCCTGGGGAATGCCGGTACCGAAATCTTTAATGGATATTTGAATCATGCTCTGTCCTTCATTTTTAATAAAGGGGTAGCAGGATATTTCTATTTTTTTATCTGGTGATGATGTTGTGTAGCGTTCATTCAGGGCAAAGCGGGCGTTACTTAAAAGATTAAGGATAACCTGCTGCAACTGTCTGAAATTTCCAAGGATTTCACAGCGCTCGCTGGAAAAACTGGTGTTGATTTTTATGCCGTCTTTTTTCAGCTGATGCTCAACCAGGGAGAGGCTTTCAGTCAGAACCTGATTAAGATCTATCGGCTCGCTGTCAGTAATGTTGTCCCTGGCAAAAGAAAGCAGGTTCTTGATAATGGCAGCGATGCGCTCACCCTCGTCAACAATCCTTCCAAGAAGTTTTTCCTGCAGTGAGTCCTTTGGGGAATCGTCAAGAAGAAGCTGTGCAAAATTTATTATACCGGTGATCGGATTATTTACTTCGTGGGCAACGCCTGCAGCAAGCTCGCCGATGGCAGCAAGTTGTGCGGTACGCAGAGAATCAGCTTTACTTATCTCAAGGGTTGTTAATTCGCGGGCAACAATAAGAATCTTTCTGACAGTATCATGGTGATCCTTTACTGGAGAGATCGTTAAAAGATATTCTCCAGAAAGTCCGGGAAGACAGGTTTCCTCAACGCGGTGGGAACAGGTCAGGAGAAACTCCTCAAGGGGGCACTGGATATGGGGGGAACTGCCGCCATGTATTATGGTGCAGATACCCTTATTGATAATGTCAGAATGACTTTTTTTTGCTGCACTGAGTGCGGCGTTGTTGGCGTCTATAATGGTTCCACCCGGGGTCACAACAAACACGGGATCTTGAATCGCCTGAAAGAGCTCATTGCCACCGCCTGTTAAACAGGAATCCGGCATACCTTCAGACTTTCTCTGAGGTGCGCCGCTTTCGGCAATGTTGTGTCGTTTTGTGTCAGGCATTGGCTCACAGGAAGGAATTGTAATAAAAAGGGCAGAAAGAATTGAGTGAATACTTTCTTGAAAGAACAGGTACCGGCAGGGGCTGACTGGAGCCAGCCTCTGCCGGAAGGGAAGCGGATGATCTCAGTGGTGTTCGCTCTGTGTGAACACTTTACCGAAGACTCTCTCTCCGATGAGAAAACCGAAACAGACAACACTAAGACTGCCGATGACTACTGCTATCTCAAAGATTGAGGGAACGTAACCAAGGTAAGTGGGTGCGTTATCCCAGCCGATAAATTCCGGTACAAGCAGGCCGCCGGCTACCAGGTCGTAGCGGGCAATGAATTGACCAATCAGAATCAGTAATCCGGCAGACGCCATCATACCCAGATTTTGCAGACGGGAAAGGATAATAAGAAGCAGTGGCAAGATGATACCTACACACACTTCAAATACCCAGAAATTAATGGAAAGTGGTCCATTAATTAAGGCACCGGCTGCTATGCGTCCGAGCTCCGAGCCACCAACATAATACATGATGAGGCGCCAGAAGGTTGCAACAGTATACAGTACCAGGACAAGGATCATGGCTTTCCCGGCACTTTTTACTCCGTTTTTCACGGCTTCGCTCATTTCTGCCCCGCGGATTTTATAGGCGAGAAAGTTGAACAGCACGGCTGCAGCAGCACCTGAGAGAAAGGCTGATGTCAGAAAGTAGATTGGCAGCTGTCCTCCATACCAGTAAGGACGGGCGGGGAGGGTTGCGAAAACACCACCGAGGCAGCTGTTGGCGAGAATTTCAGCCACAGCACCGGCAGTACCCAGAATAACGGCAATTCTGGCAAGTCCGGTAACTATTCCAAAGAACTCAACGATCATGCAGCCAACGGCAAGACCATATAGAGTTCCCATCCACCAGATATTGGAAGTCGGGTTGGGGGAGATGATGTTGTAGATAAGCATGCGGTGAGGGCTTGCAATCTCAACACCGATGGTCGCAAATGCACCGAGGATACAGACTATGGACATCCATACCATACGGTTGCTGACAATTGCCATGCGGGTTCCACCAAAAAGATGGGAAATTGCTGCATAGATACAAAGTCCAGTTGAGGTGATTGCCCAGAAGGCATAGGTGGATATAAGCAGTCCCCAGGGAACCTCACGGGTATTGTTATAGATGTTGTGGTGTCCGAAAATAAAAGCTGCGACGCCGCAACTGAGTCCGACCACAATGGTAATAAGAAAGAAAATCGTTGCCCGGTTCATCCCGGGGGTAGCGAGACTCGTATCCTGAGTCTCGGCAAATAAATCTGCTACTGAATTGTTCGCCATTTTAATCTCCTGCGCATTATTTTATTCAGGCTGAGCCTGTGCGTTGTCACTGGTATCAGTGTGCTGAAAGTATCAGCAATCCATTAATGACCACCGTGAGGTGATGATTTCTCTGCGTGAGGATCAGTACCCATCATCCGGTTGTAACCTTTTGTCCCGATATGACATGTGTTGCAGAGGGTGTTTGAGGCAAATGCTGTGTCGCCGTCATGGCATGCTCCGCAGTATTGACCGTCGTAGAGTGCCTGCATGGTAAAGTTGCCTGAATTTGAGGCAGATCCTTTTCTCATGGCAAAAGCATCGCTGTGGCAGGAATCGCAGTCGAGTCCATACTCTTCAGTGTGTTTTTGATGATAAAATACCACAGCCTTAACAGGTTTGATCCAAACAATTGGATCCTCTGGAACAACATGGCAGGCGCTGCAGTTTGTATCTGAGGCAAACGCAGTGTCCCCATCATGACATGCACCGCAAAACTTCCCTTCGGCAAGGGATGCCATGTTGAATTTAGCAGTTCTTTCGGCAACTCCGCGCTGCATGGCAAAGATGTCGCCGTGACAGGAGGAGCATTCAAGACCGATTTCGTCGGTATGGCTTCTGTGATTAAAGACTACTTTCACAGGTTTTTCCCAGACAATTGGGTGTTTAGGGCCAAAGGCCCTGACATCATAGGCATCTTCAGCAGATGCCTGGCTGACAAGTAGAAAAGTGCCTGCAAGCAGGGTCGCTGCGGCAGCCAGTACGTATTCTTTTTTCATTTTTAATTTTCTCCTGAAATCTGAGTAGTGCAGTAATTGTGATATCGAAACAGTGGGTTGTGGAGTGATATCTACAAGCTTAACCAAACGTGTTTTATGCATTCATATAGAATACGTTCGGCAGGGCACCGCATTCCGGACGTAAAACCCAGATTTTATTGTCTGGCTCATGCAGTAATTGATAAATCTCGGTGCTTTTGTCTTTGATGTCGCCAAAGACACGAACGTCTGCCGGGCAGGCGGCGGCACAGGCAGTTTCCTTTTCTCCCTTGGAAAGACGAGTGTCCAGGCAGAAGTTACATTTGTCTATTGCATATTTTTCATGGTTGAAATATCTGGCATTGTACGGACATGCAGCCATACAGGTCTTGCAACCGATACACTTGGAGTAGTTCATCACAACGATACCGGTTTCAGGGTCTTTGACGGTTGCTTTGGTGGGACAGACACGAACACACGGGGGACGGTTACAGTGATTGCAGAGAATGGGACGGAATTCCTGTTTTTCGACGCCTTCAACTGTGGTTATACGTTCCTGGATCATGGTTCTCCAGGCGCCATGTCCTTCGGGGACATGATTGGTTTCGCGACAGGCATCCATACACTTTTCACAATCGATGCAGTTGTTCTGACGCATGACCATACCGTAATGCTTGGTGTACGGGTATTTTCCGTCGGGTGGCACCACTGCATTGCTTGTACCTTTTGCAGTATCCACCGAGGTAAGAGACAGCACGGTACCGCCTAGAAAAACGCCGGTGACCATAAGTCCCATTTTCAGGAAATTACGACGTTCCTCAATGGGCATTGTTTCAATACCTTCGTTTTTTTCCTTTTCTAATTCTTCAATGTTCATCCTTCCCCTCCTGATCCTTGAAACACATTAACGTGTTCAAATGCGCTGATACCGGAAACGACAAATATCAGCAATTATAAATGAGCCCTCATTCATTAGTAAAAAAGGCTGTGATTTTTAAAAAAACTATCTTGTTGGATATATTAGGAATAAAGTGTTTCACAAGTGTTGCGCAACATTTATGCAACACTCTTATTTGTGCAAAATACACCGAATATGAGAAGAGTCAAGCTATTTTTAATTGAATTGTTGAACAGGTGTGCGCTGAAAATGTGTCTGAATCACTGAACCGTCTTGGAACTTCAGCGGGAATCGGGTATATTTTTCAAAATTATTGTATTTATTATCCCTTGTCCCATAGGAGTTTGCATGTTTGCTTTTAAGAGAAGTTTGTCCGGTACTTTTTTTCTGGTATGCCTGGTAGTGATCCCTGCGTCTGTATTGGCTGCAGAAATTACAGTTTCCCCGACTGTTAACAAAAATATCTCCATATTGAAAGAGACGAACAGTTGTCCCAAATGTGATTTGAACGGTGCGGACTTGAACCGGATGGAACTTTCCGGAGCAAATCTGGAGGGAGCAAATCTATCCCGCGCCAGGATGTACCTGGGCAATCTTGCCGGGGCAAATCTTCGCAACGCTGATCTTAGGGAAGCAGGTTTCGGGGGAGCCGATCTTGCGGGTGCCGATCTGCGCGGTGCCGATCTGCGTGGGACATCATTTGCCGGAGCGTATCTGGGCGGCACCTTATTTGATGGTGAGATGGTGACTACTAGCCCTTATGTTGAAGAGAATCTCAGTGGTGTTGAGGAAAAGGTATATGTTGAGGATACAGCGGTTTCCAAGACCTCTCCCGAGACTGAGCAGGTAAAGATTGCCACTCCCCGTGTTTTTGAGGAAACTCCTCCTGCATTACCGGAATCTGCTGGAACCGTTCAAAAAAGAAATGCGCAGGGAGCTAATGCAGACATATCTGAGAATGGGCAATCAGACGGTACGCAGGATGCAAAAAAAGCACCGTCCATGCAGAAGGTTAAAATACCGTCTGTTCCCGCACCTGCTGAGGAGGAGAATGTTGAGCAGATTGAAGTGACAAAAAGCAAACAGATAAAGGCCGGAGTTGCTGCCCCGGAGAGGGAAGGGAAATCACCGGAAGCTGTGAGGAGTGCTGATAAAGAAGCCTCACCCCGGGAAAAAGTTGTAGAGGAACAGCCTCTGAAGATTACGGCTCCGGATAAGGCAGCAGCCGATGAAATTGAAGAGATTGATGAGACTTCGGCTGAAGAGTTGAGGGAAGCAGTGAGTCATCAGAGTGAGGAGAAGACTGCCGAAATTTCTGCTGATACAATCAAAATTGAACAGAACATGGAACAGCTCCTCGATAATAATCACTGTTACCGTTGTAATCTGGCAGGAGTGGATCTGTCAGGAAAAGATCTTGAGGACGTCGATCTGGAAGGGGCTGACCTCAGTCATGCGAATCTCAGAGGAGCTGACCTTGAGGGGGCGAACCTTAAGGGGGCAATTCTTATTGGTGCAGATCTCCAAAATGCTGAATTGGCAAAGGCGGATTTCTATAAGGCTGATTTAACTGGAGCAGATCTCACCGGAGCAGATTTTGAAGAAGCATTGTTCGATGAAACGGTGATGGTGGGCGTGGAAGGATACCAGCAGGGATCATTGCTGCTGATGAAATAGGGGACCACTTTATTACTTACACTCGCACTCCTTTTTGTATTCTTGGGTTCAGCCACATTGGCTTTTGTTAAGCCCCCCCAAAGACAAGGGGCTGAAAATCAATCGGGGACAGGTTCAGTCTTCCGCCAACAAGGTCGACAAGGTAATAGACCTTGAAGATATCGACGAAAAGGGAAATAAAAAAAGAAAAAAAGATAAAGACCACAAACTGGAAAAGTCATTAAAAAAAAGAGAGCAGAAAACTGTTCAGAAAGGCACTCAAATAACGCAACGGTCCCTGTCAGGAGAACAAAGTAATGGAACCAACCACCGCTGTTGAAGTGCAGCCTGTTGCTGCGGCAATCGAAGAAGCTTCTGAAATTGTTGACCAGGTAAGCAATTACAGTGGTCTGATTACCGACAGTCTCTACGTCATCATTGGCGGTATGATCGCTGTTTTTCTTCTCTACAAACTGACTTCAAAGTTTCTCTTTCCATATGTGAAACACAGACGTCTTATCCGGGTTGTTTTCGGGACTATATACGTTCTGATTCTCGTAGTTACCATGTTAATGGTGGTTAATGAAGTTGGCATCGATACCAGCGTCATCGGGAAGGTTGCCATTGTCGCCGTCCTGATCGGTGCCGTGGTTGTTTTCTTCCTGGTTCCCTTTTTACCGCGTCTGCCATTTATGATTGGACAGATGATCGAAGTGAATGGAGTATTTGGGGTTGTGGACAATATCTCCACCCTTCATACTACCATCCGTACCTTTGACGGTGCCATGG
>JANTGG010000133.1 GCA_024763035.1 Desulfocapsa sp. | reverse complement strand
GTTATTTTCAAAATTTTATCCTCAGAATATCAGCTATATGCCTGCGGTAAAATTTTGAAAATGCCTCGATTTTGAACGAAATGCCTATTCTCGGACAAGCTCCTGGTAATAGCATACAGTTTTCATTGACCTGTTATCAAAACCATTCCCGGATCGAATATTCCCTGTGAGGAAAATACCATGGTATCATCTGTAAAATATACTGTATTTGAAATGTGCACCCTTTTCTGCCTTGCAGGTCTTGTCGGCCTGTTGATTTCCGGCTGTTCCAAAAAGGAAGAGGAAGCTCCCAAAGAGATTATCAGACCCGCAAAAATTCTGGAAATGCAGGGGAAAGGATCTGTTGAGGAAGTAAAATATCCGGGGAAGGTTCGGGCATTGGATCGGGTTGAAATTTCTTTTGAAGTTCCCGGACGATTGCTTGAACTGCCTGTTAAAGAGGGGCAGTTTGTCAAGAAGGGTGATATTCTTGCCCAGATAGATGCTTCGGATTATCAGAGCCGTGTGGATGCCGCTCAGGCACGGGTGAATCAGACAAAAGCAGAGGTGGACCGGTACGCTAATCTGCTTAAGGAAAAGGTTGTTGCCAAGTCCACGTATGATGTGAAATTGAGAAATTATGATATCTCTGTCTCCGATATGAAGATTGCCAAAAAGGCCCTGGCAGACACGTTCCTGCGGGCACCGTTCTCCGGAATTATTGGGAAACGCTTTGTTGATAACTTTCAGGTTGTGCAGGCGAAAGAGCCTGTTGTTTCCATACAGAAGACTACTGCCATCGATATTATCGTCAATGCACCCGAACGCTTAATCGGGCAGAGGGAACAGTATGATGTCGAATTCTCATCTCAATTTTCAAATTATCCGGGAGAATGGTATCCCGTTACCATAAAGGAATTCTCCACCGAGGCGGATTTCCAGACTCAGACGTATCGTGTGGTATTCACCATGCCGCTTCCTCCCGGAAAAGCTATTCTCGATGGTATGACAGCATCGGTACGTATGATACGGCGTCAAAAGGACAATGCCGGTTTAGCTGATGTTCCAGTTCCTGTTCAATCTGTTTTTTACGATGAAAACAAACAGGCGTATGTGTGGATTGTGGGAACGGATATGACCGTCAGTAAAAAGGCGGTAAGTGTCGGTATGATGAACAATGACAGTATTGTGGTAACGAAAGGATTGAAAAAAGGTGATAAAATAATCACTGCAGGTGTTCAGAAGCTGACGGAAGGTACCAGGGTTCGGGAATTCACAGGTACACTGGGAGAATAGGGAATATGAATCTTGCTGAATATTCTATTAAAAAGAAGACCATCACCCTTGTGGTCACGCTTTTGCTGGTGGTCGGGGGTGTTCTCTCTTTCGATACCATTGGTAAACTTGAAGACCCTGAGTTTATTATTAAAGATGCCGTGGTTATCACCGGGTATCCCGGAGCGTCTCCCCAGGAAGTTGAGGAAGAGGTTACCGACCGTGTTGAGACTGCCATTCAGCAACTGGGGCAGCTCAAAGAGATTAAGTCCATCAGTAAGGCAGGTCTGTCACTTATCACAGTTTCCATCAAGGATAAGTATGATAAAGAGGGGCTTCCTCAAGTATGGGATGAATTGCGGCGAAAAGTCGGTGATGTTCAGTCCCAGCTGCCTCCCGGTGTCCAGACCTCCGTTGTGAATGATGATTTCGGTGATGTGTACGGTATTTTACTTGCCCTTACCGGTGATGGATACAGTTACAGGGAACTGAGCGATACGGTTGATTATCTGCGTAAAGAGCTGTTGCTGGTGAAGGATGTTTCCAAGGTTTCGGTGTGGGGGGTACAGCCGGAGGCTGTCTTCGTTGAAATTTCCACTGCCAAGATGACTCATCTCGGACTTGGGCTGGATAGCGTCTATTCTGCTTTGCGGTCACAAAATCTTGTGGTTCCCTCGGGGTCTGTAAAGGTGGGACCGGAATATATCAGGATTAGTCCCACTGGTGAGTATCAGTCCATTGACAGCATCAAAGAACTGCAGATCAGTGATTCACAGTCTGACAAGGTTATTTATTTAAAAGATATCGCAAATGTGGTCAGGGGCTATGTTGAGCCGCCTTCTCAGGTTCTGCATTATAATGGTGTGTCTGCCATTTCCATTGGCATCTCCATTGCTTCAGGCGGAAATGTCGTGAACCTCGGAGAGGCGGTTGACAAACGTCTTGAAGAGCTTAAACCCATGCTTCCTGTCGGGATGGAACTTGGGGTGATCAACTTTCAGGCAAATGATGTCACCAAATCGGTCAAAGCGTTTGTGGTTAATTTTCTGGAAGCTGTTGGTATTGTAATTGTTATTTTACTGATTTTCATGGGGCTGCGTTCCGGGTTGCTGATTGGGGCTATTCTTGCAATAACAGTTTTGGGAACAATTATTGTGATGGATATGGCTGGTATCAGTCTCGAACGTATCTCGCTTGGGGCGTTGATTATTGCCCTTGGTATGCTCGTTGATAATGCCATTGTAGTTACAGAGGGTATGCTTATCCGCATTCAGGCAGGGATGGATCGTTTGAATGCGGCGGGTGAGGTGGTCAGCCAGACCCAGATGCCCCTGCTCGGGGCGACTATTATTGCTGTTCTGGCTTTCTGGGGGATTGGCATGTCTCAGGACAGCACCGGTGAGTTTTGCCGGTCGCTCTTCCAGGTAATGCTGATATCTCTGATGATGAGCTGGATTATTGCCATTACCATCACCCCTCTGTTTTGTAAGATGTTTTTATCAGGGGAAACGGGTGGAGAGGAGCAGGAGGATCCGTATAAGGGGTTTATCTTTGTCTCCTATAAAAAAATTCTCAGCATTTGTATCCGTGTTCGCTGGGGCACTGTTCTTGTGTCCATTGCCATGCTGGCGGCATCGATATACGGGTTTGGCCTCCTGAAGGGGAGTTTTTTTCCCGCCTCGACAAAACCGATGTTCCTTGTGCATTACTGGCTGCCGTCGGGGACCGATATCAGAAGGACCACTGCTGATATCAGCTCGCTGGAAAAATACATTATGGGAGAAGATCATGTTGAGTCTGTGGCCTCCTATATTGGTGCTGGCGCCCCGCGTTTTATCCTCACCTTTGCTCCGGAAGAGACCAGTGACAAAGCCTACGGAGTGCTTCTGGTCACAGTCGATGATTATAAGGTTATTGACAGCCTGATTCCGGAAATCGAAACGCACATCACTGATTTCTATCCGGATGCATATCCTGTTTTACGTAAATTTGCCCTGGGACCCGGCTCTGATTATGACATTGAAGCCCGTTTTTCAGGACCGGATGCCGTTGTTCTGCGTCAGCTTGCCAATAAGGCAAAGGCGATCATGCGTGCCTATCCGTACAGTGCCAGGGTTTGGGATGACTGGCGACCGCCCGTGAAGAAGATCCGACCGATTTTTGACGAAGTTAGGGCCAAACAGGCAGGGGTTACCAGACCTATGCTGGCGGAGGCTCTGGAGTCTGCCTTTACCGGAACAACGGTAGGGGTATATCGTGAAGGCGACAAGATTCTTCCCATTATTTCCAGGTTACCTGATGACGAACGCCTGAATGTGGGCTATCTGGAGAATATTCAGGTATACAGCCCCCTTCTGAAAAAGACCGTTCCCATTTCGCAGGTGGTCTCAGGATTTAAAGTTGTTGCAGAAGATTCACAGCGCATGCGTTTTAACAGAAAACTGACAATCAGGGCTCGGGGGAATATCGAATTCGGCATGTTGCCCAGTGAAATGCAGGCAGCTGTTGAAAAGGACATTGAAGCCATTGAGCTGCCGGCAGGATACGAAATGCAGTGGGGTGCTGAGAAAGAAGATTCTGCCAAGGCTCAGGCCGGCATTAAGGCAAATATGGCAGCTCCCACCCTTGCCATGGTTCTTATCATCATCATGCTCTTTAACAACCTGAAACAGCCGGCAATTATTCTTCTCACTGTTCCCTTTGCAATTATCGGCGTGGCTGTCGGCTTGTTGAGCAGTGGCGTTCCGTTTGGTTTTATGTCACTTCTCGGGGTGCTCAGCCTGACAGGAATGCTGATTAAGAATGCCATTGTGCTGATCGATCAGATTAATATTGAACTGGATGAAGGGAAAGAACCGCTTACTGCTGTATTGGATGCCTCGGTCAGTCGTATGCGACCTGTCTGTATGGCTGCCATCACCACAGTGCTTGGAATGATGCCGCTGGTGATAGATCCGTTCTTTCAGGGAATGGCGGTTACCATCATGGGGGGGCTAACCTTTGCCACAGGACTGACCCTTATTCTGGTACCGGTGTTTTACGTTATTTTCTACAATGTGAAATGGCAGAAGGTGTAGAGGGGCGTTCTCTGGCGGCCTTCAAAAGGGCTGCCTGCTCACTCAGTCAAACTGGGATTTAAAGGTGCTGAACTCCTCTTTTAAACTCAGAAGCTCCTGACGTAGAGTCTCTACCTGCTTCTGCAGCTCTTCCACGGCTTCATTAGCTCCTCTGCGAACGATCACAGGAGCAGATTCCGGGGCTGCAGTTTCATCTGATGAGATCTCTTCCGGTTCACCGCTTAACAGGTGGCTGTAGCGTGATTCCTTACGACCCGGCTGGCGGGGAAGTTTTTTCAGTAAGCTGGAATCCTCAAGGTTTGCAACGGTCTCCTGGACTTCCTGGAGATCCTGAAACGTATACAAACGTCCTGTGCGGTTTCGTATTTCCCCAAGCGTCTGGGGGCCTCGAAGCAGTAAAATACAGATAACCGCCTCCTCCCGACGAAGAAGATTCAGCTCCTGCGAAAAAATCTGTTCATATTTGGGGACTCTACTGACATTACTCTGTCTGGCAAGGTTCTGCTCCTGCAGACCATTTAATGCATAAACAACTGTCTCCTCATCGAAGGAGACGACAGGGTTGCGGTTTGATTTCTGGTTACAGGCATTGGTGAGACTATTTAAGGAGAGTGGATAGTAATCAGGGGTTGCCATCTCTTTTTCCATTAGACAGCCAAGAACCCGTACTTCGTCGTTGGTGAGTAAAATATCCATTTGTTGTCTATCTGTTATTCCTTTTTATGATTACCACCAAAGCTCAGGAAAATGCAAAATGGAACTGCACCCAAGGGCATAAATAGGAGCTCGCCCCTGCGAGCGATTTTCCAGGTCTGGCAATACCTTGAATCGCTCGCAGGGGCGAGCTCCTACATCCAATCCAGAGTAATTGTGCTTTGGTGCTAATCACTTTTCTTTTTGTAGTTTCTTAGCCCTGAAAAGTCCCCATTCGTATTGCTACACCCTACCGTGAACAATCATCGGCAGGGTGTGTGGCGTTCAGTACTTATTCCTGTGCACTCTTTTTGGCAAAAACCAGTTGTCCGCCAAGGTGACCGGCTACTCCGACTGTTGCAAGCAGCAGTAAGGACCACATTAAAAAGAGCCAGCGGTCGATGGAAGGGGTGCTCAGGATTTCAGGCTGCATGGTTTTCCAAATGACCAGACCAAAGAGGATAACAGTGGCAGCACTGCTTGCCGCAATCTTGATCTTGAAAAGAGTTGTTTTTGCTCCGCCATATTTTTTCTGCCAGGTGATGTAGCCGGTGGCGATCACCGGAGGCATACCGATGAGAACGGCAATCATATTGTAGTAGATTGCATTTTCGAGACCGGAGAATTTAAGGACCACGTTAAGAACAAGAAAAATGACCGCCACTGGAATAATGCCGTTGGGGCTGTGTACACTGATGGCGTGCAGGTGCTTTTCCACAAGCAGCTCTGCGAGCTTTTCACCCATGCTTAATGGTTCCAGGGGAACATCCGGCACATCAGAAGGGGGGACACTTGCTGACGCTGTTTCTTCGGCACTACTATCTTCCTGAGCCGTAATTTCAAAAAATTTATCCCTGTCTGCCTGGCAGACAGGGCAGTTTTGCGGTGGCTCATCACCTTCGTGAATATAACCACAAACTGAACATTCCCACTGTTTCATAGTCATCTCCTTATGTATCTTTTTACGAGCGTATCATCAGTAAAGTTCCTGCATGTCGCACAGCAGAGTTGCAGCAGTTATTAAGGATACCATTAATCTTCTGCGTTACTCAATGAAAATGTGTAGTGGTCAGCTGATATTATCTGCAGAAAGACCAAGTGCATCCGCTATTCCTTTGCCGTAGGCAGGGTCTGCTTCATTGCAATGTCTGATATGACGAAGTTTTATCTCCTCCGGAGCATCCCCCATGGCACGTGCAGTATTCTCGAACAGGAGCTGTTGCTGGCTGTCTGTCATTAAGCGAAAGAGTTTTCGTGGCTGACTGTAATAATCAGTGTCCTCACGGTGATTCCAGTGATCTGCAGCACCGTCAAGGGGAAGCGGTGGTTCTTTGAATTCCGGTTGTTCCTGCCATTTTCCGGAACTGTTCGGCTCATACCCGATCGTACTGCCGTGATTTCCGTCAACCCGCATTGCTCCGTCACGATGGTAGTTGTGGAAGGGGCAGCGCGGGGCATTAACCGGTATCTGCTGGTGATTCACGCCAAGGCGGTATCGTTGGGCGTCGCCGTAGGAAAAAAGACGTCCCTGCAGCATCTTATCAGGGGAAAACCCTATCCCGGGAACCACAGATGCCGGATTAAAGGCTGACTGTTCCACTTCTGCGAAATAATTCTCTGGATTACGATTCAACTCCAGCACACCTACTTCGATAAGAGGAAAATCCTCATGGTACCATACTTTGGTCAGATCAAAGGGGTTGTAGGAACATTCCTTTGCCTCTTCTTCGGTCATGATCTGGATAAACATGGTCCAGCGTGGAAAGTTCCCGTCTTCGATGCTGTTAAAGAGATCTTCCTGGTGGGATTCCCGGTTTTTACCGACAAGGGTTTCTGCCTCCTGGTCTGTCAGATTCCTGATTCCCTGTTGACTGTGGAAGTGGAATTTCACCCAGGAGCGTTTATTTTCTGCATTAATAAAGCTGAACGTGTGGCTGCCGAAACCATGCATGTGCCTGTAGGTGGCAGGAATGCCACGTTCGCTCATGGTGATGGTTATCTGGTGCAGTGCTTCCGGCAGTGATGTCCAGAAATCCCAGTTATTTTTTGCACTGCGCATATTTGTTTTTGG
>JANTGG010000132.1 GCA_024763035.1 Desulfocapsa sp. | reverse complement strand
TGAAATCAGTAAAGTCGGAATAGCCCTTCTGAGCCTGAACTGCGGTGATTGCTGCGGTCAGAGTAGTTTTACCATGATCAATATGACCGACAGTACCCACATTGACATGCGGTTTATTTCTTACAAATTTTTCTTTTGACATAGTCTTACCTCGAAATGTATGAGCTATATTCCTCTTATTTTTTTTATAATTTCATCGGCCTTATTCTTCGGCACAACATCATATTTTGCAAACTGCATGGTGAAATTTGCTCTACCCTGGGTTGCTGAACGAAGGGACGTTGAATATCCAAACATTTCAGCAAGGGGCGCTTCCGCTTGAACCACCTGCAGGTCGTTGGAAGGATCCACTCCAACAACTTTCGCCCGTTTGGAGTTGAGATCATTCATCATATCTCCGAGATACTCCTCCGGAGTCACCACCTCCAGCCGCATAATCGGTTCGAGCAGCAGAGGTTTGGCATCAGCGGCTGCTCTTCTGATCGCCATGGCAGTAGATATTCCAAATGCCATTTCTGTCGATTCCTCTTCACTGTACGATCCGCCAATGAGGGAAACTTTCACATCTGTCAGGGGATAGCCAATAAGAGGTCCGGCATCCAGACTGTCTCTTGCCCCCCGCTCAATAGCCTCCAGAAACTCATCAGGGATCTGACTCTCGTTCACAAGGCTTTCAAACTGCACCCCTTCCCCGCGGGGTAAAGGCTCTATTTTAATCACAACATGACCGTACTGCCCTTTGGCTCCGGTCTGCTGGTCAAACTTTCCTTCAGCTTCTGCCTGGGTTTCTATTGTTTCCTTAAAGGAAACCTGCGGTTTACCCACATTGGCATTTGCCTTAAACTCTCTTAAGAGTCGGTCTATGATTATTTCCAGGTGAAGCTCACCCATGCCGGAAATAATGGTCTGCCCGGTATCCTCATCCCTGCTGATTCGAAAAGAAGGATCCTCAAGGGCTATCTTTTCAAGTGTTTCTGCAAGCTTCTTTTCATCGGCTTTGCTTTTCGGCTCAATGGCAACCCCGATCACCGGTTCCGGAAAGTCCATGCTTTCGAGAACGATATAATCGCCCTTTCCGCAGAGGGTGTCACCTGTGGTGCTGAATTTCAGCCCGATTATCGCTCCGATATCACCTGCAGCAAGTTCCTCCACCTCTTCCCGCTTATTTGCGTGCAGGCGAAGTATCTTGCCTATTTTTTCCTGTTTCTTTTTAACCGGATTAAAGACCTTGTCACCGACCTTTACCGATCCTGAGTACACTCGCATAAATGCAAGATTCTCCACGTAGGAGTCACTCATCAGTTTAAAAATAAGGGCAGCGAACTTCTCTTTCCTGTCTGCCTTCCTCTCTATTTCCTCCCCCCTCTTGTCTACACCCACAACCGGAGGAACATCCAGGGGAGAAGGAAGGTAGGAAACAATAGTGTCCAGCAGGGGCTGTATTCCCTTATTTTTAAATGCACTGCCGCAGAGCACAGGAACAACATGCAATCCCAGGGTGGCTTTGCGCAGGGCAGTATATATCGTGGTCGCAGATACAGGAGTATCTTCAAGGAAACTTTCCATGACCTCATCATCGAAGTCGGCCAACTTCTCGATGAGCACCATATGTGCGGCCGTAAATCTGTCCCGATATTCTTCCGGGATGTCTTTTACTATGACTTCCTGTCCAAGGGAACCTTCATCAAAGGTATACATCTTCCCTTCGATAAGGTCGATGACACCTTCAAAATCTGCCTCTTTCCCGACAGGGATCTGTACGGCAACCGGATTCGCACCCAATCGCCTTTCCATCATCTCAACGACTCGTTCAAAATCTGCCCCAATGCGATCCATCTTATTGACGAATGCAATTCTTGGGATGGAGTAGTGATCCGCCTGTCTCCATACTGTTTCAGACTGGGGTTCGACCCCGCCGACAGCACAAAAGACAGCCACTGCTCCATCGAGTACTCTCAGGCTGCGTTCCACCTCGACGGTGAAATCAACATGCCCGGGGGTGTCGATGATGTTAATTACTTTGGAGTTCCATTTACAGGTTGTTGCTGCAGAGGTAATTGTTATCCCCCGCTCCTGTTCCTGTTCCATCCAGTCCATAACAGCATTCCCGTCATGGACTTCACCGATCTTGTAGGAACGACCCGTGTAATACAAAATTCTTTCAGTTGTTGTTGTCTTTCCTGCGTCAATATGGGCCATAATGCCAATATTGCGAACATCAGAAAGATTGTTTCCACTCATCAGCTTGTTGATTTCATTTTATTACTCTTAACTGATGCAGTACAACAACAGACAAGAGGGGCAAGCTATGCCCCCCGGATACTACCAGCGATAATGAGCAAACGCCTTGTTTGCCTCAGCCATGCGATGGGTGTCATCACGTTTTTTAACCGCTGCACCACGATTGTTATAGGCATCCATAATCTCTGCCGCAAGTTTTTCAGACATTGCACCACCGGAACGGGATTTGGCAAAATCGATGATCCAGCGGATAGCCAGCGCATTTCTGCGGGTCTGACGTACTTCCATAGGCACCTGATAGGTCGCACCACCAACTCGTCTGGATTTCACTTCGACCTTGGGACGAACCTTATCCATGGCTTCTTCAAATATAGTCATGGGATCTTCGTCGGTCATTTTGGATGCCACGATATCCATGGCATCATAAAAAATCCTCTGGGCTACACTTTTCTTACCGCGCTGCATAATTCCATTGGTAAACTTTGAGACCAATACGGAATTAAAGCGTGGATCAGGGCTAACCTGTCGTTTTTCAATTATTTTTCTACGTGGCATTGTATTCCTCTTTTATCAGCTGCAACATCCTATTTAGGACGCTTGGCACCATATTTAGAACGTCCCTTACGCCGGTCGGAAACACCGAGCGTATCAAGAGTACCACGAACAACGTGATACCGGACACCGGGAAGATCTTTTACACGACCGCCACGAATTAGAACGACTGAATGTTCCTGCAGATTATGACCGATACCGGGAATATAAGAGGTAACCTCAATTCCATTGGTCAGGCGGACCCTGGCAACCTTACGAAGAGCAGAGTTGGGCTTTTTGGGTGTGGTGGTATAAACACGTACACAAACACCACGTTTTTGAGGTGCACCCTTTAATGCAGGGGTAACACTCTTCTTGACCTGTTTCTTTCTGCCCTGCCGAATGAGCTGATTAATTGTTGGCATTGTCCTTACTGCTCCTGTTCAAATATACTTTTTTTATACATCTGTCTGAATCTGTCCGGAAAAAGAGTTGCTTGATACCAGACACGAAGGAAAACTATTTAATCTACCTTTTCAATAGTGTCAAGTAGAAAAAGATTCCTTTCTATCTCGTTCACACCTTCCCGACCGGTGGTCGGGAAGACCCGATATTCCCTAATACCGGTAATAAATGGTAAGCCGGTATAAGTGCCTCGAAGGTCTCGTGCCTCGCTATCTGGCAATGTTTGTAACATTCTGCCATTAAAGTGAGCATGGAACTTCTTGTTTTTACTACATCTTTTCAAGAGTAAGGCACTAAAAACCTTTTTCAAGACCGGTGCCGGCAGAAATAAGACGACCCATGATAACATTCTCTTTCAGCCCCGCCAGCTCATCCACCTTGCCGGCCATGGCAGCGTTGGTGAGAACCTTGGTGGTCTCCTGAAAGGAAGCCGCCGAAATAAAGCTCTCCGTGGACAGTGAGGCTTTGGTAACCCCAAGAAGAAGATCCTCAGCCATCGCCGGCTGTTTTCCTTCCTTCATCAGCTGATCCCGTTCCTCTTCGAATTTCCACCACTCAACCTGCTCACCAATCATAAATCGGGAATCACCGGCATTTGTGACCATAACCCTTCTCAACATCTGACGAACAATGACCTCAATATGCTTGTCATTGATCTTCACACCCTGGAGCCGGTAGACCTCCTGAATCTCATTAACCATAAATTTTGCCAATTCTTTTTTACCAAGAACTTTCAGAATATCATTGGGAACGATGGTCCCTTCCATCAATGGTTCGCCTGCCTGCACATAATCACCCTCATGAACGATGGTATGTTTAATCTTGGGAAGCAGGTACTCCTGCGGTTCACCAAACTCAGGGGTCACAATCACACGCCGTTTCCCTTTCAGTTCCTTGCCAAAACTGACCCGTCCGTCAATCTGGGTAATAATGGTGGGCTCTTTTGGCTTGCGCACTTCAAACAGTTCGGCAACTCGCGGCAGACCACCTGTAATATCCTTTGTCTTACTGGATTCACGTGGAATTCTACCGATAATTTCACCGGGCTCAATTACAGTCCCCTCTTCCAGAGATATAATCGCACCCACCGGCAGGCTGTACCTGGCAAAGGATTCTGAATCAGGAAGTTTTAATGTCTTGCCTCGATCATTTTTAATGGATATCCGCGGAGAGAGCTGCTGACCGGCAGGAGTCGGCACAATCGCCTTGCTGGACTTCCCGGTGACCGCATCCACCTTTTCCTGCATGGTGACACCCTCGATAATATCCCCAAATTTCAGTCTACCGCCGACCTCTGAAACAATAGGGATCGTATAGGCATCCCACTCGGCAAGTATTGCCCCGGCCTCGACGGTTTCATGTTCTTTCACCAGAATCTGGGCACCGTAACTGACCTTATATTTTTCCCGCAGACGACCATGCTCATCGAGGATGGAAATCTCCGCATTACGGTTCATGACAATCTTGATCCCTTCCACGTTTTCAACGGAATGAAGATTGCTGAATGTCACGTTACCACCACGCTGGGTCTGAATTTCCGCCTGTTCTACGGCACGACTGGCAGTACCACCGACATGAAAGGTCCGCATCGTCAACTGGGTACCCGGCTCACCGATGGACTGAGCAGCAATAATGCCAACGGCTTCACCACGGTTAACCATGTGACCGCGACCAAGATCACGACCATAACACATGGCACAGACTCCGCGACGGGCACGACAGGTAAGAACCGAACGAATATGTACCCGGTCGATCCCTGCTTCCTGAATTTCCTCCACCAGAGACTCGGTGATCTCCTGTCCTGCCTCAACAATAATTCGGTCTTCATTGAAGGGATCGTACAGATCCTCAAGGGCTACACGACCAAGAATACGATCACCCAGGGGAACGATGATCTCGCCACCGTCCATCAGCGGCTCTGCAATGATCCCATCGAGGGTCTCACAATCCTCCATAATGATGGTTGAATCCTGGGCAACGTCCACCAGACGCCTAGTAAGGTATCCGGAGTTAGCCGTTTTCAGAGCAGTATCGGCAAGTCCCTTACGGGCACCATGGGTGGAAATAAAATACTCAAGTACCCCAAGACCTTCGCGGAAATTTGCCTTAATGGGCGTTTCAATAATCGCCCCTGACGGTTTTGCCATCAAGCCACGCATACCGGCGAGCTGACGAATCTGGTCTCTGGAACCACGGGCACCGGAATCCGCCATCAGGTAGATGGCGTTAAAACTTGGGCCCTCCACCCGCTTGTTGTCCTTGTCGAGGAAATAATCGACTTTAATATCATCCATCATTTCATTGGCGACATCTTCGGTGGTTCGTGACCAGATATCCACAACCTTGTTATATTTTTCACCCGAAGTTATCAGACCATCGTTGTACTGCTGACTGACATCAACCACCTCTGCCTCTGCCTTTTCAACCATGGTCTCCTTGGCAACCGGAATCTTCATATCATTAATGCAGATGGAGATCCCTGCCCGGGTGGCATTTTCGTAACCGATATCCTTTAAACGATCGGCAAGAATAACCGTATCTTTGGTCCCGGCGTGTCGATAAGTGTAATCAATGAGTCCGGCAAGTGCCTTTTTACTCATCACCTTGTTGACTTCACTAAATGGTATGGACTCGGGGAGCAGGTATCCAAGAAGCACCCTACCGGTGGTGGTATCAACCATCTCACCGTCAATGCGCACCTTGATTTTTGCCTGCAGGTGGATTTCATCATAATCATAGGCAATGCGCACCTCGTCCGGACTGGCAAACATCTTCCCGTCGCCTTTGGCGTTGATGCGGTCACGACTCATGTAATACAAGCCAAGAACAATATCCTGAGATGGAATAATAATGGGCTCACCGTTGGCAGGTGAGAGAATATTATTGGTAGACATCATCAGTACCCTTGCCTCAACCTGTGCTTCCACAGAAAGGGGGACATGCACAGCCATCTGATCACCATCAAAGTCGGCATTAAAGGCTGCACAGACCAGAGGATGCAGCTGAATAGCCTTTCCTTCGATGAGCACGGCTTCAAAGGCCTGCATACCAAGACGATGCAGAGTCGGTGCCCTGTTCAGGATAACCGCTCTTTCGGTAACAACCTCATCGAGGACATCCCACACTTCCTGGGCACCTTTTTCCACCATCTTTCTGGCACTTTTGATGGTGGTCACAAAACCCCGGTTTTCAAGTTTGTTGTAGATAAAAGGTTTAAAGAGTTCCAATGCCATTTTTTTCGGGATACCACACTGATGAAGACGGAGATGTGGTCCGACCACAATAACGGAACGTCCCGAGTAATCAACACGTTTACCAAGCAGATTCTGGCGGAAACGTCCCTGCTTGCCTTTGAGCATATCAGAGAGCGACTTCAGCGGACGTTTGTTGGCACCAGTAATTACGCGACCACGTCTCCCGTTATCAAAAAGCACATCCACTGCTTCCTGCAACATCCGTTTTTCATTACGAATAATGATATCGGGTGCATCGAGTTCGAGCAGACGCTTCAAACGGTTATTGCGATTAATAACCCGACGATAAAGGTCATTCAGATCCGATGTGGCGAAACGTCCGCCTTCAAGGGGAACAAGGGGACGAAGATCCGGGGGAAGAACAGGCAGTACGTTTAATACCATCCACTCCGGTTTATTCCCGGAATCCCGGAAGGCCTCAATGACGTTGAGCCGTTTATAGTATTTCTGACGTTTTGTCTTGGAGTTGGTCGTCGCCATCTCCTCACGAAGGGTCTTGGACAACTCGACAAGATCCTGGGCTGCAAGGAGTTCCTGAATCGCTTCTGCCCCGATACCCACCTCAAATTGAGCGGGGAACTCTTCCCTTGCCTGACGATATTGCTCCTCTGTAAGAAGGCTGCACACCGGAATGGAATCAACCTCCGAGTAGGTTACAGCGTACTGCTCGAAGTAGAGGATCTTCTCAAGCTGTTTCA
>JANTGG010000131.1 GCA_024763035.1 Desulfocapsa sp. | reverse complement strand
GCAGCAAAAAAAGAGGCGATTTTATTGTCAACGAAATAGTCTTTGAGATAGGAGGGAGGAATAAGAGCAACAAACAGATCCGCGGTTTTGATAAGCCTGCATTTCTGGTTAAAGATGATATCTTACTGGGAGGCAGAAACACCATCCCTCTCTATCTTTTTGGGTTTCTCTACTAAAGGCCATGAATGAGTTAAATAATCTGACAGATTTAACCTGGGATGATTTGCGGCTGTGGGCAGGCGCAAAGTGCCGACCGTTAGTACATTATGAATTAATCTTACAGAGAAGATATGATACTGCTATAATAAATATTCTCAGGATGACCTGAGGTGTAGACATGTAATTATTTAGAATTATATAAAATTGTAGAGCTTACCACTGGCTATTCACACGTAAATCATGCTCCGTCCCCCATTGTTCGTCAGCGTCAGGGGCATTGAGAGGAAAAAGATTTTCAGGGATGGGAAAATCAGGGGACATAATACTCAATAGATTGTAAGTCGATTGTTATTTATCACGATGAATATCATCATGACAAACAGTACAAACGGTAATAAGGTTCTCTTCAGTGTTCTCCCCACCTTCGGCATGAGGTTTCTTGTGGTGCAGTTCCAAGTGCCGCGGATCGGATCGATTCCAATCATCATGGGTCCATCCGCACTCTCGGCATTTATAATCATCTCTCTGTAGAACCTTTCGTTTTACCGGATCGGGGATTCGACGGTCATGCTCCGGGCTTTGCCGGTCCGCTTCAAGCATATAAACACCGACTTCGAGATCTGGGCGACCGGTGTTTCGGGTAACGACCGGCCAACCAAATTCCGTGCGCAGCTCACGAACACGTCTTGCCCACTCCGAACGATCTTTCGCCAGGTACTTCAATTCCTCACCGGTAATTTTTTGACCGACGTTTTTGCGGAAATATTTGATCAACTTGTCCCGAACGGAAATATTTTCTCGTCGTATTTCATTGGCGATATTCCAACGATGGGCCGCCTCTCGATCCTGTTCGGTGGAGAGCAGAATATAGTCGGCCGGGCTCATGGTGGTGACATCGACCTCCCGTAAGGGAAATTCATCTTCTTCGGCCATCTGTTTCGCTGTAACCCCGCTGACGATGGACCAGCCGAATTGTACCTTCAATTCCCGAACCCGCCGGGCGTACTCCTGAATACCGGAGACAACAAGTATCTCATCCCCATTGATTATCACTCCGGGATACTCTAAGAAGTAATGGAGGATTCTCGCTCTGGCACTTCGAGCGATGCAAGGAGAGATGAGGGACTTCCCGAGATCTCTAAGATGTTGAAAGCACGGTACAAGGGCGAGAACTTTACGGCGCAGGTCACCGGATGAGAGTTCATGCTCAAAGTTGTTCAGTAATTCCTGGAGCTGTCGGCGTATTTCTTCGGAATTCATTTAATTAGGCTTCAGTGGGTTGTTTCTCTTCGAGAAAAATCTTAAGTTTTTGTGTTAGGAGTCCTGTGTCCTTGATCTCACATGACCAGACAACGAGCACACTCCAACCCAGCTCTTGAAGTTTGGAGGCGTTGACCTTATCTCGGGCAATATTTTTATCCAATTTATCACGCCAGAATTTCTTATTCGTTTCAGGTCGTTTGGCTCTGGAACAGTTTTTGTGGCCGTGCCAGAAGCAGCCGTTTACAAAGATGACTTTTTTGTGTCGCGGCAGGGTGATGTCGGGTCTGCCGGGGAGATCCTTCCGGTGGAGACGAAATCGATATCCCATTTTATGAAGCAGCGAACGTACAATTAATTCAGGCTTGGTGTTTTTGCCGCCTATACGCGACATAATTCGGCTTCTTTTTCCTTTTGAGAAGACATCCATTGTTTGTATTTTTGGTCGAGTAAGAGCCTGACGACATCGGCAACACGGGCAGCCAACAACGGCGGCACTGCGTTCCCGATCTGTTTAGCGATTTCGATCTTTGAGCCGGTGAAGCGGAATGAATCCGGAAAGCTTTGAAATCGTGCCGCCTCTCGGTGGGTAATCGGTCGATGTTGCACCGGGTGCAGGTAGCGGCCTTTTTCCGGTTTGAAAAATTCGGTTCGCATTGTTACCGCCGGACGATCCCACCACAATCTCCCGAAGAGATCAGTGCCGCCGCTTTTTTTCCGAATCCAACATTTCGGAGTCAGCTCCGGAGCGATTCTCTGTAAATCAAAACGATTCATCCCTTCCTTTGGTATTGCACGGTATCGTTTTTTACTGAGTTCGGTGGGGTTTCTTCCGAAATGTAAATTGAGAGGAGGGGCTTCGTCGCGTATCGCCGTACCTACCGGTGGAGGAAGTTCGCCTACGGCATCTCGTACCGTTTTCCATTTTTCCGGCTTGGATAAATAGTTTTCAATCGTTATCTGTTTGCGCTTTGCATCGGGGTTGTAATGCGTCTTACGTGGAGGAAAGAGAACAGCGGGATCTGCAAATTTACAGCCGATAATAAAAGCTCTGGTCCGAGTCTGCGGCACACCGTAATTCGCCGCGATCAACTTATCTTGCCATACTTTGAAGCCAAGTGCTTCGGCGACCCCGACAATTTCTCCATGTTCGTAGGTTCCCAGCAGTTGGGGGACATTTTCCATTACGAAAATCGATGCACCAGAGAGTTGGACAACGTCGAGAAAAGGGCGCCACAATTCTTTTCGTGGGTCATTCTCCCGGTTTTTATTCAGTAGGCTGAAGCCTTGGCATGGTGGGCCGCCGATAACCACATCTGCTTTCGGTATACCGATTTTTCCTTCTGCGAGAATCTTTACAATATCACCGCACACACAGTGGGAATCGAAATTTTCATTATATGTATCGACGCAGAATTGGTTGAAGTCATTGGCCCAAACCGAACGGAAAGGTTGTCCGAACTGCTTGGAAAAACCGAGTGACATCCCCCCTGCCCCTGAAAAGAGATCTATTAGATCGTAAACCTTCCGGTCCGGTGAGAACTCTCCGGAGCAACGAGATTCATACGTTGTTTCGTCCTCTTTCAGCAGAAAGGATTTGTCGAATTCGACTTTATTATCAATGTGATACATGGAGGATTAGTTATGTGTTATTGATTCATACAAATAGTAACATTATTGGGATATTTTGTACCGATTTTTTTAAGAGTGATGTTCCATGATAAAGGTATTAATAAAATGGTCATCTATGATAAGTAAAGTCAAGTGGAAAACGGAGATTTCCTGTGCCCCTGACTCCCCCGGTGCTTTTTTTCAGCACGGAGTTCGATCATTTGAGCCCTGCTGCGTAGAACCTATGTATATTCGGAGCTGCAGGGTTCAAATGATCGGGCGGGCCTGAATTTTTGTACGGTTTTTTTCTGACGATTGCTGCCGAGCTTTTTTTTGTTCTTTCCCCTTGGGTCAACAAAAGGAAGACAAAAGGGTCAGAGTGGAATGGCTACTCAAAATTCCAAATTCCTTTGTCCCACTTGCGTGAGTTATTTGTTCCGGCAAGGTCAAGCACTTGGAAAAATAGCAGGGGTTACCTTCTTCCTGATGCTCTTCAAAATCCTGGTTGGGGCAGACGATCGCCGCCCCGAAAAGTCAAAACCGGCAATGCAGTAGGCACCTCAAGTTAGAGGATTTCGGAGAGCTTAATATCTTTGATCTGGCAATCTCAAGCGGATATTCCCCGTTTTCGGCCCGACAACCTAAATGAAAAGCCTCGCGCAGAATCACATGCGGTGTTCTGTTGCCAACATTCAGACAATATTGCAGGAAAATCACGCATCCTTTGCCATCCTGCCACCCCAAACATTAATTGTTCATTTTTTGGGACGGAGCTGATTGCACCAAGCTTATTAAAGCAGCTTTAATTTCAGGATGCGCGTATTTATAACCTGCCTGTTGAAGAACCTCAGGTAGGGCACGCTGGGACCCTAGCAACACGTTGGCAAATTCACCCAACAGGAGTTTCAGACCAAATCCTGGTGCAGGAAGAATGGCCGGGCGATGCAGGGCACTTGCCAGGGCCCGGGTAAAGTCGCTGTTGCTTACCGGATTAGGTGCTACAGCATTGATTGCTCCGCGAAGAGATTCATTTTCCTTTGCATACAACATAATATTGACAAGATCATCAATATGAACCCAGGACATAAACTGGCGGCCACTGCCTAAACGCCCACCAACACCCATTTTAAAAGGGAGCAGCATTTGCGTGAGTGCTCCGCCATCAGCTCCCAGAACAACACCTGTCCTGATGAGTACCACCCGCACACCATACTCTTCCGCCCGCAGTGCCTCTTTCTCCCAGTCCATGCATACGCGGGCAAGAAAATCAGATCCGGGCGTTGAATGCTCTGTCAGTTTTTCATCTCCCCGGGAACCGTAATACCCCACAGCAGATGAACAGATAAGGGTTTTCGGTCCGTTATCAGTCCTGGAAATCATTTCAACCAGATTCCGGGTATTTTCAACACGGCTGGCTCGTATGCGTTCTTTTTTTGCTGTATTCCAGCGACCATGGAAAATTGACTCCCCTGCTAAATGATAGACAGTATCCACCCCTTCAAGGAAGGAGGTGTCTGTGCCGGCTGAGCCGTCCCATTGACGGGCTTCTCTCAGTCCGCCAAAACGTTCTCGTATTTTTTCAGCATTTCGTCCGACAAGAATGGCCTCGGGAATCTGCTCTGCCAGATGGCGCCCGATAAACCCTGTTGCCCCTGTGATCAATGTTTTCATGTCATCTATCCAAAGTATAGGATGTGATCCTTTTGTGCTTTCCTGCCTAAAATATAAGCCACCAGACAGACATGTCAATGTTTTGTGCAACTATTATATTGACATTTTGTTGTTCGTGTCTAACTATTGTTTATATAATGACCTCCTGAAACGAGAAAAACATACACACGATACAGTTGCATAAAAGGAGAAAGACCATGAAAGTCCTTGATAAAAAGAGCAAAGCAACGGTTGAATTAACGTTGGAGTGGTCAGCGGAGGGAGTGGCGTTCAGCGACAGTCTCTGGGCAGATCCAGTGAATATGTGGCGTGACTGGTTTGAACCTGAGCTGGCAGCAGCCCTTTTGGGGAAGAGCGAAGGGGAGAAGGTGTCGATAAACCTGCCCGGCAGGACATCCCCCATTCAATATCAGAAAAACAGGCTTATCAGTGTTGCACCCGGGAAGTTCAGAGATCCAAACAATATACAGAAGACACTACAGCCCCGAACAGGACAATTTTATCCCCAGGGATACATTCAGGGGGTAAGTGGCGTGTTTCAGGTCTCCATTGCTCCTGCCCGATATATTGGGATGGAAAGGGACAACTTGTGTTTTGATCTGAATCATCCGCTTGCCGGTATCGATCTAACTATGAGTGCTGAAATCATCCAGATGCATAAAGCCAAAACAGAGCGGGGAGGTCGCTGCGAAGACTGGCTGGAAAGAGTTGCCGCAGACGGGCCTGGAATGCAGCGCAGGTATCATGGACAGGAAACTGCGTTTTTTTCTCCAAAATCTCTTGAACGTGGAGACGAGTCGGCCGATAGTGTTTTTTATCAGGAAGCCCGAATGGTTCAGCATCTTGATTCTACGGCCCGTAGCCATATTAGTGCGGAGTATGGTCGAATTATTGCCCCGGAATCCAAGGTGCTGGATCTCATGGGCAGCTGGGATTCCCATCTTCCTGATGACCTTGCAGTCCGGCAACTGACGGTCCTGGGGATGAACGAGGAAGAACTGACTGCCAACTCCAGGGCAACCGAGAGGGTGGTGAGAGATCTCAATGAAAATCCTGTACTGCCCTTTGACGACAAAAGTTTAGATGCTATTATCTGTACTGCTTCGGTGGAGTATCTCACCGATCCTTTGGCTGTTTTTAAGGAACTGCAGCGTGTGTTGATCCCTGGTGGCGTGTTGGCTATTGCCTTTTCCAACCGTTGGTTTCCCTCAAAAGCAGTCAGCATCTGGGGGCAACTGCACGAATTTGAGCGGCTGGGTATGGTTTTGGAAATGTTCCATCGAACTGGAGGTTTTCAGGATCTTTGCGCCTCAAGCAGACGCGGTCTGCCGAGACCCGAAGATGACCCGCACTGGGAACTGTCCCACAGTGATCCGGTCTATATGGCCTGGGGGAGGAAATTAGCAGATGCCGCCTAATAAGACCTTCTATAAAATTGGTACTCTGGCCCGGGAGAGCGGAATTTCACCAGGCCTTCTGCGAGCCTGGGAGAAACGCTATGAACTGTGGACTCCTGAACGCGGTTCCGGCGGACAGCGCCTCTACAGCGAGGAGGATTTACACCTTGTCTGTCACATTGCCAAAGCCACGCAACAGGGATTGCGCATAGGAGAACTGGCAGCCCTGGGCAGAGAAAACCTCTTACAACAAATTGAAGACGAAAATCAAACTTCTCAAAAAAAGCAGGTTGATGCAGCCGGGAATTTTTCTGACAATGTACTGGAAAGTTATATCACGCCACTGGTTACAGCTGCAGAAACCGTAAATTTCAAGGCGATTCGAGATGGATTAAACCGTGCCTTGCTGGAACTCAGTCCTGACAGGGTCGTGTACGAAGTAATTCACCCTGCCATGGTCAAGGTTGGAGAAGCTTACCTGAACGGGAAAATAACTATTGCCGGTGAGCATTTGATCAGCAGCCTGGGTGAGTACTACCTGCGCAACTGCATCGAGCAGGCCAGCCAGGCAGCACTGGAAAAGGAGAGAACACCTGTCCTCTGTTCCTGTTTTCCGGAAGAAGAGCACAGACTGGGGCTGCTCGTTGTCATGTATACTCTGGCCCGTGAAGGTTGTGAACCTGTATATCTTGGCTCATCCCTTCCCCTGAAAAGC
The DNA here is from genome assembly GCA_024763035.1 of Desulfocapsa sp. Classification (GTDB taxonomy): domain Bacteria; phylum Desulfobacterota; class Desulfobulbia; order Desulfobulbales; family Desulfocapsaceae; genus Desulfocapsa. Next base: position 529 of record JANTGG010000131.1, on the reverse strand, counting down.
CTGGAGCGAGCTATTATGCAGATACAGCCCCAAAGTGTCTGGCTTTCCGTTACAAGCCTGAAACTCTACGAAAAATATCGACGCGATCTTGCTGCGCTGGCCGGCAGCAACAGTATCCCTATTTTCCTTGGCGGTCAGGGAGTTCGAGCAGATGACACACTGCTGCTTGAATCCGGCTGCAAACTCTGCTCGCCGCTCTCCAGTCAACCCGTGGCTGTGCAGTCCTTACATAGAGAAACAATCCAATGAAAAAAGTAGTCTTTACAGAAGAAATATACACCTACCATATTGATTTTGCAGGCCATGTCAGCAATATCGTCTATGTTCAGTGGATGGAAATCGGCCGCCTCAAACTCCTTGAAGCCATCGGTATGCCGGTTCATGAGATCATTGAGAAATTTGGCCTTCTCCCCACCCTGATCAGGACAGAGGCGCGATACCATAAACAGCTGTTTCTCGGGGACACCGTCCGCATTGAGGTGTGGCTGTCCAGACTGCGCCATGTCTCGGCTAATATGGAGTTTCGTTT
>JANTGG010000130.1 GCA_024763035.1 Desulfocapsa sp. | reverse complement strand
TCCATAGCGAACATTTTCGCTTTCCAGTTCCTGGGTTACCAAGGCCAGTGTACCTGCCGGGTCAGTTACTATCTTGTCCTCATAGTAGCCAACAATATTGGCAAGAGTCTCATCATATTTTTCGTCAATCAACGACATCTGCTCACTCCAAGCCTTTCACCAATATGCCTTTTTCTTGGAGATCCCTGCAGATCCCCTCAACCTGTGATCTGTTACAATCTGTTATCCGATAGATATCGCTTACTCCGTCGATAAAGGAAAAAATAACCCGGCCATCGCTATCCAGTGCAATGGATCGGATGTAGTTTGCATTCAACCAGGGTTCCAGACTTTCTGTAAAGTGATTCAAGCTGCATTCGTTCATGATATTCTCCCTTATAGTTCAGATGAAAATCTTTCCAAATCTGGAAAGATTTTCATCCTTTTGCTCTTCTTTACCAGCGTTCGGTACCTACAAATGTACTGACATCCATGCAGCCGGCCCTTTCTTCTTCAGAAAGTTCTTCTTTGGCTTTAATGTTTCCCTTGAGAGCATCAGCCGAACAGGCGTATTCCCTGCCGTCATTATCTCGTACCCAAACCATGTTGCCAAATCCACCTTGTATATTATTATTCATAACAGTCTCCAATTATTGTGGTTATTGTTGCTTGCTGTAGAAGGTTTATTAAACCTTGTCTTTACTGTAAGCTGTGATACCTTAGATGGCAATATGGGTTAAAAGGTAGAATAATAATAGGTAAAACTATCAACATGAGGGGTCTGATGGACGGCCGCATGTATGAGATCATCGTCGACTCGCTGTCAGCACACGTTGCGGTGCTCGATGACAAAGGTGTGATTATCAAGACCAACCGGGCCTGGCAGGAGTATGGCGTAAAAAACGGTTTGGCCGGTCCCACCGATTCCATTGGAGTCAACTATCTGGATATCTGTCAATCTGCCACTGACTGCGGAGACCCGGAAGGGGAACTTGTTACCGCCGGTATCCAAAAGGTGCTTGCGGGTGAGCTGCTGGAGTTTGTGATCCAATATCCCTGCCATTCGCCGAGCCGACGCCAGTGGTTTAACCTTCGCGTACTGCCCTATCTCTCACAGACGGAGCATTGGGTTATGCTGGTCCATGAAGACGTCACTCCCCTTTTCCTTGCCCAGGAAGAGCTGCAGCAGAAGGAAGAGGAACTGAGGCAAAAGAGCGACAAGCTGGAGGAGGTCAATGTAGCCCTCAAGGTGCTGCTTGAAAACCGGGAGCGTGGGCTGACAGAGTTGGAGCAGCGTATAACTGCCAACATTCATGAGCTGGTACTCCCCTATACAGAGAAACTGAAAAACTCCCTGAAAAACCCGAGGGAACAAACCCTGATCGACATTGTGGAAAACAATCTCAATGATATTATCGCCCCCTTTCTCAACCGGCTTTCCTCACTCAACCTCCTCTTGACACCCCAGGAGGTCGAGGTGGCAGCGCTGATTCGGACGGGAAAGAGCAGCCAGGAGATCGCGGATGTTTTAGGGGTGTCTGTGAGTACCATCAGTTTTCATCGAAAAAATCTGCGTCGTAAGCTGGGTTTGAAGGAGCGGACAATGAACCTGCGTACGTATTTGCTCTCATTGGAATAAATGGCTGCAGGTTCTAATGGTAATAGTGAGTGTACGAGAGAGGGTTGAGCTTCTTCCCGATAAGCGTAACGACCACTTTGGTGGAAAATGAGACAATTCAGGGCTGAGGCAGCCAGTGGAAAGCTCTCCCATTTTATACAATTTTAAGCCATTCCCCCTACTACTGTTTATACGAAGCATAGGGCCAATTGAATCGCCCTTGTACCACAGACAGTAAACCTTCCTTGAAGAAGAGATCATAGGTGTTATGAGGTAAGATCCAACGGCGGTAGACAGACGCTCGGTTGACCTTACTTCCTGAGAACATCACAAGCGCATTCATCCTGAAGTACCTTGCCTTTCCGCCACAGCTTTCTAATCAAAACATAACTCAGAATTAATCGGCCCTTAACAAGGAACCTGTATGTTCCAACGATGAGACAGGATAATACCGGTTCCGATGGTGTTTTATTAACCAGCTTTTGCAGAGAATTTTATGGCTGACATACGACTGAGATCCATTGAGAAAATGTACGGCGAGACAGCGGCTTTATGCGGCATCGATCTGGATATTCGAGATGGTGAATTTCTGACTCTGGTAGGTCCTTCCGGATGCGGAAAATCAACCCTGCTTCGTATCATTGCAGGGCTTGAAGAGCAGACCAGAGGAGAGGTAGAGATCGATGGCAAGTCCGTCAACAAAATCCGGGCCTCAAAGCGTGACCTGGCCATGGTCTTTCAGTCCTATGCCCTGTATCCCCATCTCACTGTCTGGCAGAACATGATCACCCCTCTCCGCCTCAGAGATTTATCTTCGCTGGAGCGCATGCCGTTTATCGGCCGTTTCGTTCCGGGACAACGTGATAAAGTTAAAAGCTTGCATACACTTGCCGGGGAAACAGCCCACACCTTAAAGCTTGAACAGCTGCTTCATCGTAAACCGGGACAGCTCTCGGGCGGTCAGCGGCAGCGTGTGGCCCTTGGTCGTGCCATGGTCCGAAAACCCAGGGCATTTTTAATGGATGAGCCCTTATCCAATCTTGATGCAGCCCTTCGTGTCCATATGCGAGCGGAACTCGCTGAACTTCATCGGAACCTGAAAACAACCTTTATTTACGTCACCCACGACCAGGCTGAAGCGTTGACCATGTCGGACAGGATTGCCATCATGATAGATGGGGAAATTATCCAACTGGGAACCCCCGATGAGATCTACAAAAACCCAAGGGATCGCCGTGTAGCGGAATTTGTGGGCAGTCCGAAAATCAACATTCTGTCAGGGGATGTAGATGAAAGCGGAAATGTGTCCATTATGGGAAATCATACCGGTATCCGCATCAGGAAAAGAATCAAAAAAGTCCATCTCGGCATCCGGCCCGAGCACTTTCGCCTGGTTAACGGAAACGGAGCAACGGACAGCTGGCCGTTTCATGTCACCTATAAAGAAAATCTCGGCTCAGATTTCTATCTCCATGGCCATTTAAATGGTTCTAAAAATCGGATAATCACACGAGCCGCTCCTGACGAAGTTGGCCGGATAACAATCGGGGAAACAGTAAAAGTCAGGGCCCGACAGGGGAAACCCATGGTGTTTTGTGATAACGACTGCCGGATTGATGTTATGCAGGAAGCAGGTTATGGCAGCGCGTAAAAACTTCATGGGCTATGTTTTTACAGCACCGGCAATCATTCTCATGCTTGTCATCCTGCTGGCGCCGGTATTTATTGCAGCGACACTCTCATTCACCGACTACTCTCTTGGGAACAGCAGTTTCAACTGGGTCGGGTTGGAAAACTACCTGAAGATGTTTTCCAGATCCACCTATGTCAAGATGATTACGGCCAGTGTCACCTATGTATTCATCGTTGTTCCCGGATCCATTGTACTGGGCCTCGGAGCAGCTCTTCTCATTCATTCCCTGCGCCGTTTCGGTGATATCTACAAGACAATCTATTTCCTGCCGGTCATGGCGTCACTACTGGCCATGGCCATTGTCTGGGAGTTCACCCTTCATCCCACCATCGGCATCATCAACAAAACTCTAGCCTCGGGTTGCGGGAATTTCCCGGAGATTTTTTTCTCCCTGGGATGGCTACCCTTTGTTGACGGCTCAAGCAGCTGGTACTCGACCTGCTGCCGTGAAGGCTTTCCGCTCTGGTTCGGTGATAAAGCCTACACCATGGCCACCATCTGTTTCATCGGAATCTGGCAGTCTTTTGGTTTTAACATGGTCCTGTACCTGGCAGGTCTGACTTCTATTCCTCGTGAACTCTACCAGGCTGCAGAGATGGATGGCGCAGTCAAGGGATGGGATCGGTTCAAACTTGTGACATGGCCCATGCTTGGGCCGACAACAGTGTTTGTGGTAACCATCTCCACCATCCGTTCTTTCCAGGTCTTTGATACGGTGGAAGCGATCACCAGAGGAGGTCCGGTGAAAAGCACCTATGTAATGATGTATGCCATCTATGAAAAGGCGATAAAACATAACATGGTGGGAATGGGCTCCGCCATTGTTGTGGTCTTTCTTGCTTTTGTTCTGCTGTTAACCTTTACCCAGAGATATCTGGTTGAGCGGAGGGTTCATTATTCATGATCGGTCACGCCACCTCATTCTCAGAGTATATGAAGCATATTGTGCTCATATTCGGTTCACTTATTGTCATTCTTCCCTTTTATGTGATGGTCAGCTATTCGTTGAAATCACCCCATGAGATTGCAACCAACAGTGGCGGATTCATCGGTGCCCAGCAGCCAATGGTTGATGAATACTGCGTAAAACTCGGCAATCCTCCCGAAGAGTGCATGCAGAAACCACTGGTGTACAATTATACCCAGGCCTTTAAAAAAGCCCCTCTGCTGCGCTACCTGGTAAACGGCCTTGTTGTTACGGCATCCATTTTTTTTATCCAGGCACTCATCGCTGTCCCCTGTGCATACGCGCTTGCCAAACTTCGGTTCTGGGGCAGGGACTTTGTGTTTTCAATGGTCATGTTCTGCCTTTTGATACCGGTGCACACCATTGCACTGCCCATTTATATTATGCTGGCAAAAGTCAGTCTGACCAACACCTATGCTGCACTTATCATTCCCTGGACCATTTCCGTGCTGGGTATTTTTCTCATGCGCCAGTTTTTCATGACGGTCCCGGATGATCTCATCGATGCGGCACGCATGGACGGCATGAATGAGTTCTCCATTATATGGCGCGTCATGCTGCCCACTGCTATTCCGGCGCTTCTCGCCTTTGCTATCATTTCCGTGGTTGCCCACTGGAATGACTATTTCTGGCCAAGGGTCGTGATAACCGGCGATCGCTCACTCTATACGCCACCCCTTGGTCTTCGGGAGTTCAAAGGTGATGCGGACGGATCAATCTGGGGACCGATGATGGCCACTGCCACTGTTATTGTTACTCCGCTTATAGCGGCCTTTCTTCTGGCTCAGAAACGGTTTGTCGAAGGCATCACCATGACCGGAATGAAATAATTTGATGGCGTCGTAAAAACTCTCCATCTGCTTCGTTGCTGTAAATTTTCTATCATTACGACGTACCCTGGTACGCCGTAATGATAGAAAATTTACGCGCCTCGCATATGTAACTTTTTACTTAGCCATCTGAAATTTTACTGGTGACTGGCATCACACGCTTTCCGGATGGGCCGGAAGGGTATCAATAGGATGCATGTCCCAGTTGTTAAATCTGTGTAAGGAGGTTTTTCCGATGTATCTGTTCACAAGTTTTGTAAAGGCTGCAGGAAGGAAGGCGGTGTTTGCTTCCATTGCGGCAGCGATGATGTTCACAGGATCCCAGGCGTCAGCGGTTGAAATTGAAGTTGCTTACCCCTACAGCCATCTGTTCGACGTAACATATGAAAAAATCATGAAGGATTTTTCAAAAAAATATCCTGATATCCAGGTTAAATTCCGCGCGACGTATGAAGGTTACGAAGACGGAACCAACACCATTCTTCGTGAATCAGTGAGCAACACGCTTCCGGATGTGACCATGCAGGGTTTGAATCGTCAGGCCATACTGGTTGAAAAGGGAATTGCGAAGTCACTGGAACCTTTTATCGCCAAAGAGGCCGACTTTGCCAGGGATGGTTACCATAAGGCCATGCTGGATCTTTCCACCTTTAACGGTGCTGTTTACGGCCTGCCTTTCTCCGTATCCCTGCCGGTATCCTATTACAACATGGATATGATGAACAAGGCAGGCATCAAGGAACTGCCGGACAGCTGGGATGAAGTTACCGGTGCCTGTAAAGACCTGAAGGCTGCAGGAGTAAAAAACCCTCTTTTCTGGGGCTGGAATATCACCGGTAACTGGTTCCTCCAGGCCATGATGTGGAGCCAGGGAACCCCCACCATCAAAGACGGAAAGGCAAATTTTAATGGACCTGAAGGCCTGAAAGCTCTTGAAACCATGAAAATGCTCTTTCGTGAATGTGATATGAAAAATCTCTCCTGGAAAGATGCTCTTGCCTCTTTTTCTTCAGGAGATATTGCTATGATGTACTGGTCAACTTCCGCACTTGGTGCTGTTGAACGATCCCAGGGTGACTTCACATTGAAAACAAATGAATTCCCGGGATACAACAGTGCGCCACTTGGCCTGCCTGCAGGCGGAAACGCGGCAATGCTGGTTTCCACTTCAAAGGATCCGGAACGTCTGGAAGCCGCCTGGAAATTTCTGAAATTCATCACCTCCGGCACCGGAGCAGCTGCTGTTGCAGAGACTACCGGCTATATGCCGCCGAACAAGGCAGCCAATGAGATCATTCTTGCTGATTTTTACAAAAACAACCCCAACAAGGAAACCGCAGTACGCCAGCTGCCCCTGCTCCGTGACTGGCAGGCCTATCCCGGTGACAAAGGGCTTGCCGTAACCCAGGTGATCGATGACGCCCTGGAAAGCATCGTGGTTGGTGATGCAAATGATATGAAGAGTCTGCAGCAGGATCTTGTCGATGAGGTGAATGAGCTTCTTCCGTAGCAGATTACCCCTCCCGTTTTTAAAATAGTCGAAAGGTGTGCAAAACATCCTTCTATCATCTCTCCCATCACTTAAATACTAAATTATGGTAAACTGGAAAAATCCCTACGACATGCCCGGCGAAATCTGGCTGAAAGGAAACCTTCACACCCATACAGATGAACACAGCCCATGCGGGCGAGTTTCACTGAAAAGGGTTTTGGAACTCTATGAGGCAAATGGATATGACTTTCTCGCAATCTCAGACCATCAACACTGTACAGAGGTTGATATTGACACAACACTGTCTATCCTTCCCGGTATTGAGTGGAACAGTCGACGCAGAGAACAGAAAGTAGAGACAGTGAACTACGAAGACCATCTTGGTATCTATTCTCTTGATCCACAGACGCTGCAGACAGCGGCAAGTCAATGTAAACCAGAGGAAGTTGGCCGCTTAATGCACCATACCGAGTCCCTTATGGTAATGAATCATCCCAACTGGCTGGTGCCACCCCACTATTCTGAAGGTGATCTGTTCAGCCTCTATCAAATGGCCCAGGGACTGGAGATCTATAACGCGGTAATAGAACGTCATCCAGGAGCAGCAGATGCCACGATGAAGTGGGACAGGGTGCTGACTGAAAAGGGACCGATACTGGGATTTGTTGCAGACGACTCTCATCTCGAGAGTGATATTGGAAAAGCCTGGTTAATGGTAAATGTAGAACAACCAGGTACAGCAGATATACTCTCAGCTATTCTGGCGGGTAATTTCTACTGCAGTACAGGTGTTGTTATTCATGATCTCGGGTTAGACGGCGATACCATATACTGCATTGCAGACGAAACGACTCA
>JANTGG010000129.1 GCA_024763035.1 Desulfocapsa sp. | reverse complement strand
CCATGGCACCGTCAAAGGTACGGATGGTAGTATGAAGGGTGGAGATATTGTCCACAACCCCAAATACTCCATTCACTTCGATCATCTGTCCAATCATGAATGGCAGGCGCGGTAAAAAAGGAACCAGGAAGAAAACAGCCACGGCACCGATCAAGACAGCGACAATGGCAACCCTCCCAATGACGCTGGTATCGATGCCAATTTTATTAACCACCATTAATATGGTAACTACCAGAATCAGAACATATATTGTCCCGAAAACAACCCGGATAAGACGTCTGTGTTTTACATATGGAAAGAGAAACTTTGAAGTCAGTTTGTAGAGAAAAAACAGCAATCATACCGTCAATGATGACATAGAGACTGTCGGTGATCAGACCACTGTAATTGCTTACCTGGTCAACAATTGCAGAGGCTTCTTCAAGTACCGCAGCAACAGGCTGCGCTTCAACTGTGGTGGTCGGTTCCATTACTTTGTTCTCCCAATAGGGGCCGTAGTGTTATTTGAGTGCCTTTCTGAACAGCTTTCTGTTCTCTTTTTCCTGCACAGAAATCTGAACAATTTCAACCATCATCACCCTCCGCCCAACCCGAAGAGACTGGCAAGCCCGTTTTTGACAACCGGAGCGACATTGAAGCCGATCATCCAGTCAGGGCCGAATGGGGCAGGTTGTTCAACATAGCTCGACTTATTTCACCACTGGACAGAGTTCGTTCTTCCGTCATGCCGCTCATGTAGTTTTGCAGAGTTTTGCTTCCGGTAACCGGTGTCCATTCATTTCCCTGTGCTGCTGACCCCACACTCAGAACAAGAAGAGTGCTCAGGGCTATACTATAAACTTCTTACGATTTAGCGGCAGATTCATAGTGTTATCTCCCCTTCAGGGCCCTTTCGTTCCTCAATGATCTCCCTTCCTGGGCTGGAAGGGAAATCATTATGATCAGCGAGACATATACCGCTGGCGAAGATCGTTTCGCAACTTGACTCTATCGTCGTAATCTTTCGTATGCTGCCCTGGTGCAACACCTTCCCAGACCTGCTGATAGACACGCATCTTGTTGCCGCCGTAGATCTTGGCCAGGTCTTCGTCTGTATATCCCCGTTTCCAGAGTTCATCGGTGATTGCCGGTAGAATCCTGGCAAGCATGCCGCAATCAGTGGCTCCTTTGTCAAAGGCATTCACCATATACCCGTCATCGTTGTAGGCACTTGCGTTGGCTTTGGCAAACTTGACGATATTCTCAGTTGAAAACACATCGTCAGAGGCAATGCCCACATGCTCAACCCCAACCAGCTTTACAAAGTAGTCGATCATATCAGCGGCCTGTTTCGGGCTGATGTCATCCGGCCAGATGCCATCCATCATCCATTCAGTAAACGTTGGCGAGACGTATCCGCCGCTTTTTGCTGCCCTTACGGCTTCTTCATCGGTGATATTACGATAGCAACCCTTGGGGGTGGCATTTTTTTCATTTGTATACAAACCACTCGGTAACGAGTGGGTGTAAACAAACGGAACACCCGGATGGGTCTTTTCCATGTACTCCATGGCATCATTGGCGGTCTTGTTGCCCGTGTGGCTCAAATCTAAAAGAATGCCATATTTGACCAACTCATCAATGACTGCACGGCCCCATGTAGTCAACCCGTCATCCTTACCATGAAAGAAGGCCAACCCCCCGCTGCCGGTGCGAAAGCGGTCGTTATAGGCCAGTATCATACTGGTCATCCCCATCTCCTTGAGGGCAGCCATGCGGCCGAGATCCTCTTCCAGAATTGTAGCTGTTTGCGAGTTCCAGATGACCGCTGTGGTACCTTTGATATGCGCAGCTTCAATGTCCCGGATGCTCCTTACAAAGGTGTACTTGTCAGGTTGCTCTGCCATTGCTTCCCGGTATTTCTGGTGCTGAAAAAGCCAGTCGTCAAAGTTCATGGATGTAGCAGCCAATGTCATATCATGGCCAGTGATACCGGCATTCCGTGATTCTTCGAAGTAGTCAAGCAGTTGCTTGTTTTCCGTCCAGCCGGCACCGTAGGGGCTTGCCAAAAATCCGATAACAATAGTGTCTTTGACAAACTGTTCGGCTTTTTCAGAAGCGGGCCAGGTCTTACTCTCGAGACTTGCATGACAAACGCCAGCCAACAGTATCAGGCCTGCTGCCGCCATTGTGAGCAGTTTTTTCATTTTTCAATCTCCTTTTCAAATTAAATACTACTCTTTTACAGGGCTATACGTGCTCGTATCCCGAACACCCATAGACTGTCTTCCTCTTCATTTAATGCCGGGTCTTTGATGTATTGCACAGATGGTGTAACAGCCACCTCCTTTGTCAGCTGATAACGCCAGAATAACTCGGTGGTGTACTGGTCATCAGCTTCCGCAAATGAGGTCTGATTGGGTTTACCCCAGTTGAACCCGAGTCCGATAACGCCCCGCATGGGAACAGGCTGGTAACCAATGCCTGCTGTCAGGGATTTTTCGAGCAGGCTGCCGCTGTCCTCGGTATAGCCTGCGCGTACAAAAGGAAGCCATTTATCAGCTATCCATTGCTGCCAGGATGCATTTACCCCCCAGCCATCCGGGGTGCCATTGAGTCGTTCATCCACATGCCAGAGGGTGAGATGCACATTATCAAAATAAAGTTTGTCCTGACCTGGTGTGAAACCAATCTCAAACCACTTGAAAAAGTCACTGTCACTGGCAACGGAGTCGAAGCCATCAAAGGGTTGGGCGGGATCGGAGTTGGCATCTGCGATCCCTGCCTGGATATACACTTTTTCGAAAACCATGCCGCCAGCGGCAAGGCCCAGGGCGGCGTTACTAGGAAGGTCCATTGCTGCAGAGCCGGTGGAGAAGACAAAGTTGTTAAAACCGGTCCAGGGGCTGGCCAGTAGATAGACATCTATAAAATCGGTGGGATCAAGGAAACCCGCCACCGCAGCCCACTTGCCTTCTCCAAAATACTGCTTCCAGTACAAATTGGTCAGCTCTGTCTGATTATCATTGAACGTCGGGCTGAGCAGCCCGACATAGCCGCTTTCAAATCCCAGGGCACTGGGAGGAACATCCGAGTAGGCGTGACGATTTTCAATCTTCCAGTTCAGGCTCCCCTTGTTTGCTTCACCCCGATTCACCAGATCCCAGTAGCCGAAAAATCGTACCATACCACTGGCCGCTTCATCTTCACCTGGGCTGTTGTTTGCTCTCATAAAAAGTGCTGTATAATCAAGACTCCAGTTGAAACCGGTTTGCTCCGCTACTCCGTTCTTCCACTCGTGTATGGGGGGCAGCAGTTTTGATTCGTAGAGGGGGTTAGCTTCACGATCCATTACTATCTGGTTCTCAACCTCGTCTGTGGAGAGTCGAGGTCTGATATTGCTCCCGGATTCCTCCTCCGAGGCCTGAACCACAAAGGTAAAAACACAGGAAGAAACCAGCAAAAAAATAATGGAAAACAGCTTACCTATTTTCATTCTTCATCCTTGTTTATTTCTGCAGGTGGTCAATAACACTATTACTCAAACCACAATCATCGATCGTATGTTTGCCCAGCCAGGCTTTGCGCGTGGCATCGACATGGCGCCCTTTTTTCTCCGGGGGGAACCGAATGGGCTGACCGGGGAAGACATCTGGCAGTACCTTGGAATCCTTAACGACAAGCGTACCGTGGACCAGAACATAGGGAATACCAGTAGAGGCTAGACCATTGGAACCCGCCTTGTAAGAAGCATGTTCCGTCACGGTCTTCGGATCAAAGATTGTGATGTCCGCAACCATACCTTCCTGGAGGCGTCCACGCACCTGCATCGATTTGAGGCCGGTATCACCCACGTGCTTGGCGGACCAATAACTGAGCTGTGAAAGCGTGAACATCAGCGGCACCCCCTCTTCGCGAGCCATGCGCAGTACACGGGCATGCGATCCGGCTGTGCGAGGATGCCCTACATAATCCTCATAGGGAGAATCCCACTTCAAAAAATTTCCATCTTTATCTACCGGTGGCATAGCATCGGACGCAACGACAAATTCCGGAACTTTGAACCACTCTTTCATCCATTCCTTACGGGGAGGACTGAAGGCAATGATCATCTTCGCCGGTTCCTCTTTACCCAGTTTGATCACCTCGTCACGCGTCAGGAAACGATCTTGCACAGGATCATAAATGGTTTCCTCGGTCTTGAAGCCCATCTTCTCTTCCCAGATTCCCGGCTGTACAATATCCGCACCAACATTGCCGGAACCCGCATCCCAAGGATACCAGGTCGACCAAAAGTTGTATCCCTTCGCACGGGCAAACTGCATCTTTTCCTCAATCTCCCACCAACCATAGTCGTTGTTGTGGTGAATCATCATCGGAGCATCCACCAACATGGCGTTTGCCATCAACTCATCGGCACCTATCGGAGCTTCGGTGGGAGGAGTAGCACCGGGATGGAAGCGATGATGAGAGGTCGTTGGACGCCCCCATCGAGCCCCGGTGCGCTGCACCTCCAGCAACTCATAGGTCGTAATACCCTTCTGAGAGTACCCGCCCAGGTTGCCGATGCCGATGGCGCCTTCGCGCAATCCTTCATCAAGAATCTTGGTGATGGTATTTATCTGATCCACCGTACTCGGTGTCACCGACCAGCCGTTCACACCGTCTTCCTGGGCATCGGCCCGAAAATTGAGAGCAATGGGCATGGAAATATCGGGACCCGCCAGTTTCAGTCCGTCATGAACCCGCATCCGCGCAAATTCGTGACCGATCGTGGTGCCGAAATTCCCCTGCAAAGTACCTTCGCGCTTGGCATACCACTCCGCAATATTCGCTGCGCCTACCTCAAGATCCATATGCGTGGTTACTCCATCACGCAGGTTCACCTTGAATCCCCACGGGGTCAGGGCATGCTGCTCCAAATCGATAAATCCAGGCGCAACTACCAGCCCCTTGGCATCAATTGTTTCAGCCCCCGTGATGGGCTTTTCGGTGATCCTGGTTATCCATCCCGAGGAAATACCCACGTTGGCAATACCATCGAATCCGGTTTCGGGATCCATGACACGGCCATTGAGGATTACGGCATCGTAATCCGCAGCTAACGCCCCGCTTGAAAACAGGAGTAAAGCTGTGGCAGCAAGGATAAATAGTCGTTTCATTTTCGTTCTCCTTGTTTAGTTAGTGTCTGTCCAGAAATGAGGCATTTCGGAGTCTCGTACCTCGCTTACCTGCTCTAAATCGAGGCGCGAGGAAAATTTTACCACAGGCATATAGATGATATTCCGAGGATAAAATTTCCACAGCAACTAAGAGTTAGAGCGAAAGGGCCATTTATGGACAGGCACTGGTTAACTATAGCCATAACGACCAAGTAAAGCCTTAAGCCGCCCGCCATGGGCTTGCTACCAACTTGGAGCGTGACTATATTTTTGAGTTAATTGCGAAAAGTCGCACCGTGCTCGCGGGTCGGCTTCCGGGTAGAAGCACCGGTCACCCGGCGCTCCCCCCACAGACCTGTACGTGAAGATTTTCCTCATACGGTTCCTCGGTCTCCAGAGGCTCTATGCCAGTGGGGAACCCAACAAGCGACACCCCGTTGGGCCCGTAACTTCGCTATCCTCTGGAATTGTAAGGGAGTTATGGGCTGCTGAAATCATAACTATGCCTCAGTCGTTAGTATCATTGTCGCAGGGAAGACAAACGGCACTGATTAAAGGAAGCCCAAGATCACAAAGCGTGTTCAACACACCTGCAAGAGCGCTCTGGTCTATTACCTGGCCCTGCAGGATTGTCCGGGAGACGATACCGGAACCACCCGTCGTGGTTATTTCCATTCCTGCCAACCGTTCCGACCAACTACTGTCGAGGCTGCCAAGGACTTCTATCCGGTAGGTTGCGGGTAACGCCATTGCCGGAAAAGAAGGAGCTGTTATTTTCTCCCGTGATTTTAAATTCATGTATGTATTATGGCATTCATTCTCACATAAGTGAATGCCCCAAAAAGGTGTAAAAAAGGTGTAGATGAGGGAGAAGAGGAAAGTCGTGTGAAAAAATGGCGGCTCAGGAGAGAAAACCCCGTAAGGCGGCTCGGTCAACTGCCTGGCGGCGGTTTTTAACCTGAAGCTAGTAAAAGGGGTCAGGTACTAAACTCGTTACAATATCTCAATTTGCCTCCTTCAAGGGGCGTCCTGAGAAAAATAGTAGCTACTGGTACCGTGCAATCACATTTTAAAGTTACTGACTATTACCTGCAACAGACAACTCTTCTCTGATGATTTTTCGTAACGTTTTTTCCAGGCTACCTGATTCAGTTATTTCCGAACTGATAACTTTTTTCAAGGTTCCGTTAATCAATGTCTGATATCCTCGTTTACCCGCTTTCGCCTTAAAATACCCTATAATTCCACTGTCAATACCATCTGGAATCCAGTAATGCCATTTTGGTCTCGCCAATAAGATTGACTCTATGTTACCAGGTGTTATAGTGGTAGAATGTATCATTTAATGACCAAAAAAATTTAGTAAATGGGCGAAAAAGAAAAAACTCAACCCTCAAGATCTGACAAGATCTTTAAACGAAGTTATTAGCTGCACGTTTGAAGCCAACCTGGGTGGGCACATATACAAAAAACGTGTTGCCAGATCTGGTAAGGGGAAAAGCGGTGGCTTTCGCACCATAATCTGTTTTAAACAAAACGATCGTGCTGTTTATGTGCATGGGTTCAGTAAAAGTTCAAAGGGAAAAATCTCTGACAAAGAGCTTCAATCTTTAAAAGAGTTGGCTGTTATCTTGCTCAACATGAATAACAAAGAACTACGAGCAGCCATATCATCAGGTGTTTTAGTGGAGGTAAACAATGGGTAATTCAATCTTTGATTCAGTTAAAGATACGGTCACTGATCTGCATAACATTGGCTTGGTGGACGATGTGACAATGAAAAATATTGAAAGCCTCTGTATTCCAGAAGTGAAGGAATATGATGCAGCTCATATCGCTAAGCTAAGAAAGCGTTTGAAACTTAGCCAAGCAGCTTTTGCCCGGTTTCTGAATATCAGCCCCTCCACAATCAAGCAATGGGAAATTGGAGCAAAAAATCCCAGTGGGGCCTGTCAGAAATTGCTGAACCTTGCTGATCAGAAGGGATTATCAGGATTAATGTAATATTTCACCAAACCCGCAATCGAATTAAAAGGTGGTGCGACAACCAGACCGTACCACTACTTACTGGAATTACATATGTTTTAATTTTACTCTGACCCCTTTAACAGGCTCTTGGACGGACTTTAAAACCTAAACGCCCTGGACCCAAAAAGAAGAGTTCAGAGTAGAGCAGTGTTATCTTTTAACCCTATTTGGGAATGCTGAATCGATATACAATGATCGCACTTGATACAACATGGCAGATGGCTCCAAACAAAGAAAAAGCTTTGATGCTGGCAAAACGGCAACTTTCAGAGTTGGTATGGGATGCTGTCACTCTGGAAGGCATCAACTTTACTCTTCCTGAGATTCAGACAC
>JANTGG010000128.1 GCA_024763035.1 Desulfocapsa sp. | reverse complement strand
TGCCTTTCAAAACGGGCAGCGAACCAGTAGAGATATTTTCCCAAAAGGGTACTTGCCATAAGCACAACAATACATTTCAGACCGGCACCTCCTCGATACATCCCCATGGGGATAACACGACTGAGAAGATAGTGCCGACTCACCCGTGAAAGCGGGTTGGAAGTCATATCATGACTTTTTCGGGTAATTGTTCTACTCATTCAAACGATCCTTTATATGACGAAGAAAAAGCCGCAGCCTGAGAAACGGTGAACAATAAAGGGCTAGGGAGGAATACTCCCAAAGCCCGCGAGGAGCTTTCGCCTGTGTTTTTGCCACCTTTTTTTTGCCATGAAAATCATCGAGATGATGGGTATGCCTGATCGTACAGATCTCTTTTGTGCGTGGAAATGCCAGTTTTGAAACGAGGGTGTAATTTATCCATGCCCTGCAGTCATCGAGGCAATATCCAAGGAGGACTGCTGCGGTTCCATAGGGTTTTGCAGAAGCAAAAACTCCCTGCTGTAGAGGAGCATAGTTTTCGTCCTGTAGCTTTTCCGCCTCTCCGATTGCATCATCAGTCTGTCTGAAAATCAGCTCATACCCGCCGTCTTTTTTCAGACCGTATCCGTTAAGGGTGGGATGGGGTGCCCGGCAGGCTTCTTCAAAGAGATCACGGGCATAAAGGAGAAAAGATGCCGCAAAATCGAATCGATCCTTATCATAAATGATCCCCTCTATATGATTTCCCTCCGTGGTCGGATAGGGAATGCCACGGGTTGCCCCAAAGAGCATGCCATGACAGTTCGGAACATCCTCCCTGTGACTGACAGCATCGTGAAAAAAACGCTGAATGGTTCCCAGCCAGCCGATATCCACAAGAGCGACATCAGAATGATCAAAGAACCCGACATCTTCAAGATAGAGCTGCAGGGCATCATTGGCCGGTCGTGTCTGACGCTTCACTTCATCCTGAAAGGCATCGTCTTTCAGCATTTCTGAAAAGTTCCTGCGATTCTCCTGTAAAAAGCCCTCATGCAGATGTCCCAAGACTGTTTTTTCACTCAAAGCAAAGCGTTCAAGATGTGGGACAAAGGGTTTCCAGTCCAGTGAAAAGATCCGACACACATCAGTAAAGTCAGCATTACCGGTAGGCAGAAAAACAATGTCAGCACTGGTTTGCGTAAGTCCCTGATAGGCACAACTGGTTCCGGCAAGAGCCATACGGCTTACATAAAGATACTCAATTTCAGGAAGTTTTTTCCCGGGAAATATGCGTGGAACACTTGCTTCCCAGTATTTCTTGAATGTATAGCCTTCGCGGGAAAGGAAAAATATTTTACTGATTCCCTTCTCCATGCACTTTCTGGCAAGCTCCTGCACAAAAGCTCCTATCATGGGACCCAGGAAGCTGTATCCTTCAATATAGAGATCATCACGTTCAATATTTTCATACTCAAGGGGGAGCATCAGCTGCTGCAGTGCCCTTCCCCGCCAGAACGGTCTGCCGTCACTGTAATTTATCAGGCGTCTGACCAGTGACTTGCGCTGCATTTCTGAGGAATCATGTAATACAAGAACCTGCAGTCCAAATTCCAGGGGACGCAGGCCGTCTGAGATGGGATTATCACCAATGTGCAGCCACCGCTTACGATTGAGCCGATATTTCTCTTCGAGGAGGGGGAAGGCCTTTCCCGAGGCCTTGGCAAAAAAGGTGTCAGCGGAAGAAACCACGGCATCCACATGACTGCGAAAACCCGCATGCTGAATAAAGCGTTCAAGATAGATGGCAGGGAGATAGATATCAGAGACAATAATTATTTTTTTTCCCTGCTGGTGCAGTTCAATCAACCAGTCAACAAGTTCACCACGCGGCACAAGCACACTGTTCTCCATTGCCACTTCATAGTCTGCCACCCTGTTGAACAACTCCTCATCAGCATCGGCTGCAAAGATTTCCGCGAGCATTTCATGGATATATCGTGGATAGCAGGCTTCATGATCATCAAACGACTCTCCCGTTTCCCTGCGATGACGCTGTTCGATGCTATCCCTTAATTGCTGCACCTGCTGCCAGGTCCAGGGCAATCCTTTTTCCTGTGCCATATTGGCTATAAAGCGGGCGACCGGAATTTTAACCAGATCGGGATCATGTATCCTGCGCACAAGGAGGGTGTCAAACAGGTCGAAGGTAACCGCATCAACTTCAGGGGCGAGTTCCCTTCCACGTTTAATAAGGGATGCGAGAGAATAGTACTTGGGGATCTTCATGAACGAAGTTTTTTTCCAATCTTGTATTTGACTGCCGCAGCAAACTTTGCAGCAGACTCTCTCACACTGGGCTCTGCACTATTGAGGGTGTGACGGACATCGCATAATTCATGCTGCAGGGTTTGCAGGCGTTCACTCCCTGCCTGCACATAGGATTGCAGGCTATCCGGGATCTTTTTCAGCATATACTTGCGAATCAGCTGCAAATCCTGTTCTCTGCCGGTAACAGCAGCTTCCCCAAGGGTATTCCCGTCATGGATGCGATAGTAAAGAAGCTTTTCGTCGGCGAGATACTGCACTCCATCAGGGAATGCAAGCAGCATTCTGAACATATAATCGTAGTCGTGGAGATAGCGGAGTGAACAAAATTTCCCTACCTGTTCCATTGCCTTACGACTCATAAAGAGGTTGGAGGTCGTCACCATAAAATTGCCATTCAAAAATCCGGTGTAGAGATCCGGTACAGTCCTGTAAAATTCACGATTCTGCCTGTGCCACACATTCCAGCCGAAATCCGGATCGGAGAATTCCTCTCCCCTGTCAGAAATGGGGATAACATCGGTAAACAGGCACTGTGCTCCGGTATCCTGCTGCACAAGCAAAAGCCGCTGCAATCGGTTCTCTGCATAGATGTCATCAGAGTTCAGGATAGCAATAAAATCACCTTTACTTAACGCCATCCCCCGATTAATCGTATTGAAGGCATCCTGGTTTTCCTGATGAAAATAATGGATTCTGGGATCGGTATAGGATTTGATTACTTCGGCAGTATTATCTGTGGAACCATCATCAACAATGATCAGTTCAAAATCCTGCAGGCTCTGAGCGAGCACACTGTCTATGGCAGGACCAATGAACTGCTCATGGTTATAGGCGGGGATAACAACGGAAACTTTCAAAATATCCAGTGGAAGTTAAAAAAGGTGCTTACCATCAAAACACAGTTAAGCTGTACTGACGTAGGAATTTGTCCTTGTGAGCGATTCAGGATATTGCCAGACCTGGAAAATCGTTCGCAGGGGCGAGCTCCTACGTTCCATTTTGCATTTACCTGAGCTTCAGTGATAATCATTTAAAATTGCATAAAAAGGGGACGTCATAGACCTGCTGTTTTTCTGTTGAATTACAATACCGTATCGGAAAAGAATTCACAAGTTTTCCTTGCCCCAAATCTCAGCCTGAAAACCATTTATAAAAGGCGTTCAGGGAGATATCGTTTTTCCTGAGGATACCCAGATTATAAAAGGGGTCTCCCTGCATCAGCTTTTCATGCCACATATTTTGCAAAAGCATCCTGGCCTCACCTTCCACAGATCCTGCAGTCCGGGACTGCCCCTCCTTCAACAAGGGCAGTTCTGCCCGTGCAAAGGGCGTGTAAATAAACGTCTTCCCCTGCTCAGCCATACGAAAGCTCAAATCAATATCAGCGTAAGGGGTGTCCACATAACGTGCATCAAACCCACCGCAATCAAGGAATATACTGCGTCTCACCATGAGCAGTTCTCGAGGGAGTGCCCAGACATTCTGCGCACACTGCAGACCGTTCATATGTTTTGAACATTGCAGAAGAAAAGACGCATGATAGCCAGGCAAATCATTGGCAATATCGGGGACGGTGAAGGATTGAATCTCTTCCTCCCTTTCAACATGCCCACCAACGGCCGCGACATGATTTTCAAAACAATGTTCCAGGAGTCCTTCAATCCAGTCACTATTTTGAATACGCATTTCTGTAGCAAGGAAAACCACAAACTCCCCTCTTGCTTCAGCAACAGCTCTATTCAGGCTGACTGCATACGTTTCCGTATTGTGCACAAAAACGACCTGTGTATTCCTGTGCTCCCTTGCCAGTTCTTCTGCTATAACAGCAGATGTTTTCTCAGAGTGAACAAGCACCACATACTCACAATTCTGATAGGTGGTTTTAGAAATCACATCACAAAGAGAAGCGGTTGCAACACCTTCATCGACAAAAGAGAGCACAACAGAGACCAACGGCGATGATGGCAGGTACTTACGCACCCTGTAAAAAAATTTCCAGTCCGTGAAAGAGACATCCCCCTCCAGATTTCCACGTTCCAGACTCTCTGCAAGAGCCATCCTTCCAGCCTCATCAGCGTATGATTTTTCGCTGTGATTGATTGAAGTTGAGGTGGGAGAAGCCCGCCAATGATAGAGGATTTCAGGGATATGAACAATTTGATCGGTATGTTCTGTAAGTCGTAAAAACAGATCATAATCCTGTGCGCCGTCTTTGTCGGGGTGAAACCCTCCAGCCTTCTCAAACAGACGGCGTGTCACAGCAACCAGATGGGTGATGTAGTTATGGCAGAGAAGGAGTTGCGGATTATAGGCGGGCTTGTAAAAAACACTCAATCGTTTTCCTTCCTCATCGATCAAATCTTCGTCGCTGTAATATAAGTCTGCTCCGGATTCGTTTATTTCCCGGGTCAGGAGAAACAAGGAATCAACTGCCAGCTCATCATCGTTATCAAGAAAAACTAGGAAATCACCGGTTGCAGACTCTGCTGCAGCATTCGTAGCTCCCGAGATTCCAATATTTTCAGGGAGAAAAACAACCGAGATCCGTGGGTCACGATCTGCCCATTTTCTGAGAATGGGATGGGCTTCCCTGCTGGTGCTGCAATCATCTGCCAGACACAACTGCCAGTGCGGATACGACTGGTAGTAAACAGACTGTATGCACTTTTCCAGATGCTCCGACCTTACATTATAAACAGGTACCAACAGGGAAAGAACCGGTTTTGCTGATAAGGAATACACCTGTCG
Source organism: Desulfocapsa sp. (assembly GCA_024763035.1). Classification (GTDB taxonomy): domain Bacteria; phylum Desulfobacterota; class Desulfobulbia; order Desulfobulbales; family Desulfocapsaceae; genus Desulfocapsa. Next base: position 2,463 of record JANTGG010000128.1, on the reverse strand, counting down.
GTTTGGGTAACACCCGGACGCCACCCCATGATGCAGATAATGCTGCAATGCCGGTTTTTGCAGACTGTCACGGATTCCATACTGTTCTTCGTAAAACACAGGATCGAAAAAGGGATGGGGACAAAGCCCCTGCCTGTACCCGGTCCTCAGGAAATGGAGCAGCGGATTTTTATCCTGATCAACAAGTTCCGGCAGGGTTTTATGGTAGTACTGCACATCAAACAGTTCACCCGGCTGCCGGAATTCCTTATATCCGTCGCGTAAATAGTGCAGAATCGGATCGATTCCAGATTCGGCAACATCCGGGTAAAGTCGCAGATAATATCGGGAGTCAAAATAGGGGGATCGATGCAAAAGGCGGTAGTCGCCGTCTGTAAGATACGAACGAATGGAGGAAAACGTATGTTTAGTAAGCTTTTTCATCGACCAGAAGGGATAGAACGGTCTCACTTGCTGCTTACCAATGTCAGGTTCTGCAGTTTTTTCTTCAGTGCCTTTCCGATCCCCCGGGAGATCTCTATACAATCACCAGAGGGTACAGGTTTGGAGAGGGAATCGATCAGCTGCTGCTGGTGTTGAACAATCTGCTGTAAAGCTTCTGCTGCCAGTGCCTTAAACCGTAAACGAACAGTGAGCGACTGTATACAGCTGAGATCGTGTGTACCGGTCTGAAAAAAGACCTGGGGATCATCTGTTGTAAAATATCGATCTTTGCCACTGACAAAGGCGGCATTATCTTCTGAAACAACAAGGGGAAACTCATGCCCGGTAGTGTCTGTCACAGTAACTGTCGACATCTCCAAAACAGCTGGCACATCAACAGGATCAAAACGAATCCCCTTCACGCCATGGAAATCAGCGAGGGAAAATTGAATGGTTGACGTTGTCTGCTCAATTTTTCGTACAACACACTCACTGTCACTGATTCCATTTCCGGTATCCACATAGAGTTTACTGCTATAGTAGGGTTCGCGAAGATCAAGTAGCGCATTAATCCACACTTCGATATTCTCGGAAAACAGTTTAGTGTGACGCTGGAATATGCGTTTGAACATTTCTGTCTTCTGCCAGCGCTCTTTGCTGCGCACCATGGAATCTGACGCCACACGGTATGAAAACAGAATCTCGGGAATCTGCAGCACCTCCCGCCCAAGCTCGATAAGGGACAGCCAGAACTCATAATCTTCCCAGCCGTAAATCATGCCGGGATCGTAGCCACCGACGGCTTCCCAGTCTGAACGTCGGAACATGGAAGAGCAGAAAATCACATTATCCAGTAACATCTGCTGCAGTGAATAGGGAGGCAGCAGCCATTCTGTCTCCACATTGCCAAAAAGCTTCGCCCGGCAATACACAATACCAAGTTTATCATGCGTATCCAGCAGAGCCACAGCCTTTTCGAGATATTCCGGTTCAATTCGATCATCTGCATCGAGTGGAAGAATATACTCGCCGATTGCATCTGTGATGGCGTTGTTACGTGCAGTTGCAAGCCCATGATTTGCAGTATGTAGAATCTGTACTTTTTCCCGCTTGAAATCCTTCAATAGACGACAGGTGTCACCATCGGTTGAGCCGTCATTAACAATAATAATTTCAAAATCAGAAAAGGTCTGAGCCAGCACGGAATCCACAGCGTCAGCTACAAACTGTCCCTGATTATAACAGGGTATAATGACTGAAACCTTGACTGTATTGCTCATATCCGCCTGTCTCTTATCACACAACCGCTGTCAGCTGTTGTCGTTCTGTTTTTTAATTTCTTTACGAAGAACCTCAATACGATCATGGGCTTCGTTTAAGGCATCTTTTCTGGTGAGTTCCGAGATATTCTGTTCGAGTTTTTCTATGGCAGAGAGCAGTTTGAAGATAATCAGGAAGACAAAAAGAAATCCGGTGAGAAGAACCGCATTAATATTATCCTGAATACCGATGATCCTGGAGACGTAGTAGGTGAAATCAGGATACACGGCAATAAGTGCCATACCGCCCCAGACAAAAAGTCGAACCAGCAGTTTTAAAACCGTCTGCCCTGTCTCCCTTTTGGCAAACTCTTTAATTCCCTGAAACAGCATCACCGATGCTATTGCAACCACGACAATCTGATATAAGTGTACTTTCATTTTCTTAGGTGTTAAATATTTTTACGTGATTAGCAGCAAAAGTACAGTTGAGCTGTATTTGATGTGAGAATTTTCCCCTGCGGGTGATTCAAGGTATTGCCAGACCTGGGAAATCGCTCGCAGAGGCGAGCTCCTACAGTTCCTTTTTTGCACTTCTTGGGTTACAGTGATAAGCATATATTTTATAACAATTAAATAAGAATGTTTGCTGATAAACTCAGGCGATCATTTTCCAAACCATGCGATAAAGGGTCACCAGTCCATTGACCAGCCCCTGCTTCGTCTTCTTCTGCATGGAGTATTCTGTATAACGGGTATGCACAGGCACCTCTGTAAAGCG
>JANTGG010000127.1 GCA_024763035.1 Desulfocapsa sp. | reverse complement strand
CGCTTCGAAGGCAAGAATGAACGAACCTAAGGCACTCTGAACAGTTACGTTCCGTGCTTTATTAACCTTTCCTGCACTTACGCTGAATGGTTACAAATCCAAAATAACAAAAAACATACCATACCTGTGAACAAAGGCAAGAAAGAGCTGAGTTGATTGTTATTTTTTCTCTGCCAGAAGGTACACTCTGTCCGGTGCCGGATATCCCTCCACTGTTCGTGCGGGATTGTCGGGATCTATAAAATCTGCATAGGATTCAAACTGCATCCAGTCTGTGCGCCGCTGTTCTTTGCTGCTCATGGCGTGTTGGCACACAATTCGAACATTTTTGAATCCTGCCCGCAATACCCAGTTCTGCAGGCAGTTTCCGGTGGGCACAAAGTATGTTCCCGGAACTTTTGCATAGGTTTTTTCGGGAAACAGAGCGTGTTCTTCCGATCCGGGAATGGCCTGGGATTCTAAAACCAGTGTGCCTCCCGGGCGTAGCGAGGAGAAAATGTCGCGCAGGCAGTCAATGGGGGAGCTGCGATGATAGATAATACCCATCAGAAAGAGGACATCGAAGCATTCAGGAAAAAGGGGCAGGTGCTCCACGCCGAGCAGGTCGATATGGAGGTTTTTTTGCCCTGCCATACTGTTCATTCCCTTGAAACAGTAGTAATGCTGTACAGAAGGTTCCAGACCAATAACGAGCTCAGGCTGATGGGGGAGCATGCGGAACATATAGTAGCCGTTGTTGCAGCCGATATCTGCAATGATCTTTCCGTGCATATCCGGGAGATATGGGAGGAGGCGATTCCATTTACGCTGGCTTTGCCATTCGGAATCCACCTCGATACCGAAAATTGAAAAAGGACCTTTACGCCAGGGGCAGAAGTCACGCAGGGCTGATTCCAGATCCTGTCGCTGCCCTGTCCGGATCTCATCGGCAGAACCGATTATGACCTTGTCGCCTGTGAAGTCCAGGTGCTTTGCCGGAAATTTCTGCAGGATCTCAAAAGGGACTCTATAGCGGAGAAATCCCTTTTTGGGCTGGTTGACCCAGTCCTGCCGCTGCCTGTGGAGTTTCAGTATTTTGTCTTTACCGGCTGTGTCCGGAAGTTGGTCTATGTAGGTCATGTACCTGTTCGGTGGTCTTATTGCTTTGGTTTGACGGCAAGAAATGAAACAAAGTTGAACCACTGGAAAAAAGGTTCAATTTCCACGAACCCGGCATTTTGAAGAAGGGTGCGATTTTCGTCATGGGAGCAGGGGATAAGGACATTTTCCAGTGCTTCCCGTTTTTTTGCAATTTCAAGCTCTGAGTAGCCCCTCTCTTTTTTGAACTGATGGTAGATGTCGATATATCGTCTGTTGATGCCGGGATGATGCGAAATAATTTTCTCACTGAGGATAAGGAGGCCGCCCGGTCGTAGATTTTCAAAAATATGGTGAAGAAAATCTGCTCGGTTTAACGGGCGGATAAATTGCAGGGTGTAGTTAAGGAGAAAGGCTGACGTCTCCGGGAATTTTGCTGTGGTGATATCGTCACAAAGGAAATGGAGTCGATCCTGTTTGGAGAAAAGCTCCGCCTTGAGTTTTGCCCTGCTGAGCATGGCAGGAGAGTTGTCTATCCCTGAAAAATGCAGGTTCTGTTCTTCCAGGAGTCCACTTAGCTGCAGCAGGGTAGTGCCGGTGGCGCAGCCGAGGTCTATCACTGTGTCGTCCGGTCGCAGCATGATTTTCAGGATCCTGGCAATGGCGTGGATCACATCCTGATAGCAGGGAACAGAGCGGTCAAGCATATCATCAAATACCTGTGCCACCCGATCGTTGAAGACAAAATCTTCCTGGATCTGATCCACCTGAAAAATGGCGTCAGTTGCTGTCGTATGGGTGTTTTGGTCGGTCATGTAATCTGCTTTGTTCCAGGCTGAGGTGAACGATATCCGCTGACCATACCATTGTTCGCAGGACTGGAAAAGGCAAAACAGTATGCATTTATAAACGTCTTATTCTCTGCATTGCGGTGTTCTTCCTTGAAAAAGTAAGACGAATAGGCTTGCCAACAGATGATTATCTAAGTATAAAATAGAAGTTGAATGTTGCATAGTCACAAAATGAATACCTTATTTTTATGTTTTTGTTTGTATAATACATGGGAGGAGTAGGAGATGAACGGGAAATTTTTGGGAAATCTTGGTCTGAGTATTGTGATTCTTGCCCTCGTGGCATTTGGTGTTATGAAGGTTAGTGCATCGTCCGGGGTCGAGGACTTATTGCTGCCGGAGATAAAGGTGTCGGACTCAACACAGGAGTTGCTGCATTCTGTGAGCCTTGCCCGTGCTGCAGTAAACGTGCAGGGGCTCGATCATCAGGTTGAGGCCATTTTTGGTATTGAAAATACAGGCGAACATGATATAAAAAATGTCTCCATTCTCTGCACATTGTTTGACAGTAAAAATAAAGAGCAGGGAAGGGATAAATGGGTTGTTTATGACACGGTGAAAGCTCATGCACGAGATTTTTTCACCTTTGCAGATAAAAGATTTATCAGTGCCAGTGTTGTCCGTTCCGACTGTCAGATTGTTGATCTGGAGCAGGTGACACCTCCTGCCATCACTGTGCATCGCTCTTCCGCTGCACATGGCGGTGGGCATGGGCATGCTGTTCCGGCTCATGAGAGCGGACACGGTGCTGCGCACTGATTTTTGTCGGCTTGCCGACACGGAATAGACGATGTCTGATGAAATAGATTTTGATGAAATACTGGGGAAATATCACTCTGATCCCTATGAGTATGTGGATATCTTTGCTGAGCATACGGGTAAGGTACGTTTTCTTACAGAGGAGGGCAGCACTGTTGAGGCTGTGAGTGGCGAGTGGAAACACATTCCCGGAACGCCTCTTCTGGAGATCACAAGAGAACGAAACCCCAAACAGATAACATCGCCTACCAATGGCGTAATTGCTTCCGTCAACAGTAATCTTGAAGGTTCTTTTGTGGAGGCGGGTGAGAAACTGATGACCATCCGTCACCCGCTTAAGAAAAAAGAGATTATTGAGTGTATCCTGAAAGAGGTGCTGTACGTTTTCCCTGCACCCGAGCGGGCAAAGTATTTTTTCTCACTGGATATTCAGTCACGGATTGACAAAAAAAGTGCCAAAGAGGTTTCGGTGAAGCCGGGTGATGATATTATCATCATGTCGCTGATGAAACGGGATACCCCTGTCTATTACGATGGTGAGGCTGGGGTGATTCATTCGGTCTATTTTAAGCCGGGAGTCTCTGTGCAGCAGGGTGCGCCGCTGATTGGTGTCTGTCCCGTTGAAAAGGTACCCCTTATCAAAAAGGTTATTACACGTGTGAAGGCAGACTGGGATAAGAACGAAGTCTCTACCGTGTAATAAAAAAGACCCGGCTGTTTTTCCCCCTGGTTGATAGCAACAGGGGAAGGAACCGTATGTATGTTTCTTTAAGGGAGTACTGAAAAAAGTGTCGGCTTACCGTTCATCGCCGGTGTCAGGTTTTTACGAGCTTGTCACTAAATGATTTGACCAGCCTTACGCCGCAGGCATTGGCTGAGTACACAACATCTGTGGAGCAGCCTGTTCGTTTACGGGAAACAGCTGCTGCACAGGATATTCTCCGTTACGGGGCAGGGGTTGGTTCTGTAATCCAGCTGTACCCCTGTCTTGACCGTGCCATGCAGCAGGCACGGTTACACATCAGTTCCAGCGAAAAAAACGGGACATCTGTTGCCGATGGAACGGTTATTCTAGCCACTTCCCTTAACGCCTCCAAAGGACGGTTTGACAGGGTTTGGCATGCACCCCCCGGTGGATTGTGGGGCTGTCTGATCCTCGCCGATACGTTCCTTCCTGCATTTCGTCATTTCCTCTCTTTTATACCCGGTATTGCCTGTTGTGAAGCATTGATCCAGGAGGGTGCGGTATCTGCTGAAATCCGTTGGGTAAATGATGTGCTCGCAGCAGGAAAAAAACAGGCAGGCTTTCTTATTGAGGGCTTTCGCAGCCCGATGCACGGGGAAGATTATCATCTGCTCGGTTTTGGTATCAATGTGAATAACAACTCCTTTCCCGCAGAACTGCAAGAGTCGGCGGGGTCTTTAGCAGGGGAACTCGGTCGATCCGTTAATCTGCACACATTTGCCCTGTCGTTTCTTGCCAAACTGCGCTGGTATGTCGGGCTGCTTGTGTTCGAGGAACGGGAATGGCTGGCACGGGGTGGCGGAGAGGCATACGAGGATGAGCATCCACTGCTGCGACGGTGGAAGGAGTTAGCCGATACTTTGGGGAAAGATGTGGTATTTGGCTATGATGTGTTGAGCAGCCCGCAGTATCAGGCACGGGCTGTGGAACTTGCCTGTGATGGTGCTCTTGTTCTGCGCCATGCTGATGGTACGACGAGTACTGAACACAGCGGGGAAATTCGCTATGTGGAGAATTCTCATATTGCTTAAAACAGCCTATGAGGGTTCCTGGAGGAGATGATCCGGGATACACCTCATTGTCTGATCTCATTTTGCAGTGCTTTCCAGGAAATAATATCCCGCTGAAAAAGTTGTCGCCCATATGCGTGGAGCAGATTCAGTGCCTCGTATCGGCTGTTTGGGCTGAGTCCTAAACGGTGGAGTCTGTTCAAGGGAGAGGTCAGGGCTGTTGTCAGGGTTTTTACTGTTCCGGGAGTGAGGCGTTCTGCGTTTGCGGGAACTGTTTTCTGACAGTTGCTGCAGTACACTGACCCTGTCGAATGTGAAAAAGAGTATCTTGTTGTTCCGCCAATGGGGGTGCTGCATTTTTCGCACCGGTGCAGCCGGGGACTGTAGCCGATGGCTGAAAAGAGGCGAATAAGAAAAAAAACCAGAATTGTCTGCGGCTGGCTGCCGTTCTCCAGGCTGTGGAGTGCCCAGATAAGGAGTGGATAAATCTCTTCATCGCCCTCTGTCTCCCGGGTGGCGAGGAGGAGGAATTCACGGATGGTTGTGGCTGCGATGTAGCAGGAAAAGTTCCGCCTGAGTTTGAGAAAACTCTCATGAAGTTCTGCTTCTGCGATAAAGGACAGGCGATGGCTTGCGGGAACGGTGTGCCGGATTTTCAGCGAGCTGAAGAGTTCCAGTTTGTTGACAAAACGTTTCTTGCTGCGTTTTGCCCCTTTGGCAATACCGGTGAGGCGCCCCAGTCCCTGACAAAAAAAAGTGACGATAAGATCAGATTCACCATGATCCCAACAATCGAGAACAACCGCAGGCGTTTCCAGTTGCTGTTTACTGTCTGTGCTGGAGGCGGGAGAGGGCATCTGTCCCGGTAAGCCTACTGGTCGAGCAGGGCTTCGGGTAGAGAGAGGAGTCGTTCCCCGTTTTGGGCAGCGGGCAGGGGGACTTCAACGCCGTTCAGCGAGATATCTACAGAGACTGTTTCCGGAAGGGAGAGAAGAATTTCCTCTTGTGCCTGCCATTTCAGGGTTTGTCCCGAGTAGAACTGTTTACTTTCGGTAAAACCGTTATCAAGGCTGATCTGCAGCGTTCCGTCACTTGTAAAGGCAGCCTGCAGGGTATAACCTATTTCTCCTGCCCGGGAACTGCTGTCTGTGAGGGGATCCGGAGATGCCGGCAGAAATGTTTCGGGCTCGGCTGTCTCCACTGCTGTTTCTTCATCTGTTGCAGGAACCGTCTGTTCGGTCTGTGCAGAAGGGTTGATATCCGGGAATTTGGAGCCGATAAATGTCAGTGGGTTCCAGCCAAAGTAAAGAAGGGTACAGAGAAGGACAAAGACAATTATACCGAGGATGAGGCTTATGGTAAAGCCCGGAGAAAAGGCGGCGGGCTCAGCATAATTAGGGCGTGCCTTGCTTCTGCATACCGGCGGATTGGTAACCGCCTGTCTCTTTATGGGCGGCAGCCCCCTTTGTTGCTGATATCTTGCAAGGATGTCATCTTTATCAAGGTCGAGAAAGTTGGCATAGATCGTGTAAAACCCGCGGCAAAATGCATCGGCAGGCATACTGGCATAGTCGTCATTCTCAATGGCTTCCAGAATACGGGGAGATATCTTGGTAATATCCGTCGCATCGGAGAGCGAAAAGCCTTTCAGCTCACGTTGACTGCGTAAAAATGCACCCAGTGCTGTTGGTTCTTCCTGTATATTTTCTTGAGACATGTGTTTCCCAGCTGTCAGAGTTTTTTTATGTAGGCATTTTCCTTCAGTGATTTTGCCCAGTTTTCATATTCTTTCTTCAGCTGTTGTTCATATAATGCTTTTCTGATTTCCTCTTTAACGGAGGCAAAAGAGGCCTGAACCACTATCTGACCGCCCTGGCTGGCAAGCAGTTTGAAAAACTGATACCCTGACGGTGTCTCCACCACTTCACTGACTGCCCCCGGCTCAAGGTTGATGACGGCATCGCGCATATAGGGAGCCATCTCATCTTCCTCGAAGACCCCAAGGTCTCCGCCGTCTGCTGCTGAGGGGAGGTCCGAGAATTTCTGAGCAAGGGTGCGAAAGTCCTGACCATTGACAACAAGATTGCGCACCCGTTCGGCACGCTGTCTGGCGTCCGCCCTGGTTTTTTTGTTTCCGTCCCAGACAAATCCCATCTGCATCAGATAATAGCCGCCCTGGGCGACGTGTTTGGTGTAATGGGTGTCATAATAATCGAGGATCATGTCGTCGGTTATGATGATCTTGGAGCGAATGTCGTAATTAACCAATTTGGACTGGAGAATCTGACTATGCAAAGTGTCCAGATAGTTGTCCCAGTCACGACCCATTTGCGCCAGTTGGGCTGTGAGTTCCTCTTTGGTCATATTGTTGCTGAGGAGCATTTGTTCGGCGGCTGCCGCCACCTCCGCGTCGGAAACTGTTATCTTTTGCCTGGCTGCCTCCTGATTCATGAGCCGCTTGTCGATCATATTGTTTAAAACTTCTTCCCGGGCACGACGGAGAGCTTCTTCGAGCTGTGATGCAGGGGCTTTGGAGATTATTTTTTTGAAAAATGCCTCACCCTCATCATTCACTTCAGACATGGTGATAATGTCGTCATTGACGATGGCAACCACACGATCCACGAGTTCGGCAGCATGGAGTTTGAGTGCGGAAAAACAACACAAAAGACAAAGAAGCCCGCACAGGTGTTGTGGGGGCAGGAGTGAAATCGTGAAACGTCTGCTCATGGTCAACTCTTTTTCTTGGGTGATCCGGTGCTCTGGTAATTAATTTGAAAATTATCAACAATCGGCATACTCTACCATAAAATATCTTTCCGAACAGCAATTACAGGTAAAAAAGTTCACTGGATGCCGGGCAAACGCCGGTAACTGTTTGTCTTAGCGGAAAGATTGTTGATTCTGTTGGGATTTTAGCGAAAAATAATCAGGACAACAGAAAAGATACGCTGTGGTGAGCTTGACTTTCCCGAAAGAGGGAATATTTTAGTACCTTCAGATAATTTTCTTGTTTTTTTCGCAAGAAAATTTCTAATAAGGTACTTATGCCGGCTTACCGTTCATCACCGGTGTTAGTGCCTTACTCCTGAAAAGCTGTAATAAAAAACAAGAAAATAAATGACCTTAAACCTCGAATGGTAACGACAGCAACAAGGCACTTATGCCGGCTTACCGTTCATCAC
>JANTGG010000126.1 GCA_024763035.1 Desulfocapsa sp. | reverse complement strand
GATCAGTGTGATCCGTATCAGCAGTGTCCTCATTCAAGACCGGCTGCAGAGAAATTTCATCACCCGCCTCTCCCTGCTTCTGCTTCTCACCAACTTTCTGGTCATGTTTAAGCTGCCCATGCCGTTAATGCGTCTGTACCTGGTCTGTGTCTGTCTCTCTCTGCTTACCCTTTATTTTGTCCAGTCCACTCGCTACAAAAATGAAAAAAGACCATCCTGGCTGCTCTGGACCAGACGTATTGGAGCTCTGACACTTGTGGGATTCATACTGGGCGAAATCAACGGGCAGGCGGATATGGTGTTCTTCAGCTTCAGTGGAATTCTGCAGACACTCTTTGCCGCCCTCTTTGTCTGGATTCTCTATCTGCTTTTACAGGTACTCCTCGAATTGACTGTCTCCCATATTCCGTTCTCGCTGCTGAAAAAAAATACCAACACCATTATTGGAATGATTCGCCCTGTTTTATTCGTTGTCTGTGCATCAACCTTTCTCGGATCAGTTCTTGTCGACTGGCATCTCTTTTCAAATGCCACTGATGCCATCAACTACATCAGGGAGCTGGGATTTGAGGTGGAAGGGGGAAAGATTTCCGTTGGGCTGTTGGTCGCCGCCGGACTGCTGCTGTATGCGGCTTACTGCATTTCCAAAATGACCCAGTCAATTCTGCTGCAGACAGTTCTTCCCCGTAAAAATGTTGACAAAGGTGTCCAGCTCTCCATTACCCGTCTCCTGCATTACTCCATTATGCTGATTGGTTTCCTGCTCGCCCTGCAAGCCCTCGGTTTCAGCCTGACCAACCTGACCATTCTCGGAGGTGCTCTCGGTGTGGGAATTGGATTTGGACTCCAGGCTATTATCAATAACTTTGCAAGTGGCTTGATTCTGCTCTTTGAACGCCCCATAAAAGTGGGGGATACCATTCAGGTCGGTGATGAAATGGCGGAAGTGAAAGAACTCGGTCTGCGGGCAACCATCGTTCAGACCTTTGACAACGCAGAGATTGTCGTCCCCAACTCCGACCTCATCACCAGTCAGGTGACAAACTGGACCCTTAAAGAACGACGCATCAGAGTGAGGATCCCGGTGGGCGTTGCCTACGGCTCGGACCTGCAGGAAGTGTTGAAAATATTACTGACTTGTGCCGAAGAACGTCCGGAAGTATTACCCACACCAAAAGCCAGTGCCCTGTTCCTTGCCTTCGGCGACAGCTCTCTTGATTTTGAACTGCGGTTTTTTATACCTGAATTTTCTGATCGCAGACGTATCCAGAGTGAACTCAACCTCGATATCTACCGGGAATTAGTTGATGCCGGTATCGAAATTCCTTTCCCGCAAAATGACCTGCACCTGAAAACTATTTCTGCACAGGCAGCGGAAGCTCTTGATCCGCAAATGACAATGGCAACAGCAGGTTCCTGACAATCGTTACGAAAGAACTTTACTCTCCAGCGATTTAGACCGAATCTGTTATCCAGGCAACTCCCGAAAAACCAGAGGTACTTTATGATCCGACGTATTCTTTTTTTCTTTTCCCTTCTCCTCCTTCTACACCCTCAATTACTCCTGGCAGGTTCGGTCACTAACAGAATCAACTGGACGAAAACCCTGGTCGTCGGCACCCCCGGAGACTTCCCTCCATTTGCCAAATGACAGGATAATGACTATGAGTCTGGAGCATGCAAAACGATGAAGCAGGACATACACATGCCTTAACAGAAGAATCAGAGCAGCAGGTCGTCCACAGCTGCAAGGATGAACAGACGGCTCTTTCCTGTTCGCTGGTTCTCTCCGCCACCGACATTAGTCATCATGTGACACCTGCTGCCGATGGGCTTCATCTCACTGTTACCCCTTCTGACGTACCGGAGGCAGAAAAACAGATCAGGGCTTATCTGTACGAAAACAGGAACTGGCCGCCCAAACCAGTCACCCCCGACAGCGGCTTCAACCAGCTGCTGCAGCCCCCTACCCTGCTGCTCATCGGTGCACTGGCATTATTCTACTCAGTTACCGGCCCCTGGTCTGGTGATTCACACTGGTTTGCAATCGGGGCAGGAGATGCTGATGCCATCCTGCAAAAAGGAGAATGGTACAGGCTGATCACTGCCCTGACCCTGCACGCAAACGGTGTTCATCTTCTTGGCAACTGCATTTTTGGAGGGTTTCTTTTTCATTTTTTCTGCCGTCTTACAGGAAACGGGCTTGGTCTGTTTGCCATGCTGGTCACCGCAGTACTTGGGAATTTTATTAATGTCTTCCTGCATGGTGGCACACATCATTTTGTCGGCTTTTCCACGGCAGTCTTTGCAATCATCGGTATGCTTGCCATGTTCAGCAGATACAACAGGATACGAACCGGCTACCTCACCGTCATGCCCATTATGGCAGGGGCTGCGTTTCTCGCCATGATCGGCAGCTCCGGCGAACATACAGATCTTGGTGCCCACTTTTTCGGACTCTTAAGCGGACTTGCCGGCGGCTGGTTCCTTACGCGTGCCCCCCTGTTAAAGCTTCGTCAGTCACCACTCTTTCAGTCCGTCCTTTTCCTTTTCTTTCTCGCAGGCATCATCATTGCCTGGAAATTCGCCCTGAATGGAACAGATTTCTCCAGATAATCTCTTGCCTTTACCGACAGTAAGACTTACTTTAGCAGGCTAACAACGTCCTGACCTCGTTCTTTACAACCTCTAACAGGAGATTCCTTCATGCCCAATCAGGATCAGCAACCGCCATGGGGACAAAAAAAGAAACCCCAGACGCCTGAAGAAATGGTGGCACAGCTCATCAAAAAACTTCAGGATTTTTTTTCCGACTCACCTAAAAAAGAGCCCGGTAAAGAAGCACCTAAAAAGGCAGAACCGCCGAATCCATTTGCATCCATCGGCAAGATACTTGCCATCGTCCTTGCTGTTCTAATCCTTCAGGGTGTGTATGCTTCCTTTTTCAAAATTACTCCGGGGGAGGTGGGGGTTATCCTCCGTCTCGGTCAATACAACCGCACGGCGGAACCCGGCCTTCATTTTAAAATTCCATACATGGATATTCTGTATAAGGTTGATGTGGAGGAGATCAGAAAGGAAGAGTTCGGTTTCCGGGCTCAATATTCCGGTCGTAAGTCCAGTGGCAGTCATCGGGATTACGATATGGAATCCCTTATGCTTACTGCCGACAAAAATGTTATCAACGTCGCCTGGATTGTGCAGTATCGGGTGAGTGATCCCCAGGCCTATCTCTTCAAGATCAAGAATGTCCGGCAGGCAGTGCGTGATCTGTCCGAGAGTGTGACCAGAAGAATTGTGGGTAACATGGATTTCGACTACGTCCTTTCCAACCGTGATCTCCTCGCAGCCGATGTGAAGCAGGAACTGCAGAAAGAACTGAACAACCTGCAGGCAGGAGTTGCCGTAGGTACTGTGCAGTTCCAGGACATCAACCCGCCGGATAAAGTTAAACCGGCATTTAATGAAGTGAATGAGGCGGATCAGGATATGAAACGCCTTGTCAATGAAGCAGAAGAAACCTACAACCGCAAGGTCCCTAAAGCACGCGGTAATGCACTGCAGATTGTTGAAGAGGCACACGGGTATGCCGTGGGCAGGGTGAATGACGCCAAAGGTGAATCCAAGCGATTTCTCTCCATCCTCGACGAATATAAAAATGCCCCGGAGGTCACCAGAAAGCGCATGTATCTTGAGACCATGCAGACAGTCATGCCCGCCGTAGAATCCGTATACGTAATGGATGAAAACCAGCAGACTCCACTGCCGCTTCTCAATCTGAGCAGAGAAAACACACGTAACCCACTTTCACCTGTTAAGCAGTAAGGAGTTTACAATGAAACAAATTATTCAATTTTTCCTTGTCGGTCTGGTACTGCTTACCGTTGTAATGGTTTACGACGGCTTCTTTATTCTCAAAGAAGGGCAGCAGGCAATGATTACCCAGTTCGGTGCTCCGGTGGGTCAACCAAAAACCGAAGCCCGTCTCTACTTCAAGAAACCGTTTATTCAGGATGTCAGCTTTTTCGACAAACGTATTCAGATATGGGATGGTGCACCCAACCAGATTCCCACCAATGACAAGACATACGTCTATCTTGACGTCACTGCCCGCTGGCGTATAACCGATGCCCTGCAGTACATGCAGGCAGTAAAAACAGAGGCACGTGCCAAATCGCTGCTCGATGATATCATCGACGGTACGGTTCGGGATATGGTGAACAAGAACAACCTGATAGAGATCATCCGCAGTTCAGACTGGTCCCTTGACACCATGATCAACCCCAGAACCACTGACACTCCTCCAAAACTGGGCAGAGACGGCATCAGCGAGCAGGTTCTTGCCACCGCCGCCAGCCTCACTCCCCAGTACGGTATCGAACTGCTCGATGTTATGTTTAAACGGGTAAACTATATTGAATCCGTTCGTTTGAAGGTGTATGACCGGATGATTTCCGAACGAAAACGAATCGCGGCAGAGAGACGTTCCACAGGTGAAGGCAAAAAGGCCGAAATCCTCGGTAAAGTTGAACGTGAGCTGAACGTAATTCTTTCAGAAGCAAACCGGGAAGCCTCCGAGATAAAAGGAAAAGCGGATGCCAGTGCCACCAAGATCTATGGTGAAGCATACGGCCGGGATCCCGAATTTTACTCCTTTTACAAAACCCTGGAGAGCTACAAAAAGGTTGTGGGTGAAAACACATCCCTTATTCTCTCCTCCGACTCTGAACTTTTTCACTATCTGCAGAAGATAGACTGAGCCAGGCTGAGCACAAAACCCCCGATCTGCCGTATAGCAGATCGGGGGTTTTCTTTTGCCCGTTTCACAGGTAAGGTGAACAGGAACAGAGCACAAGCCCGTTCCTGATTTCTGCAATGTTTCATCCGGCAACACTGACTTTCCTTTTTCCCACACCTCCCACTCAGCTACCAGGCACCTCTTTCACCACCCTGCCAAGCTGATCATTACGTAAGTTTTTTGTGACTGTTCAGAGTGCCTTAGATTCGTTCATTCTTACCTTCGAAGTGTACTGGTGTTACTCGAGAAGGTTAGAATGGGCGAAGATGAGGGGGAAACAGGAAGAATCACTCCGAGAGAAAGGATGGGCGCTGTTCTTTGTCATAGGCTATCCGCCCTTTTCGGCTGAGTTTTTCTTCAAGTTCTGTGAACATCTGCTCATCACTCAGCTCATCCACACCAAGCTGTTCAAAGCGGCAGTTACAATGATTCAGCTGCCCCTCGCACCAGGGGCAGACCTCAACAGGACAACCGAGAATATGCAGACTGCCTGCCTGTACACCGCAGGAGGGACAGACCTCTTCCCTGGCATTTGCAAGAACGGTATATTCCTGACGGTCCTCCTCTGCCCGATGCCTGGCAGCGAAGGTCTCCATGTCAGGATAGTTAAAAAAAGAGAGCACCTGCGGATCGAGTTTTCCTTTGCCAAGCTCACCGGCAAATGTTCCTTCTTCGGTATTAGTCAGATACAGATAATGATGCCTCTCGGTACTGAGAAGCAGCAGATACACCTGCTCCTTGCGTTCAAGGACGGAAATCTTCCGCAGAGCCTCCTCCCGTGCTTCCGGCAGAGTCCGGTAAAAATCATGTATCACCCGAAGAGCAAAAAGATCAGCAGCAAAGCTGTGCAGCAGATCCATGGCTGCTTCCTGCTCCGTCTCCGGAACTCCATAGTGAAGGAGCAGTTCGATCTCCTGCAGCTCTTCTTTTAAGAGTTCATCGTTTAGCATCGCCTTCTCCTTTATTCCTGCGGGCTGCAGTGATCCGATCCTGCCATATCCTTGTCTCGGTGGCGATATCGTCCGCCTGACTGATGGCGGTAACCACGGCAATACGTTTCACCTTCGCTGCGAGCAGATCATCAAGGTGATTCAGCTTTATTCCGCCCATGACGGTAAAGGGCAGTGAACAGTGAGCGGAAAAGAGCTTTACAGCATCCGCACCCAGGAAATGATGCAGGCCTTCCTTTGTTCCGGTATGAAAAAGAGGACCGATATTGTAGTAGGACACAGAGCTCCTGCCATCTGCCACTTCTTTACCGAGGGCCTTTACCTGCTCTTCGGTATTGCAGGAAAACCCGATAAGGATATTGGGGGCAAGTGTCCTTATCTCTGCAGGGGCAATATCCTTTTGCCCGACATGCATCCCGTCGGCATCTGCGAGTAGGGCAATATCCAAACGGTCGTTTAGAAAAAACAGTACCCCCGCCTGTGCCGTTTTTTTCCGAAAATATCGGGCTTTTGCCAGCAGCTCCCTGTCCGGGCTGCCCTTATCCCGTAACTGAACAATCTTTGCCCCGCCATCAATGACAGAATCAAGCCATTCCCTGTCACTGCGACCGGCAGCAAGCCGTTCACAACTCACCGGATATACGGCAACGTCATCCTCGAACTGACGCAAGCGTTTTTGGTACAATTCCTGATCTGTTACACCAGCTGTTGTAGTCATTTCATACCCTTCAATATTGAACCGCAGGAAACAGAGAACAAGCCAAAACTTGCTTTTTTCCCTCATCTCTGCTAAATTATGCAACTTGGAAACGGTATTTTGCAAAAAGATATACTGTTCCCTTCTCCAGTATTACCTCCGAAACATACTAACACCGGTAGTGAACGATAAGCCGGCACTCTTTTCAGTACCCCCTTGACGGGTGCAAGTGCCTTAGTATGGTTCGCAACCATTTTGCAATATACTACTCTCCGGTTTTCCTGTTTTTTTCATGACAGGAATCAGGAAGTAAGGCGCTAAAGAAAAATGCTCTACCGAGCACTGGGAATAGGTACACGATGTCAGGAAAACATGCAACATTGACCATTGAAGGAAAGACTTACAAACTTCCCCTTATCAAAGGAACTGAAGGTGACAGGGCTGTGGATATCCGCGGGCTTTTAAAGGAAAGCGGTCATATCACCCTGGATTCCGGCTACATGAACACCGGATCATGCAGCTCGGAAATCACCTTTCTCGACGGCAATAAAGGAATCCTCAACTACCGGGGCTATGCCATCGATGAGCTCGCCGAGCAGTGTTCTTTTATCGAGGTCGCCTATCTTCTTCTATTAGGTGAGCTCCCCACCCGTGAGCAGTTAAACAATTTTCGCGAACTGATGTCACGCTACGCCCTCATCCATGAGGACATGATCCACTTCTTTGATCATTTTCCGTCCAAGGCATCGCCCATGTCCATTCTTTCCACCATGGTCAACTCCCTTGGCAATTATTATCCGGAGATGAGTGCGGATTCTTCCGACGAGGCTGTGCTCTCCGTTGCCGCACGGCTGCTTTCTAAAATCAGAACCCTTGCCGCATTTTCGTATAAAAAATCAGTGGGTCATCCGCTGGTATATCCGCGTTACGATCTCTCCTACTGCGGGAATTTTTTAAATATGATGTTCGATAAGCCGGTAAAACCCTACGTGGTTCTCCCCGAAGTTGTGGCAACCTTGAACAAGCTGCTTATTCTTCATGCCGACCACGAACAGAACTGTTCCACTTCCACAGTCCGTCTTGTGGGAAGTGCCGGAGTAAATCTCTACACTTCCATCTCCGCGGGTATCAGTGCCCTCTGGGGTCCCCTGCATGGTGGTGCGAATCAGGCAGTTATCGAGATGCTTGAGGCAAT
>JANTGG010000125.1 GCA_024763035.1 Desulfocapsa sp. | reverse complement strand
ATTGATAATATAAATTCCGTTACGGGGGCCGTAGATATACGGTTTCATTTTAGGATTCCATCTGCGGGTCTGATGACCGAAATGGAGACCTGCCTGTAACATTTCTTTTACTGATGTACCAGCCATAATCTATTCCTCTTCCAGTTAAACCTCCATCCCTCCGACATAACTGCAAGAACTCGACAGTCACACTGGAATATGGGGGATGTGTGTATTAAGTCTCCCCGGCACCATGCACAGGAAGACGACTTCATAGAGAGTAAAACAAGATATACTACCATATCACAAATTTTGACGCAAGATTTGACACACCCTATCTGACAAAATAGTGATATGCGTCCAGGGCTTACTTAACAAGCAAAGAAGTGGGTGCACCAAGAAAATATTTAAGCCACTCATAGGCAAATTTAAGCAGCTCCTCATCGGATTCCCGAATTCTGCGTTTCTGATCACGTGGTATGCTGAATCGATCGAGAAGAGAATGTTCTGCAACCATCAGGCGAAAGTTGTCGATATCATAACAGGCGGTAAATGCCATCTGCTGTTTCGGCCCCCCACTCCCTTCACCTCCCCATGGATTGGTGGAAAAAACGGTATCCATCTTTGTCCATAACTCTTCCATAAGGTTATACTCATCAAGGCGCTGGTCACGAACCCATTTTTTCACAGTAAAATTTTTATCTTCACCGTGTCCATGGCAGTAATCATGACTGGTCATAAAGTAAAACTCACTCTCAGCACCCTTTTCCGGGTTTCTGTCAACAGCACGCTCGAGGGGATAAGTTCGACAGGCTGAAGGCCGATCTTTATAAACATTACATCCTTCATCGCCCAGGAATGGACATGATTTTTCTGCATCATCGGACAGACGAAGCATGAGTGAGGGGAAATAAGGATGGGCTGCTCCCTGCACGAGACGCACATAATTTTCAATACACTGCTGGGAACTGATCTGCAGAAAATTCTTCAGCCGTAAAATATCATAGGGGTAGAGGAACATATCCACATTCCTGCAACATGTCATGTAGCAGTCAACACCCGGGTGACATTTAAATTGAAATTGCTCTTTTTTAGAAAGTGGTACCATCCCTTCCGGGAAGTCTTTAATTGTCTTCATCATAAAAGTTAGTTGGGAAAAGTGCTTAGCATCACAGCACAGCTGATCTGGATTTGATGCAGGAGCTCCATATTGCATTTACCTGAGCTTCAGTAATCATGTTGGAAAATACGTAAAAGATAACAATTCAGCCCCATGAAATAAGCCCCGAACAGCATGAAATTCAGCCAGTAAGTCCAGTCTGAATCGAAGCCAGCGCCCTCGGATTTATTCCGTTCTCAATGGGGCAGAGCGCTACCCAGGGAGGCAGGAGTGGAACAGAGATGGAATGCTCTGGACAGTTGCCGGTAAGCAAAAAAAAAGCTGATATGATTGTATCATATCAGCTTAACATCTTTCACTCAGCAAATCTCAGTTATCGATTTCGTCACCAAGATCTTCGCTATAACTTACAAGTTCAAGAATAGCCATGGGAGCACAATCGCCACGACGGGGCCCCGTCTGGATAATTCGGGTATACCCGCCGTTTCTGTCGCTGAACTGCTCCTGAATCTCATCGAAAAGTTTGGCAACAACGTCACGACTCCTTATGAAACTAAGAGCCTGGCGCCTAGCATGCAGATCACCACGTTTGGCAAGAGTTATCATTTTATCAACTACCCTTCGCACCTCTTTGGCTTTGGGGGTGGTGGTAACAATACGCTCATGCTCAAAGAGAGATGTTACCATATTGCGGACCATGGCCTCTCTGTGGGAACTGGTACGACCAAGTCTTCTACCTGATTTTCTATGTCTCATTGTGCTATCCTCAACTCAGCCTGAACAGTCCTGTTAAGCCGGTATCTACATTAATGCCTTGCCCTCCAATTCCTTTCAGAAAAAAAAGAAAGCTGGAGAGTGATTTAGAATGATTTCGCTACAAGTCCCGCCAGGGGCACCTATACCGGCATCGTTTACCGTTAACCGGTGTTATTTCAAATTTCCTGTGTTTCCTCTGACTCTTCAACTTCAGGCGGAATCCAGGTTTCAAACTTCATGCCCAGTGTGAGATCCATATCGGCAAGAAGTGATTTGATCTCATTGAGGGACTTGCGACCGAAGTTCTTGGTTTTCAGCATTTCCTGATCAGTCTTCTGCGCAAGCTCACCAATAAAGTTAATATCTGCATTTTTCAAACAGTTTGCAGAACGAACCGACAACTCAAGATCCTCAACGGGCTTATCAAGATAAGGATTAAGCGGTACCAGATCCTTTTCATCTTCCTCAGTTATCTCAGGTTCTGCGGCTTTCTCATCAAAGTTGATAAAGGTGGTAAGCTGAAATTTGAGAATCTTTGCGGCATAGGCAAGGGCATTCTCAGGTTTCACACTGCCGTCAGTTTCAACTTCGATGGTCAGTTTGTCGTAATCTGTCTGTTGTCCAACACGGGCATTTGACACCTTATACTGAATCTGACGAATGGGAGTAAAAATCGCATCAATGGGTATCTGCCCGATGTCGAGATTCTCCTTATTCTGTCTTTCAGCAGGTTTGTACCCCTTGCCCCATTCAACAGTGAGTTCTGCATGAAAATCCGTATCACCGGTAAGTGTACAGATGACCTGCTCCTCGTTCATTACTTCAACAAAGGCATTC
The DNA here is from genome assembly GCA_024763035.1 of Desulfocapsa sp. Lineage (GTDB taxonomy): Bacteria > Desulfobacterota > Desulfobulbia > Desulfobulbales > Desulfocapsaceae > Desulfocapsa. The sequence goes on along the minus strand of JANTGG010000125.1, from coordinate 5,007 downwards.
CCGGAGATATCAGCAGCGGTAACAGCTCCGGGACCTTTTTTATCTATGGTGACGGTCTCTTTATTTTCAGAGGTCAGTTTAAGGCGAACCTGTTTCAGGTTCAAAATGATTTCACTGACGTCCTCTTTTACATCCTGCATGGATGTAAACTCGTGTAAAGCACCTTCTATTTTCACACTCGTGATTGCAGCACCCTGAATGGATGAAAGCAAAATACGTCTCAAAGAGTTACCGATTGTGGCAGCAAAACCACGTTCCAGCGGCTGACAGACAAACTTACCATATACTTCGGTATGTTTGGCAGCGTCCACTTCCAGATTGCCCGGCTTAATAAGCTCGTGCCAGTTACGGTAAATAGGGAGCGTCTCTTCAGCAGTTTCAGTCATGAGTTTCCTACTTTATAGGTTACAGTTGCTTATCATTAACCAATCGAAATCAATGCTACTTGGAGTACAGTTCAACGATGAGCTGTTCCTGAATAGGCATGGTAATCTCTTCGCGGTTAGGCAGAGCTTTAACAGTGGCCTTAAACGCATTTTTATCAAGCTCAAGCCAGGTAGGGACACCACGTCTTGCTACCGCTTCGAGGCTTTCGACGATATGACTATTGGTGCGACTCTTCTCTTTAATGGTGATAACATCACCGGTTGAGACGAGAAACGACGGGATATTTACCTTCTTACCGTTGATAAGTACATGGTTATGACGTACAAGCTGTCTCGCATGATTTCTAGAAGATGCAAACCCGAGGCGAAAGATGGTATTATCCAAACGTCTTTCAAGGAGGACGAGCAGATTTTCACCTGTCACACCCTTCTGCAGGTCTGCCTTGTGGAAATAACGGCGAAACTGGCCTTCAAGCATTCCGTACATACTTTTTACTTTCTGTTTCTCACGCAGCTGGATTGCGTAATCAGAAACTTTCCTGAAACGTGCCTGACCGTGCTGACCGGGTCCAAATGCCCTTCTTTCAAAAGAACATTTATCCGAATAGCAGCGATCTCCTTTGAGATACAGCTTCAAGTTTTCCCGTCTGCAACGACGGCAGGTAGCGCCTATATTTCGTGCCACTTCATTCTCCGATTAAAATAATGATATGATGTATTAGTGAGGGGGAAAGATCAGACCCGACGACGTTTCGGTGGTTTACATCCGTTATGTGGTACCGGGGTAACATCTATGATTTTACTGACATCCAGATTTGTGTTGATCAATGCCCTGAGGGCAGCCTCACGACCGGGTCCCGGTCCTTTGACGTGAACCTCGACTTTCCGCATCCCCTGATCTTCAGCTTTCAAAATAGCCTCGGCAGCAGCATTCTGTGCTGCAAAAGGGGTGGATTTACGGGAACCCTTGAAACCAAGGACACCGGCGGAACACCAGGAGACTACGTTGCCCTGCTTATCTGAAATTGTTACAATTGTATTGTTGAACGTAGAGTATATAAATACTATTCCCTCAGGAATATTCTTTTTAACCCTTTTTTTACGTGCACCGGCACGTTTTGCTCCAGCCATCTTTTACACCTATTGAATATATTTAATTCCGACGAGCTGCTGCTCCACGGCGGGGACCTTTTCGGGTACGGGCATTGTTCTTGGTATTCTGTCCACGACACGGAAGCCGCATACGATGTCTGCGTCCCCGATAAGTACCAAGATCAGTCAAACGTTTGATATCCATGGACACCTCACGCCGTCTGTCACCCTCAACAACATACTCATCTTCAATGACTTTCCTGATACGACTGACATCGTTAGTGTCGAGATCATCACTGTTCATGGTATATGGCAAATCAACCTTATCAAGGATTTGTTTTGCTGAGGTACGCCCTATTCCATGGATATAGGTAAGTGCTATTTCCATGTGCTTATTTTTTGGAAGATCAACTCCGGCTATACGTGCCAATTTCGTGCTCCTTAAATATGACAGTGAAGGTACTCACTAATCGTAAAAATAATTTCCTAGCCCTGACGCTGTTTGTGCTTCTTAACTTTACAGTCAACCCGCACAACACCTTTACGCTTATAGACCCTGCATTCACTACACATTTTTTTAACAGATGCCCTAACTTTCATGTGACAACTCTCTTATTTTTTCTTTTTACTGTTTTTAGCACGAAATGTGACCCGCCCCCTGGTCAAATCATAGGGAGAGAGTTCAATCGTAACTCGATCGCCGGGCAGTATCTTAATAAAATGCATACGCATCTTACCGGAAATGTGAGCCAGGACTTTATGACCATTATCCAACTCAACACGAAACATCGCATTGGGGAGAGGTTCTATGATGGTGCCTTCTACTTCAATGGCTTCTTCTTTTGCCATACAATACTCCAAAAAATCAAAACTGCCAGAACGAAAAAGAAACAATAATAATACATGTACCTGAAAAAGAGAAGTACTTTTTTACTAATGCTTCGAAAAATTATCTCGATTGCTTAAAACCAGCGGTCCGTCTTTTGTAACGGCAATGGAATGCTCAAAATGGGCAGAAGGTTTTCTGTCGGCGGTTATCACCGTCCAGCCATCACGAAGCACCTTCACCTTGTGCGTACCGATGTTCACCATTGGCTCAATGGCTATAACCATACCTTCTATGAGCCGTGGAGTCTGCCCCCTTGAGACATAATTGGGAACTTCAGGTCCTTCATGGAGCGAGGCCCCTATCCCATGCCCGACAAACTGACGGACAACCGAGTACCCATGTTTTTCCACATGCTGCTGCACCGCATTTGAGATATCGGAGATTCTATTTCCGATCACTACCTGCTCAATGGCAAGTTGTAATGACTCGTCGGTTACTTTCAGCAGCTTATGACAGCTGCTGCTTATCTTGCCCACTGGAATAGTAATCGCTGAATCACCATAAAATCCCTTATGGCAGACACCAAAATCAACAGAGAGGATATCACCCTTTCTAAGTTTACGTTTCCGGGTAGGTATACCGTGTACGACTTCCTCATTTATGGATACACAAAGAGAAGAGGGAAATCCGTGATACCCCTTGAAGGCAGGAACACATTTTCTGCGATGGCAGAGATCTTCAGCCATCCGGTCAAGTTCAAAGGTGGTTAAGCCGGGTTCGACAACATCGAGCAGCATACTCAGTGTTTCAGCAACTATCTGATTTGCCTCCTGCATGAGCAGTATCTCATCGGGAGTTTTAACCAGGATCGGCTTTGCTGCCTGATTACCACCTGCACAGGTCACATCTAATTCCTGCCTTTAATTTTTCCCTGTTTCATAAAGCCGTCATAGTTACGCATAACCATATGTGACTCAACCTGAGATATGGTATCAATGGCAACACCTACAACAATCAGAAGTGCCGTTCCACCAAAATAAAAGGGCAGGCTGAATTTGCTGATAAGAATTGTGGGCAGTACACAGACGATACTGAGATAAGCGGCCCCGACTACAGTCAGACGGGTCAGAACTTTATCAATGAAATCAGCCGTCTTTTTACCTGGTCTGATTCCGGGAACAAATCCGCCGTTTTTCTTCAGGTTTTCTGCAACATCATCCGGTTTAAAAGTGACGGCAGTATAGAAAAAACAGAAAAAGACAATCATGGCCACATAGAGCAGATAGTAATAAAAGGTACCTGGCGACATGGCTGCTGATACTTTCTGAACCCACTCAACCTGGATAAAGCTTCCAATGGTGGCGGGAAACATCATAATGGATGAGGCAAAAATGGGAGGAATAACACCGGCGATATTTATCTTTAATGGTAAGTGAGAACTCTGTCCGCCATAAACCTTTCTTCCGACTACACGTTTGGCATACTGGATAGGGATACGACGCTGTGAGGTTTCAAAAAACACGATAACACCCACCACAAAAACCATAAAAGCGATGATGATCGGAACAAAAAAGAGGGTGATTTCACCAGCCTTAATAAGCTGGATGGAGTTTACCAGAGCGGATGGTCCACGGGCGACAATACCAGCAAAGATGATTAGAGAGATACCGTTTCCGATCCCACGTTCTGTCATCTGCTCACCAAGCCACATGATAAAAGCGGTTCCGGATGTGAGGGTCAGCATGGTCATTAAGATAAAGGGAGTACCGGGATTAATGACAATGGCCTCACCACCTGGTGCCACCATACTCTGCAGACCAGTGGCAATAAACGTTCCCTGAATGATACTAAGAGCAACAGTACCGTAGCGTGTATACTGGGTAATCTTTCGCTGTCCGGCCTCCCCTTCTTTTTTCAGACTCTCCAGCTGAGGAATTACCACAGTGAGCAGCTGAATAATGATGGAAGCAGAGATATAGGGCATAATGCCAAGGGCAAAAATGGAAAAATTCTCCAATGCACCACCGGAAAACATGTTAAACATACCGAGAAGATTGCCGGCATTTTTGGCAAAAAACTCAGATAAGGCAGCACCGTTTATACCGGGGGTGGGAATCTGGACTCCGATTCTGTAAATGGCAAGCATTGCCAATGTAAAGAGTATTCTTTTTCGTAACTCCGGTACGTTGGCAGCATTCTGCAGTCCGCTCATAGTAACATCCGTATTAAAACCTATTCAAGATTACATCTCATAATCTTTCAGAAAAAGCTGCAATTACTCAACTACTTTACCACCGGCAGCCTCGATTTTACTTTTGGCACCAGCACTGACCTTATCAACATGAACAGTGACAGCGTTGCTGATCTCACCGTTGGCGAGAATTTTGACAGGCATTCCTTTCTTCACCAGACCTTTCTCGACGAGCAGTTCTTTTGTAACCTCTGTGCCGGAGTCAAAACTATTCAACTGATCCAGGGAAACGATGGAATGACGGACGGTGAAAAGGTTGTGAAAACCACGTTTGGGAAGCCGACGCTGCAGAGGCATCTGACCACCCTCAAAGCCGGGTTTAATACCTGAACCTGAACGGGACTTAAACCCCTTATGACCACGACCAGCTGTTTTTCCATGACCGGATCCAGGACCGCGTCCAAGCCGTTTTTTCTGCTTTCGGGAACCCTTGTTCGGTGAGAGATTTC
>JANTGG010000124.1 GCA_024763035.1 Desulfocapsa sp. | reverse complement strand
GCCGGCATAAGTGCCTTGTTGCTGTCGTTACCATTCAAGGTTTAAGGTCATTTATTTTCTTGTTTTTTATTACAGCTTTTCAGCAGTAAGGCACTAAAGTCTCAGGACCTTGTGTCACCACGAAAGGTTTGAACACCGCTATATAAAAAGAGATAATTCCTTGACTTTTAACCGTGATATGTTGGTATAATGTGAACTGGTATCAAGTGGAAATTTACCACCCCGTTACAGTCCCTAAACCGTACATCAGGCGTAAATGACTCAAAATAAATATAGACAGCGAGCACCCGTAAAACTTCTGATTGTTGATGATTCATGGGTGTTGAGAAAGGTCCTGCGTGAAATATTCTCTCAGGACGGAGCTGTGGAAGTTATTGACGAGGCTGTGAATGGTATTGAAGCACTTGGTATGATCTTAAAGGTGAATCCCGATGTTATTCTCCTGGATATGGAGATGCCTACCATGGATGGACTTACCACCCTGCAGCATCTGATGATCCATACCCCCACCCCCACTATCCTGCTCTCAAGTCTCACCAAAGAAGGATCGCCCCGGTGCTTTGATGCCATGAAGTACGGTGCGTTGGATTTTATCAGCAAAAACAGTTTCTTTAACGAAATGGCAATTGTGGAGCATGGGCATTTGATTGTGGAAAAGGTCGTGGATGCCGCACAGACCACGGTTCATTCCATCGATCCCATGCAGGAGACACTCAGATATAGTAAAATGGATAAGGGGAAGGAGAAAGGGAAGGGGAAGGTTGTCTTTTGTGAGGATTGCGGGACAAGACATTTCTTCAAAAGCAGTTCGCAGACAAAACCGAGTATGAAATGCAACAACTGTGGTGATGAAATCCTCCTTGGGTCAGGACAGCGTCTGCGAAGGGTTAATTTTGTAACCATCCTCGGAAGTGGTGAGGGCGGATATTCAAATCTTCTGAAGATTATCCCCTTATTGGATCCCGATATGGGAGGATCCGTCATAGTTGCAGTTGATGCCCCTAAAGAGCATGTAAAAAGTTTTGTGCAATATCTTGATGCCATCTCCAGGTTCAAGGTATCGTATGCTCAGAATCATCAGGCAATCCAGGGCGGGGGCTGTTATCTGTATCCTGCAAGTCAGAAAGTTGAGATCTCTCCGCTCAGCGGAAACTATACACTCCAGATTGGCCCCATGCCTTTATCCTGCAGTCAGGGGGCAATCGATACCTTGATGATATCTGCTTCCAAGGTGTTTAAGAACAGAGTTGCCGGTGTTCTGTTGTCAAGCTCGCAAAATGACGGCCTCCTCGGTATGGAAGAAATATTAAACAATAAGGGCAGTGGGTTTGTGTTAAGTCCTGAATACTGTTTGCAGAAACATCTCTCCAGTGAAGCTGTGAAGAAGTTTAAACTGCCGGCCAGCTTCGATACGCATGAGGTTTCAGCAAAAATCATGGATCTGCACTATAAAAATAAAGAAAATGTTACAACGGCCTGACCGGGAGCTGGGTCGTTAATGGAGAATGTAGAGATGAAAGAAAGGCGGAAGTACGAACGTGTTTCCATGGAACTGGATATGGAGGTTTTCCTTCTTTCGGATTCCGACAGCAACGCCAGTTTAAGTTCACATCGATGCAGAGGACGTGATATCAGTGGAGGTGGAGTTTCTTTTTTCGCAAACAGTCAGTTTCAGCCGGAATCCCTTCTACGATTACGAATTGTTTTTGAACCAGAGCAGACACCCGTTGATGCATCGTCTGAAAAAATGCTGAAAGTGATGGGAAAAGTGATGTGGAGCAGGAAAAACAGCGGTTCGGATAACTATGTCACCGGTGTGGAATTTTTAAATATTTACGATGACGATTTCCACTATCTGCTGGAATATGTTAACGAGAACAGTTCCTCTTAAAAGAGGTATTCGTATTGTAATGGCAGGTCAGCAGTTTTTTTGTAAGAAGATATCTGGTCAGTCCTGATACCCGTCAGGGACACTCTGAAAAAAATGGTGTAGTATCCCTCCGTGTCACCGGTGTGACTCTCTCACCCGGCAAAGAGCAGTCCTGTGTAAAAGCTGTCTCTTCTGCCGGCAGGTTAATATACTACCGCTGCTTCGCTTATCCCTGCAGTGTCTATCCTTCTGCTGCAGGGCTGTCTTTTGACTGGAGGAGTGTGTTCATGCATTGGGGGAGCCTTTCCGCCAGTTCTGTGGCTGTGTAGCCGAATCCCCGCTGCCGGTACAGATAATCTCCAGCCATCCCGTGCAGGAAAACGGCAACGGAAGCAGCATCGCGACAGGACAATCCCTGGCAGAGCAGTCCGCCGATTATGCCGGAAAGGACATCTCCCATTCCGCCCGTTGCCATTCCCGGATTACCGCTGGTATTGATTGCTGTCTGGTTTTGGGAGGTGGTGATAATTGTTCCGGCACCTTTCAGGATCATTACACAGTCGTCACGACCCTGACTGTAGATCCGGCAGCTTTCCTGTGTTGCCTGCATTCTGTTTTCCTGGACATCGTCAACGGAACAGTTCAGAAGTCGTGCCATTTCGCCCGGGTGGGGGGTGAATATTCGTGCTCCTGCCGGTTTTCGCAGAGTTTTTTTATTTTGTGCCAGAATGTTCAGGGCATCAGCATCGAGAACCATGGGGAGTGCAAGGTTATGATAGAGCGTGAGGAAGAGTTCTGCCGTTGCAGGTGCAGTGCCGCTGCCAGGTCCTAAAAGTACGGCTCTTTTTCCCTGCAGACCTTCTGTGATCATGTCGTGATCGTCCTTTGCAAGAAAGTTTTTGGAAGAAGGGAGCGGAACGGTCATGGCTTCAACCAGCACGGTTTCGAAAATGGAGTTCAGCTGAGTGGGGGTAAAGAGTGAAACAAGCCCGACACCACTGCGAAGAGCACCTTTTACCGCCAGGATTGCCGCCCCGGATTTTCCTGTTGATCCGGCAAGAACTCCCAGGTGACCAGTACTCCCCTTATGGACATTATCCTTTCGGTTAAGATTTGCTGCAAGGGCAGAGGCAGTGTCTGTGTCAAGCAATTCTGTTGCAATGGAAGCTTCCTGGATGACTTCCGGCGGGATGCCGATGTCGATGACTCTGAGCTTGCCGGTGTTCTCAGGTCCGTGATGAAGAATATGACCAGGTTTGGGGCAGCCGTAGGTGGCTGTGAAGTCGGCATGGATGCATGCTCCCAGAACTTTGCCGTTATCAGTGTCAATCCCGGACGGGATATCCACAGAAACAATGGGAATACCCCATAATAAATCAGAATTATTTATAAAATCAATGATGGCTGCAAAGTGTTTTTCTGCGGGGCGTGAAAGACCGGTACCGAAAATTGAATCAAAGATACAGTAGCAGGGTTTCCCGCGACCGACGAACTGTTTATAGAGAACAGGAATAGCCTGGACACGGGTTTCGGAGTCGATAATATGAAAGGGAAGTCGTAATTTCTGCACGATCGCCATGTTCGCGGCAGCGTCTCCAGTCAATTTGTCCGGGTCGCAGAGGAAAAAGAATATGGGCAGGCAGCCGCGCTGGTGCAGATGACGACCAATTACCAGGCCATCTCCGCCATTATTGCCGGGTCCGATAAAGATAAGGGCGAAGGTGTTGGCGGCAGAACCGATTTCCTCTTCCATCATCAGCACAGTACCGAGCCCTGCATTTTCCATCAGAACTATGCCGGGAATGTGGTAATCATTGATTGCTGCGAGATCAAGCCCGCGCATTTCAGCAGCATTTGGAAGTTTCATAGGGGAGTCCCGTCAGGTAATGATGAAGTGTCAGGCAAGGGCCTTTAAAAAACTGAGGATCGATTCGGAGAGGACTACAGGGTCGGTGTCATTGTGCTTGATAATACCAAGATAGAATGCACCGAGAGAAAAAATGAAGATGGATTCTCCGTTGCTCTGCTCGGCACAGAGGTGCAGGTAGCGCCTGTTGCCAAGATCCTCCGGGAAACTGTCGCAAAGTTCTCCGACGGAGACAATCGCCTGGGAAACTGCATCAGGGTCTTCAAAATTACCACTGATGATAGAGCCGTCATTGCGAAGTAAAATGTATCGTGCGACACCGTCCATCTCCCCAAGCTGTAAAAAATCTTTCACGGTTGCCATTATCAGGCCTCTTTGAGGAATGTTTTGGTGATCTCTGTAATACGCTCCCTGTCATTTTCGCCATCGAGCTCAAGGAGAATGATATCGTTGAAGGTGAGCATGTTCTCACGTGTCGGAGGTTCGATCTCTGCCCATTTTCGAATGGACTCTTCAAAAACTAGGTCTGCCACAGGACCTATAAATTCAGGGAGAAGTTCTTTAATCTCGAGCAGTGGTCTGCTTAGTCGTGACGAGGGCTTAAGGAGACTTTCGAGGAGATCCTGAACGCTGTCTTCCTCTTCAGGCGGCTCTGCTGTCTCTTCCTGGATGGGTGTCTCAGTGGATGTGCTAATTACTTCGGGTTCATCATCTTCAACATTCAAGGCAAGCTGCACGGTCATGTTGAGCATGGTTGGGGAAAGACCGGGACGGTAGAATAAAAACAGCCAGTGATCTTCCGGGAGAGGGGCACCACAAAGAACGAGATCCTTGAATGTTACGCGAAGACGGCTGATGTCGTTATAATGAGGGACAAGAAGGTTGTTGATCCTGGTAAATTTCTCACCGATTCGGGCAAGGCTTTCCGGATCAGTGATGTCGTTGGACATATCAGCATACAGCTTCTTTTCGGGCGAATAGAGAAAGCCGCCTTCAATATCAGCTAGACTTGCGATTATGTCAGAAAGCTTTGCCTCATAATTCATTGAGTTTCCACTGTATTGTCTGTATAGTTATGTGCAGATATGCCTGTATTCAGAGGATAGAAGCAATAAAAAAATGAAGTCCCATACCCGATCTAACAGCGAGGTGTTATAACACCCGCAGACAGTGAGGTACGAGACCTTCCGACCACCTGTGCTGACTTGCCATTCTGTCCTTTTGTATTAGTTTATATTGGCTTTTTTTCAGTGTCAAGGTCAAAGGGGTGATGCTCAGGATTGAAGCGAAGGGAAACGCAAAATAGAACTGTAGAGGCGGGTCCCGATATCAAACCCGGCTGTGTATTCTTTTTCTGAGTGGCGTGTCAGGTATATAATCGAAGAGGAATGAAAATGAATATTGTCGTTTTTCAACAGAGGGGTTCGGGGGAACATAAAATAGAGGGTGTCAGGAAATTCGGTAAAGGGCTTACTGTCAGCAAAATCGTTAATATTGATTCGTTTCTTCCCGATTTTATAGACGATCCGGAGGACTATATCGATTCTGATCTTGAGGCTGATCTGGTATTGAATTTTTTACAGCATCCAGATTTACTGGACTGTCTTGTCCGGCTGTGTTCCGAAAAAAAAATCCCCGTTGTTTCACCCGGGAAAAAATGTGAAGGGTTTACCCCGTTTACCTGTTGTGGGCTGGGCAGGGATACGCGGCTTGGGATCTACGGTGAGCAGTTCGGGTTCCCGGAATATGAGGTCAGACTGCAGGGCAAAGAGACCATTGCAGAAATCAGGGTGTTGCGGGGGGCTCCATGCGGTGCAACCTGGGAGGCACTGCAGGAGTACGTGGGCTGCAGGGTGGAAGATGTCCTGACCCGCCTGCCAAGGCAAGTACAATATTTCTGTTCTGCCGATCCAAGCGGTTTTGATCCGGTCAGCGGCAAAAGTCCTGTGCATTACGCAGGGTATGTGCATATTGCAGCTTTAAAAAAAGCCATTGCCGAAGCCGTTGACTGAAACGTTCCCCTTCAGGTTGTCTCCGAGAGTATTTTCTTGCAGAAACGGCAGGCTTCAAATCCTGACTGTCTTGCAATTTCAACGGATTTAAATTCAACCGTGCAATGCTGACAGAAGTAAAATTCACAGCCCTGTACGTGAAAGACTCGACTGTTTGCATTTCCGTGTACGGTGCCTCTGGTCAGGAAAATTGAATCAAATTCCATTTTTTCCCGCTCCACTGTCGAATCCCCACCACTGTCCGTGGTGGGGACGGGCGATCCTGATTTCTCACTCTTTTCAGCACTTTTTTTGAAAAATGCCCGAATTTTTCCAAGGGGTTGGAGCAGGCGGGCGTCGATTACGGCAGTAAGGAAATTGGTCACTGTTACAGGAATAATGGGACGTTCGTTGGCAGCCTGTCGCACGAAATAGGCAACAATGAGGATGAATATCACATTTGGAGTCCACATGGCGGCAAAAACAGGAATTGCAGAGCCTTCTGCAAAGACCGTTGCCATGGTGAACATAATATAATACAGAACAAAAAATGCCAGACCAAGGGGGAGTCCGACACCACGTTTGCCGGGACCTGCCCGTAAGCCCAGAGGCAGCCCGAGTATGCTCAGGAGGAAGCAGCCAAAGGGCAGTACAATGCGCTTATGGTAATGGATCAGGCGTTCCCTGCCTTTTTCGGTGTCCCGTCCCAGGGCAGCTGCAGATTCCTGCAGCTGACTCATGGTCATGGCACTGGGGGAAATTTTGGTTGCATCTTCACCGTGGAGAACGGTGGGGGGCTGCAGGGGAATATCAATGGTATAGCGTTTAAAAGCAATGATTTGCGATCGCTTATCATCTGGTCTGTGAAGACTGCCCTGCCGGAGAACAATGGTCACCACCATGGTATTCAGGTCTGCTGTCATGGAGCCGTACTTTGCCATGGTAATAATGGGGTCTTTCTGACCTCTCATGTCCGACACCCAGACGTCCTGCCATTCTCCGGTTTTTTTGTTGATGCTGTCCACATAGACGACGAGATCCCCCAGTGCTTCTGTGAACTGGTGCTCTTTGATTCCCTTGTCGATTTTTTCCTTGGCGACCTGAAACATCAGCTGTTTCATGGATGAATCCGCCTTTGGGATCAGAATGATAGAAAAATATGCGGTGATGCAGGCAATGGTTGCTGCCACCAGAACAACAGGCGGAACAAGCTGATAAATGGAGAGTCCGCTTGCCTTAAAGGCGAGAATCTCAGTATCACTGGAGAGTCTGGTAAAACCGATAATGACGCCGAGCATTGCTGCCATGGGCATTGAATAGAGAAACATATTCGGAAAGAGGTAGAGGAACATACGGATGAAATCAGCAAGGCCGATTTCAAGTTCCAGAACGATATTTAAAAAGGGGATGAGCTTGATCAGAAAGAAAACAGTATTCATGATAAGAAAACTGGCAAAAAAAGGCGCCAGCATTTCTGTTGCAAGATAACTGTATAAAATTTTAGGGAGTTTGATCGCTCTGCTCATTGTGATGGGAACATCTGAATGGATTTCTCATACGTTACTGAATATTGAAAAAGGTCTCAAGGAAGAAGTAAAAGAAATCCGTTCCTTTTCTTCTCCTTGTGGAAAAGTGTGGGATGGTGTAATTCACTTCACAATAAGCAAAATAAAGGAGGGTACCATGCATATGTTTGAGACAAAAGACGACGGTGATATCTGGATCTGCATTGCCTGCGGCAGAGAACGGGAAGAGGAGATCAAAGCCAATCCTGACTGGGAATATATCTGGGACAAAGACGATCCCATGCTTCGCTGCAAGCTCTGCGGTAAACCGGACTATGAAGTGGAAGATTAATTCCGGCTCTTTATAAGATGATCCGCTGGGCAGAGTTAAAACTTTGCATCGGCAATGGGTTCCTCTATGGTCACTGTTATCCAGTGCTGATCCCACCACTCTTTGGGGGTGACAAAGATTCCGTTTACCAGCATGGAGAAGTGCAGGTGATCACCACCTGCCATTCCTGAAGTGCCGGATTTCCCCAGGACATCGCCCTGGTTGAGGGAATCACCCACGGAAACATCAATCTGGCTGAGATGGGAGTAGAGGCTGAACACTCCCTGACCGTGATCAAGCATCACCATATTTCCGTAAATGCCCAGATAGTCGGCATGGACAACGATTCCGTTACCTGCAGCTTTTATATTTGCATGCCTGGTGGAGGCGATGTCCATTCCCAGGTGTACCTGTCTGT
>JANTGG010000123.1 GCA_024763035.1 Desulfocapsa sp. | reverse complement strand
ATTCAGAGCACCTCATCTTCGCCCATTCTAACCTTCTCGAGTAACACCAGTACGCTTCGAAGGCAAGAATGAACGAATCTAAGGCACTCTGAACAGTTACGTTCCGTGCTTTCTTAACCTTTCCTGCACTTACGCTGAATGGTTACAAAATATGCACAAAAAACGAAAAAAGCAAACGATCAGGAGTAGATCATGTGGGAATATACAGATAAGGTACAGCAGCACTTTTTACACCCGGAGAATGTGGGTGAGATTGAAAATCCCAGTGGAACCGGTGATGTCGGTTCTCTTGCCTGCGGGGATGCCCTCAAGCTGACCCTTGCCATTGATGAAAATGATGTCATCACAGATGCAAAATTTAAAACCTTTGGCTGTGCATCTGCCATTGCATCGTCGTCGGCCCTTACCATCATGGTGAAGGGGATGACGGTGGATGAGGCGGAGAAGGTGACAAATGATGATATTGCGGATTTTCTGGGTGGTCTGCCCAAGGAAAAAATGCACTGTTCCGTTATGGGACGTGAGGCCCTTGAAGCCGCCATTGCTGATTATCGCGGGGTCATCCTGCCCATGGCTGAAGGAGAAGTCGTCTGTGAATGTTTTGGGGTAACTGATCTTGAAGTTATCCGGGCGATTAAGGAGTCTGATCTTCGCTCGGTGGAGGAAATCACCAATTTCACCAAAGCCGGTGGCGGTTGTGGAAAATGTGAGGACAGACTGCGGGATATATTACAGGAAACAATCAGTGGTATCCCGATTGTTCCTGTGCAGGTGGATGGTCCGAAACGGATGACCACCCTCCAGAAAATAAAGAAGATCGAAGAGGTTCTCGAACGCGAGATAAAGCCGGCTCTGAAAAAAGACGGTGGGGATATCGAGCTTGTGGATGTGGATGGTGACTTTGTAATGGTCTCCCTGCGAGGAGCATGTACAAGCTGTGCCAAATCGCAGACGACTTTGAAAGAGTATGTTGAGAAAAAATTAAGAGAGCAGGTATTGGACAGCCTGATTGTGGAGGAAGCCAAGTAATGCACTGTGATGAAGAAAAAGTAATCTATATGGATAATAATGCCACCACCAAAGTTGCTCCCGAGGTGGTTGATGCCATGATGCCGTTTTTAACGGAGTGTTATGGAAATCCTTCCAGCATGCATAACTTCGGTGGTCAGGTTGGTGAAGCGGTGGAAACGGCAAGGGGAAAAGTTGCCGCGCTGCTGGGGGCAGAGCCCTCTGAAATCACCTTCACCAGTTGCGGCACAGAGAGTGATTCCACAGCGATTCTTGCTGCCCTGCAGGCCTTTCCGGAAAAAAGGCATATCGTCACCACCCGTGTTGAACACCCTGCCGTTAAAAATCTCTGTGAGAATCTCGGACGGCTGACGGGGCATCATTACCGGGTGACCCGTCTGCAGGTTGAATCCGACGGTACACTTGATCTGCAGAAGTATGAAGAGGCCCTTGTCGATGATACTGCCATTGTTTCCGTAATGTGGGCAAACAATGAGACCGGGGTTATTTTCCCCGTGGAACAGATGGCTGCCATGGCAAAAAAACAGGATATCCTTTTTCACACCGATGCGGTACAGGCCGTGGGTAAAATTCCCATTAGCCTGTCGGATCTAGATATTAATTTTCTCTCCCTGTCGGGGCATAAACTGCACGCTCCCAAGGGTGTGGGGGTTTTGTATGTGAAACGTGGAACCCCTTTTGTTCCGTTTCTTGCAGGAGGACACCAGGAAGGCGGAAGACGGGGAGGCACAGAAAACGTGGCGTCCATTGTCGGGCTCGGTGCTGCCTGTGATCTTGCAGGTAGAATGATGGATGAGGAAAACAGCAAAGTGCGAAGATTGCGTGATCGACTGGAGGAGGGGCTTTTGAGCTCCGTACCCAACGCCATGCTGAACGGGCACAAAACCGATCGTCTGCCCAATACCACCAACATCAGTTTTGAATTTGTGGAAGGGGAGGCTATTTTACTGCACATGAATTTGCATAATATCTGTGCCTCGTCTGGTTCTGCGTGTACTTCCGGTTCTCTCGAGCCTTCCCATGTCCTGCGTGCCATGGGGGTTCCTTTTACTGCCGCCCATGGTTCCATTCGTTTTTCACTGTCCACCTATAATACCGAAGCCGAAGTCGATTTCGTGCTGGAGAAAATGCCGCCGATTATTGCTGAACTTCGTGAACTCTCACCATTTTGGAAGGCGGAGTAATCATGCGTGTTGTTGAACCCTCATACGTTATCCAGGATGAACTGGATCAGGCATCACTTGTTGTTCGTCTGGAGGCCTGCGGAAGGATCTGTTATAAGAGTGAAGAAAAGATCAGCAAAGATTCCGCAATGCCTTTTGTGAAAAAGATAGCTGAACATGGTCATAACTCTGTAATGGAGATGGCAGTGGTGACACTTGGGGTGCACTGTTCGGCAGAGCAGTTCGCCGAACTGCTCGCTGTTGAACCCAGATACCTGTTTATGGATCGACTTGACGAAGAAATCCTGATTACGGGGTCGATCCGTTCCTTTCGGGAGCTGTATGCACGATCCGGAGATATAGCGATTGTGGAGGCAATGCTCAGTTTCATGGTGACGGATCATGTCTATCTCTTTGAGGGAGTGTGGGACGGCGGCAGTGATTCAAGTGCGGTCAGGGGAATAGCCGTCCGCAAGCTTGAACTGCGGGAAGTCGAAGGGCTCACCGCAGCACTCCTTGCCAGGCATCGTTTCTGCGGCGTGATGTTTACCGTGAATCGTGCTGTAACCCATGAGATTGTACGGCATCGTCCCTGTTCCTATTTGCAGGAAAGTCAGCGTTACTGCCGCTATAGTCAGGATAAATTCGGCAGCCAGGTGACGTTTATCAAGCCCATGTTCTTTGCGGAGGGAACGGAGGAGTATGAACTCTGGACAAAGGCCATGGAAGATACGGAAAAAATTTATCTGCAGCTGCTGGAAAGCTCCACCCCCCAGGCGGCACGTACAGTACTGCCCAATTCCTGCAAAACAGAAATTATCGTGTATTGTAATCTTGTGGAATGGAAACACATCTTTAGCTTGCGAACAAGCCCCGCGGCGGAGCCGTCCATGCGCGAAGTAATGATCCCCCTGGCTGCTGAGATGAAGGATCGCTATCCGGCAGTTTTCTGACATCGCTGATAAGAAGGGATCGGCACAGAATACGAAAAATCTCTCCTGCAGGCGGTTTTGTTTGTTTTCCCAGCCTGCTCTCCTCTCTCCTCCAAGAGACTATCTGTAAGGTACTTATTACCCCCTTAAGGGGGTACTGAGAAGAGTGCCGGTTTACCTTCATTACCGCTGTTCGTCACCACTGCTGCAAAATGTGGCAGGCAGTCAATGTCTAAGGGCTTTTTTCCTCTCTGTCCCTGTATTGACACTTTATTAAAAATTAGTTATATAGTGCATCAATTCTGATGAAGTAAGAAACTCGTCTTGAGTATAATCATCCATAACATATCAATTTTACTGTAAAAGGAGATCAATATGGTTCTTGATCCAACAAAACATGCTGACTGGGAAATCGCTGCGGAAGCTGAGTCCCGAATGAAAACGGTTTATGAGCTGGGTGAGCAGCTTGGACTGGAAAAAGAAGAGGTGCTCCCCTATGGTCATTATGTCGGGAAGCTTGATTTTAACGGGATCATGTCCCGTCTTGGTGATAAACCTGATGGAAAATATGTTGATGTAACGGCTATCAGTCCCACACCACTTGGTGAAGGGAAATCCACCTGCGCCATGGGTCTTGTTCAGGGCCTTGGAAAACGTAATAAATCGGTTGTCGGTGCCATTCGTCAGCCTTCCGGTGGACCTACCATGAACATCAAGGGCTCTGCTGCCGGCGGTGGGCTTGCCCAGTGTATTCCCCTGACCGAGTTTTCCCTTGGCCTGACCGGGGATATCAATGCGATTATGAATGCCCACAACCTCGGTATGGTTGCTCTCACTGCTCGTATGCAGCACGAAAACAACTACACCGATGAGCAGCTTGCTCAGCGTAATCTGAAGCGCCTTGATATCCATCCCAAGAAAGTTGAATTCAACTGGATCATAGATTTCTGTGCCCAGGCACTGCGTGATATCACCATTGGTCAGGGAGCCGGCAAGATGGACGGCTTTACCATGAAATCCTCCTTTGCCATTGCCGTATCTTCCGAGATTATGGCTATCCTTGCCATTGCCAATGATCTTGCTGATATGCGTCGCCGTATCGGTAAAATTGTTGTTGCCTATGACAAGCAGGATCGACCCATCACCACTGCTGATCTGGAAGTTGACGGTGCCATGACTGCATGGATGGTGCAGGCGATTAATCCGAACCTGATGCAGACCCTTGAAGGTCAGCCGGTGCTTGTCCATGCCGGACCCTTTGCCAACATTGCCATTGGTCAGTCTTCGGTTATTGCTGATAAGGTTGGATTAAAAATTGCCGACTATAACGTTACCGAGTCCGGATTTGGTGCTGATATCGGATTTGAAAAATTCTGGAATCTGAAATGCCGTTTCTCCGGTAACAAACCGAACTGTGCCGTTGTTGTGGCGACCATTCGTGCCCTTAAGTGTCACGGTGGCGCTCCCATTCCGGTGCCAGGAAAGCCCATGCCCGAAGAGTATGCCAAAGAGCATGTCGGCTGGGTTGAGGAAGGATGCAAGAACCTTATTCATCATATTGAGACCGTTAAAAAAGCCGGGATTAATCCGGTTGTCTGCATTAATGCATTCTATACCGACACTGATAATGAGATCAAAGCCGTTCGTCGTATCTGTGAAGATGCCGGTGCACGTGTTGCGCTTTCCCGTCACTGGGAGCATGGTGGTGACGGTGCTCTTGAGTTTGCTGACGCGGTTGTTGATGCCTGTGAAGAGCCCAATGAATTCAAGTTCCTCTATGATCTGACTGATCCCCTTGAAAAACGCATTGATCTTATCGCCAGGGAAGTGTACGGAGCAGATGGTGTAACCTACAGCCCTGAAGCACAGGCGAAGATGAAACGTTTGAGTTCTGATCCGGATATGGCTGAGATGGGAACCTGTATGGTGAAAACCCATCTGTCACTGTCTCATAATCCTGCCCTTAAAGGAACTCCCACTGGCTGGACTCTGCCGATTCGTGATATCCTGACCTATAAAGGAGCAGGCTTTGTTGTCCCTGTTGCTGGAGCTATCAGTCTGATGCCGGGAACGGGCTCTGATCCTGCGTATCGTCGTGTTGATGTTGATGTAGAGACCGGCAAGGTGAAAGGTGTCTTTTAGTGCTTTACTCTTGAGAAACTGTCGTAAAAACAGAGCCGGTTTGTGAATTTATGTCACAAATCGTGAAATAACGGGTTAAGAAAGGGAAACTTTTCTTAACCCGTTTGTCTTTTTTGGAAAAAGCTTGTATTGTTAAGAACTGTTCGACTATACCCATTGATAGGTGAAAGTAATAATAATTTTCAACTTACTCGATACAACTGAAAAATATGGCAGTTAAGCAAAAGACAAGCAGCTCTTTGAAAAAAACCATTAAGGATCGTTCCGGAGCAGGAAAGGTCAAAGTCGGAGAACTTTTGAGTAAGGCTGGTTATATAACCCCTACTCAGCTGGATACTGCTAAAAAAGAGCAGAAAAAATCAGGTGGTAGGATAGGCGCGATTCTTCGACAGCATGATTTTATCGATAATGACACCATCTTTAATTTTCTCTCCCGTAACCATAATTTCACCCCTGTTTTAATCAGTAAAGAACCTCCCAATAAAGAAGCTGTTTCTCTTCTCTCCTATGAGTTAGCCAAAGAATACATGGCATTTCCCCTTCGCCTTGTGGGTAATACGTTGCAGATCACCATGGCGGAGCCAACGGACACGGAAGCTGTTGAGAAACTGCAGGAAATCTTGGGGAAAGAACTTTCTGTCTGTGTATCCATGGAGACGGATCTGGTTGAGGCATTTAAGAAGTATTACGGTATTGATGAAGATGAGGCAAAGAGCTTTTTCAGCACCGCGGGTGGGGATACTGAAGAGGAAATGTCCATCACCGAGGTTGATGACTTTGGTTCCATTGTGGCGGATGCTGCCGATGAATTTGAGATCGAGACCATTGAAGAGGATGATACCGGTGATCAGTTTGCTGCCACTGATGCCCCTATCATCAAGCTGGTAAATGGTATTCTGGTAAAAGCGGTCCAGGATGGTGTCTCTGATATCCACGTTGAACCTTATGAAAAAAGCATGCAGGTTCGTTATCGAAAAGACGGCTCTCTTTTTAAATCCATGAATCTGCCCCTGACCATTAAGAATGCTATGGTTGCACGCTTGAAGATCCTTGCGGACCTTGATATCACCGAGCGTCGTGTTCCCCAAGACGGTCGTATCAAGATGCGTCTTGGTAGAAACCGATCGGTTGATTTTCGTGTTTCCAGTCTTCCCACTCTCTTTGGGGAATCTGTTGTACTGCGTATTCTGGATAAATCATCACTGAATGTTGATCTGACGAAACTTGGTTTCGAGGCTGAAACCTTTGAGGCATTAAAACGCTGTCTCAAGAGACCTCAGGGGCTGCTTCTTGTTACAGGGCCAACAGGTTCCGGTAAAACGGTTACTCTTTATTCGGCACTGAACTCCATGAACTCGGAGGATATTAAAATCCTTACTGCCGAAGATCCGGTGGAGTTCAACTT
Source organism: Desulfocapsa sp. (assembly GCA_024763035.1). Lineage (GTDB taxonomy): Bacteria > Desulfobacterota > Desulfobulbia > Desulfobulbales > Desulfocapsaceae > Desulfocapsa. Next base: position 1,456 of record JANTGG010000123.1, on the reverse strand, counting down.
TAAGGGGATCAATCAGGTCAATGTGCATGCCGAAGTGGGCATGACCTTTGCCGCCGCCCTGAAAGCCTTCCTGCGTCAGGATCCTGATATTATCATGGTTGGTGAGATTCGTGATATGGATACGGCTGAAATTGCCATCAAGGCGGCCATGACCGGGCATCTTGTTTTCTCCACTCTGCATACTAATGACAGTGCTGCAACCATCGGTCGATTGATCGATATCGGTATTCCGTCCTTTATGCTTGCCTCTTCCGTGACCATGGTGCTTTCCCAGCGACTTGGACGGAGGTTGTGCCAGAAGTGCAAACAGCCGGAACAACGTGATCCCAAAGAATTGATCAGTATGGGATTTAACGAGGATGAGGTGGATTATGTGGTCACCTACGGTCCTGTGGGCTGTCCTGAATGTAACGGTCTTGGTTATAAGGGGCGGGTTGGTTTTTTTGAGTTGATGGAGGTAACTGATGAAGTTGCCAAGGCCATCAGTGCTGAAGTTCCCGAAGATCATCTGCGTAAGGTTGCGGTACAGGAAGGAATGGTACCTCTTCGTTCCGCTGCCATTGAAAAGGTTCGTCAGGGGGTTACCAGTGTCGATGAAGCGTTGCGGCGAACCGTTATCCATGAAGAGAGCCTGCCCGCATATCTGGTAAATCCGGATCTTGAAGAATATGATGATGGTGATACCATTATCCGTGAGGGAAATACGGATATTGATTTCTTTAAACTCATCAGAGGGGCACTCTCCATTTTTAAGGGCGGCAAGAAGATCGCAGAGCTTACCGAGCCCGGGGAGTACTTTGGTGAGATGGCTGCATTATCCGGTGAAGAACGAACCGCATCGGTTGTCTCCATGGGACGATCTACGATTAAGCGTTTCCCGGGGGACAAGCTCAACGAAATCATACGAAAACATCCTGATGTTTCCATTCATCTCTTTCAGGCTATGGGAGCAAGACTGCATAAATCCAATCAGATACTCGTTAAACTTGCAGGTGCAGGAGCGGCTCGTAAAGGCGGTAAGTAAATCGATTGCTGTGTGTTCTGTGAAGCCCGGGGAAGTGCAAAATGGAACTGTGGGGGGCACTTTAGCTATGGCAGATGCAGCTTAGCTGTGTCTTGCCGCTAGTCACCTTTTCGTTTGCTGCAATGTCTCCCCCCGTCAGTTGTCTTCCTGTTGCTGTATATCTTCTCATACTGGCATCCTGCGCTCTTATTGTATCCTCCTTCCAATAATGCATTTTCAACAAAAGTCAGGCAGCAAAACCGTACCGGGTGCCAGTATGAAGCCAATCTCTGTGGTTATAATTGCCAGAAATGCCCAACAGCATTTGCAGAAATGTCTGGAAAGCGTGCAGTCCTTTGCTGAAGTCATTGTTTACTTGAATGACAGTACAGACAGGACTGCAGAAATAGCAAGCGAATGGAAGAATGTCAGGGTTGTAAACGGCTATTTCGA
>JANTGG010000122.1 GCA_024763035.1 Desulfocapsa sp. | reverse complement strand
CAGCAGCACATGATGAATTCGGCCAGCAGGGGAGGCAGGTCGGGCACAAATTCCCGGGGATCCGGAATATCCTTGTGCAGGTGCATATCCCGTAATGCCACAGCATCATCATCCGGATGGGGCAGCCTACCTGTGAGCAGCTGAAAGGCTGTAATTCCCAGTCCATAGAGATCAGTACGGGCATCCACCGGGTAGGAATCAATCTGTTCTGGCGACATGTAAGGCAGGGTCCCTTCCATTTCAATATGTTCTGCCCCAAAAGGACAGGCAAGGCCGAAATCAAGAATTTTCACCTGGCCGCTCTTCAACATAAAGAGATTGTCCGGTTTGATATCCTGATGGACAATACCCCGTTCATGGGCATAGGAAAGACCTCGGCACACCTGGCTTAAAATATCAATCACCTGGCCGGCAGGCAGCCGTCCCTTTTTTTTCAAAAGGATATCCACCGGGAGTCCTTCAAGATATTCCATGATGATAAACAGCATATTGAATCTGTTTTCCACATCATAAATATTGATAATATTGCGGTGCTGCATTTTGGCAATGATTTTTGCCTCTTCAAGAAAGCGCTCTCGAAATTCAGGCTCCAGGGCGATCTGTTGCTCAAGGAGTTTAATGGCAACCTCTCTGCCCAGGGTCATGTGATGCCCGAGATAGACAATGGCCCATGCTCCCTGGCCTATTTTATGATCAATCATGTACTTGCCGATAGCAAGATCAGCAGTCATGCCGTCGGATTCGAGCCGGTCACAGACCAGACCCGTAAGAAATTTGCGCAGGGCAAATTGTTCTTCAACCAGCAGGGTAAAGCAGTCCCTGCCAAGGCGCCACAATTTAACATCCGTCGCAGCTACAACATTTGCCGGTCGGGGTTCATCGGTGAGTAGAGCCATGACACCCATCATGTCACCTTTTCTCCGTGTCGCCTGCTGAAATTGTTCATCGTTCTGCTCAGCGATGATGTAGCAGCCTCCCTGTTCAATGAAGTAAATAGCCTCGCCCCGTATACCCTGGGTGATAATTTTATCCCCTTCCTGAAAGGACACCGGAGCCAATCTATTGAGTACGGCCCAGATGGTGCTGTGAGGCAGGAGGGTGAAAAACTGCAGGCCCATAAAGAATTCCATCCGTTCCATGATCTGGAGAATATGTGAATACTCTAGAAAGAGTTCCCGGTCATGGTCCCTGGATTCGATATCAACGGAAAGAAGGAAGTTGCCCGGATTGTCGGCCTGTACGCAGTCAATAATTCTGCCCTGGTATATCTTCCAGGAGTTTGTATTAAAGTTGTAGCCGTGAATGGTAATATCGCGTGGATAACGGGCAACTATGTAATCGGTTTTAATTGATATCTGTGGGGAATCAAAATCGTCGATGCCGACAAAGTGGCCGACAGTGTTTTCTGAAGTTTCACTCTGCAGGACTATAACAGCCAGTCCTGTATCTTTGCTGTCAGGTGTGTTGGTGGGCATTCAGGCCGCCTTAAAGAAAATTTGTATACAAAATGATAGAATGAAGGAATTCCTGAGATCGCGCACTATTTCCTTGTCCATGGAAATCTGGAATTCCTGTCCGTCATGACAGTTGTTTTCATACGTTACTCCTTTGGGTGCTTTCAAATAAACTTTCGTTCTTAAAAGCTGTTGAAAAGAATCGGCAAAGAGTAAACAAAAACGGAGGGTTTTATGCACCACAAGAGTATCAGGCTATTGATCAGGAAACAACTAAAAAGACAATATCCAAACTGGAGCCTACTGAACAAGAAGGAAAAAAAGAAATCATCCTCGCCAAATCGGATATCCAGGGGACCCAAAATCCCCCACACCGGATCAACCAGATTATACATGGAAAAGGGAAATTACTGCTGACAATGCCCTGCGTCCCGGTAAATATTTTGAGATTGCCCCTGAATTCTGACTGAACTTACAGAAAAAAACTTGTACATTTTTTCTGTTTTTTATAGCCTTATTCAAGACAGTTATGGGATCTTAGTAAGGACTGTTTAAACCGCATAAAGAGTATCCAGAAAATTTTTCGATAACAATGACAGACGAACAGAGCAACAGAACGTCCGTTTCTGCTGAATCCTTTAACCAGTCCCCCTGGCCAAACCTGCAACTCATTAAATTAACGAAACCGGGAAATAAAAGTATGTCTATTTCAAAACTAAGCTTTCTCAATATAGTCCTTTATATTTTTCTTATGAGCATTGGACCAGTGACTGCCAGTGCCGCCATACCCACGGAGGAACACGATGCCCTGGTTGAGCTGTATAATGCCACAGACGGCGGCAACTGGGACAATCATACCGGCTGGCTGGGTACAGCAGGCACAGAGTGTAACTGGTACGGGGTAACGTGTACCGACGATCATGTTACAGAAATAGATCTTTCAAATAATCACCTTGCCGGAGTGTTACCGGAGTCCATTGGCAACCTCACCGGACTGAAGAAGTTCACCCCCTATGGGAATCAACTCAGCGGGGCTATTCCCCAGGCATTGGGTACCATCACAACCCTGGAATACATAGATTTATGTCCCAACAGCCTCAGTGGCTCCATACCTGCCAACATTTTTCTGCTGCCAAACGTATGGATGCTGATACTTGGGGAAAACCAGTTAGACGGCACCTTGCCCGCAACTGTCAATATGCCTGCTCTTGTCGAGTTATATCTTCATAGTAACAACCTCACCGGCACATTACCCTCAGGATTCGGTCAGTCTGCGGGGCTTCAAGTTTTCTGGGTTTATGACAATGGTTTTACCGGATCACTCCCTACCGATCTCTGTGCTGTCAGCAGTCTTGTCAACCTTGCAGTATCACATAACAGTCTCAGTGGTTCTATCCCGTCAGCACTGTTTGATAATGAACATTTGCAGTATCTCTACATGAATAGCAATATGTTCAGTGGTTCACTGCCCGACACCGTTCATCTGCCTGAGCTGTTGGGAATATATCTTAATATCAATGAGCTGACAGGGGAGATACCTGCCGGTTTCGGCAGTTCAGACAAAATGGTTGATTTTTTTCTCTGGAATAATCAATTCACCGGCACTATTCCCGATGAGCTTTATGATGTTCAGACGCTGGAGGTGATTGCTCTTGGAGACAATCAGCTGACAGGAACGCTCTCATCAGCCCTAGGCAACCTGGTCAACCTGATTGAATTCAAAGTATATTCCAATCAGATGACTGGACCTCTACCTGATGAAATAACAAACCTTACCCATCTGCAGAGTCTGGATATAGCACTTAACCAGTTCTCAGGTTCTCTCCCTGATAATCTGGGTAATATGACTTCCCTGGTTGAAATCCTGGCCCGAGATAACGCTTTCACCGGTTCCCTGCCCACATCCATAGGCAATCTCAGTGCGTTACAGACATTATTATTATACAACAATAATTTCTCAGGTCCACTGCCCGCATCCATAGGCAATCTCAGCCAATTAAAAAAGCTGAAGCTCCAGGATAACCTACTGAGCGGAGCGTTACCGACTGAAATCGGGAATCTCAGTGCTTTACAAACACTATATTTATACAACAACGATTTCTCGGGTCCGCTGCCCGCCAGTATGGGAAACCTTGCTCAACTCTCCAATGCATGGCTCGAGAACAATCAGTTTTCCGGAACGATACCGGTGGAATTTGCCAACCTTGACAACCTTTATCGCCTCTGGCTCTACAATAATGAATTGAGCGGTTCACTCCCTGAAGAGTTGGGTGGTATGGATCGCATCGGCAGTTTAAAACTCGGTCAGAATAATTTAACCGGCACTATCCCCTCCTGGGGTACAGGTGATTTTCCAGGGCTGCGAACATTGGAGTTAGACCGCAATCAACTCGAAGGTGAAATCCCGTCCAGCCTGAGCGAACTTCCCCTTTTAACCACTCTGGATCTGACTGACAATCTTCTGACGGGACAGATCCCTGCATCATTTGGCAACTGTGCCAACCTTAGTTATCTGAAACTGGGGCTGAACAGTTTAACCGGCAATATCCCTGTCGAGCTGTTGAACATTACATACTTCTGTTCTCTTGATGTGCATGGGAACCAGATGTCCGGCGCCATTCCTGCAGCATTTCAAGGTCAGGCTGTGACCTACTGGTATCGCGCAGGCGCCAGCACCAATTACTGGTGTGATTTTCGCTGGAACAGCTTCACCGCTGCCACCCCTGAAGTGGATGCATTCCTTAAAGATGTGCAGGTAGGCGGTGACTGGGAATCCACACAGACCGGGATATCTCCAGCTGGGGATCTAAACGCAGATGGACAGGTGAATCTTGCAGATGCGATGCTGGCTTTGAGAGTAATGACCCAACAAAACCTGTCAGATATTGCTGCCAAGTACCAGTACTCCGGGGTGGATGCTGACGGCTTTTCAGAAGAGGCACAGGTCGGACTTGCTGAAGCCGTCATGGTCATGGAAAGCATGAAATAAAGCTGTACTCTTTACAAGTGAAATGAGTTTTTGTTACGATGTGACATTTTTCTCTGAAGAGCTGTTTCACTCTGTTTACAGGTGATGTAATTTCGCCCCATACTGCTCTACAGCGTTTCCCCATCCTCCACATTATTTCCAGCGAAATCGGAAGCCGTCACGTGAGAGTTCACAATGCAGTTTCGACCGATGCTTATCTCTGGCGGAATATCCGCCTCCTTACCCACAAGAGAGATCCCCGTATAGAGATGTGTCGGCTGCAGGACGTTGGCAACGGTATGGTTACTTCCATTGCCGACAACAGCACCCTCTCCAACCCGAACCCGTTTATCGCAGATGGTCAGGTCGAGCAGACTGTTTTTCTTCACCACGCAGTCGGCAAACAGGATTGAATCCCGCACAACAGCTCCCTCTTCCACCACCACACCCGGTGCCAGAACAGAGTTCTGCACGGTTCCCCTGATGGTACAGCCGGCAGAGATCAGGGAGCAATCCACCTTCGCGTTCATCCCGTAGTAAGCAGGGGCACGATCAGCCGGGCGACCGTCAGCCTCGATATTGGTCCGTATCCCCCACTGTTCAGGAGAGATGGGGCTGTCCTGTTTGAGAACATCCATATTGGCTTCCCAGTATGCCTGGATAGTCCCCACATCTCGCCAGTATCCGTAAAAAGGATAGGCAAACACGTCGTCATTATCTATTGCCCGGGGCAGGATGTGCATACCGAAATCATTTTCCGCCCGATCCCGATAGAGACTGTTGAGCAGATAATCACGGTCAAAGACATAAATGCCCATGGAAGCAAGGTTGGTTTTGGGCTCTTTGGGCTTTTCCTCCCAGTCCACAATCCGGTTCTCCCCGTCGATGATGCCCGCACCAAACTGATAGATCTCACTCATGGGCACAACCATCATTCCCACTGTCACATCGGCCTTTTTATAGCGATGATATTCCAGCATGGCGTGAAAATCCATATTGTAGATATGATCTCCGGAGAGAATCACCACCTCGTCGGCCGGATTCTTTTCCAGAAAATCGATGTTTTGTCGTACGGCATCGGCAGTTCCCTTATACCAGTCAGAATCTTTGAAACCGGTATGGGGCGGCAGAATCTTCACGCCCCGGCTGCGTCCTGTAAGATCCCATGCCTCACCGGTTCCGAGATGACGCATAAGGGAGAGCGGCTTGTACTGAGTAAGCACGCCAACCTTGGTAAGTCCCGAGTTCATCACATTGCTGAGACTGAAATCAATAATACGATACAAACCGGCAAAGGGAACAGCAGGTTTTGCCCGACTCTGCACCAGGATATTCAGTCTGCTGCCCACCCCCCCGGCAAGGAGCAATACCAGCGCTTCTTTTTTCACACTCATTTCAGTGTCTCCCCTGCAGCAATGTTTTCAATCCACTGTTTGGCTTCAAGATGCGGGTAAACAGTCGCCCCTTCACCAATTCGCGTCCTGTCCGGCACATTGTTATTCCAACCGATCACTGCCACCCGGTCCGTCTCTGCCTTGTCAACAGAACCAACCAGCACCCCTTCTCCAAAGACAGAGTTCACATCAGTGACCACCTTGTTAAAGCGACAGTCAGCCCCAATGACGTTATTAAAAAAGAGAACTGAATTTTCCACAACCGCCCTCTTGCCTACCCGTACGCCCGGAAACAAAATGGAATTTCTCACCGTGCCCTCAACCACACAGCCATTATAGATAAGACTGTTCTGCACTTCTGAACTCTGCCGGATAAGAGCCGGCTGCACATCGCTGATTCCGCGGTGTTCCATATTTGTACGCAGCCCCCACGCCTCCATATCGATCAGTGGATTATCTCCCAGCAGATCCATGTTAGCCCGCCAGTATTCCTCCACCGTTCCGGTATATCCCCAGTAGCCACGATACTTATATCCATATACCTTTTTATTTTGTGCCATCAGCTGTGGAATAATATCCCGCCCGAATTCAAAGGAGGTGCCCTGCTGATTTTCCGCAAGGGCAGTGTATAACACTTCAGGTTTAAAAATAAGAACTGTAAGGGACGCCCAGTCCGCTTCCGCCTTCTCCGACTTTTCCCAATACTCCGTCACTCGTCCGCCAAGCTTCCCATCTTCGGAGTCTATGGCAGCCACTCCGAAGCGATGGACCTTATCCCGATCGACTTTGACAAAGCCGATGGTGAGATCGGCATCTTTTTTATGGTGATAATCAATAAGATCCTGATAGTCCATGTTGTAGATATGATCTCCGGAAAGGATCAGGATTTCTTCGGGTTTATGGTACTGGACAAAATCAAGATTTTTATAGACAGCATCAGCGGTTCCCCTGTACCAGTCCGCATTTTCCTTGTTATCCTGGGTATCTTTAAAGGGAGGAAGGATGGAGATGCCGCGATACCTGCCGATCATATCCCAGGCAGCACCGGTACCGATATGATTGATAAGCGAGTAACTGCGATACTGGGAGAGGATGGCAATCTGCTCGATTCCTGAATGCAGCAGATTACTCAAGGGAAAATCAATCACCCGGGCAAACCCTCCAAAAGGAACGGCAGATTTTGGACGATAATAAGTCAGGACATTGAGTTCATCCACTCGACTGCCGGCTAAAATCATTGCAAGGGTTGAAGGTCTAATCATCGTACACCGTTATCTATTTGAGAAAAGAAGCGGGAATACCCTACTTCATGTGTCTGGTTGCCAGTCTTTTTAAGGTCTGTGTGCTGAATTCCTTATCACCAAGGGAGAGGTTTTTCAGCGGCACTTCAGCCCTTGCCGCCTCCTTATGCCCACCGGCTGAACCGATTTCCCCAAAGATTCGGGATGCGAGTTTACCGGCACTTTTACGATATCCGTCACAGCGAAAAATCACCACGAGTTTTTCACCGTGAATACCGGAAACCATCACCCAGTCGATCTTATCCACATGGTTCAGGAAATCAGCTATATTCACCAGAATATCCGGGCTTCTCACCCGACCAAGATGGCTGTACAGCCTGCCCTTGGAATATTTAAGCTCAGTCAGCCCAATATTAAAATAACGCAGTTCCGAACGCCTGAGGTCCGTCAGCTCGAACTTTTTAACCAGGTTCCTGTTGGCAATATTAAAGAGATAACGAAAAGAGACGCCGTCGGCGAGAACGGACTGTTTGGAAAAGTCATGGGTATCCACCTTAATCGCATAAAACAGTGCGGTGGCAAGTGCCACAGAGGGCTTCATATTAGCAGCCCGCAGATACTCCACCAACATAGTGGAACAAGCTCCATAATGGGAACGGATATCCACAAAAGGTGCTGAGACATCCACATTTCTGGGATGATGATCAATCACCGCATCGAACTCTATTTTTTCAAAAACAGGCAGATGGTTTGGTTGGGAATCCACCAGAACCCTCTTGCTGAATTCCTTTACAGTGACGTTATTCAGCCGTTCCAGTGGAATTTTGAGACGCTCGACCATGGCAACATTGTTCAGCCGCCGTATCTCGTTGGGGTGAGCAATCACAACACTCTTCACCCGGTACCGCAACAAACGCTTTACGGCAAGAGCACAAGCAAGGGCATCAGGATCGGCATTGATACAGACAAGGACACTATCCTCCTTATCAAAAACTTCCCAAAACGCTTCAACACGTGCTTTTGCCGACCTGCACGCACTCGTCTTTTTTGCAAACCCGCACTTCTTCTTTTTTTTTGCCATGCAAAGTACAGCG
>JANTGG010000121.1 GCA_024763035.1 Desulfocapsa sp. | reverse complement strand
GCAAAGACGGTGCTCTTTATGATGCTCACGGGAAAAAGATGAGTGCCAGAGACGTTCTGCTTGCAAGTGATGGCTTCACCAAAAATGCGGACGGAACTGTCACTGATGCCGCCGGTAAGGTATATAATGCTAAAAACCTGATAACTGTCGCAAAAGACGGGACGGTTCGCTCAAAAGACGGTCTGCTGCTTCCCGGTGTACACCTGGATAAAGATGGAAAGCTGCGTGATAAGAATGGTAAGCTTCTCACTGCCGCAGATATCGTGGAACGCAGTGAACTTGCGAAGGAACAGACAAAAAATGTAGAAAACAAGGGAACACTGCTCGCAGGAGTAACGGCAGTTCACAATCCTGATTTCATCCAATCCATCCGGAATCACACCCCGGTAAGCCTTCAGGAATATACCCCTTACGAGGTGGAATATATCATCGGCGGCAACAGCAAAGGTTCTGCCGAAACCTTCACCGTACAGGTAGATAAGCAGGAAACGCACAGCGCATCTAAAAAAAAATAAAGCCATGATACAATTCCCCATACAGACCAGAATCCGCCTCGTCGGATATCCCTTTTCTCTCCTCTTTTTTGCAATGCTGCTCACCCTGCTGTATTCTCCACCGTCATCTGCCCGCGAGAGTATATTCATGTTCAAGGGAGAGGTGCAGGTATTGCAGATCGACAAAATCGAGCGGGTCGCCATCGGCAATCCTTCGGTGGTCAGCAACTCCATCCTTCCCCAGGGTCAACTCGTCCTTCTTGCCGATTCCGAGGGCACAACCACCATGCACCTCTGGCTGCAGGACGGATCCGAAAAAGATTTTAATGTGGTGGTAAAGAAAAAAGAAGTGATGGATGATTTCACCGAGCTTGCCACCCTGCTCTCTGATATTCCCGGAATATCAACCATGCGCATTGGCGAACTGACGGTGGTCAAAGGGAAAATACAGAAAAAAGACAAGGAACAGTATGACCGTATCATTAAAACCTACAAGGATGTTCTGGATCTGGTAACGGCACGCGATGTCCGCTCTGAAGTATCCCTGCTTCTAAAAGACATTCCCGATCTCACCGTTCGTGAAATCGGCGGCTACACAGTCCTCACAGGTGAGATCAGCAAGGATCTTTCCCCCCTGATCGAGGTGGTACAGAAAAATTACAAGAACATCATGAACCTCACCCGGGTTCGTGCCGCAATATCCGGAAAGATGATCTATATGCAGGTCAGGATCATGGAGCTCAGCAAAAGCATTACGGAGAAACTCGGCATCGACTGGGGGCTTGCCAAACAGGGACTGACCGGGCCCTCTTTTGAGTTTGGTCTGGAAACATCACGCAGCGGCGGTACCATCCTGAATGCCGACGGCACTTCCAAAGTCCTCACAGCACCCGGAGGGGCAAATCTTGAAACAAGCAGAGGATATTTTGGCGTTGCCACCAATATATCCTCCATCATCAACCTCTCTCTGCAAAACGGTGACGGTGTTATTCTTGCCGAGCCCCAGCTGAGCACCCGTTCCGGCGGGAATGCCGAGTTTCATGCCGGCGGTGAATATCCCATCCCCACAACCTCTATCACCGGACAGATTAATGTTGAATACAAAAAGTACGGTATTATCCTGAAAGTTGCCCCTCTGGTTGACGACAAAAACAATATCCTCGCCCACCTGGAAACCGAAATCAGCACCATTGATACGGGACAGAACTTCGGCTCATACACCGGACTCCTGACACGAAATACCACAACAGACGTCAGCATGCGCGAGGGCGAAACTCTGGTTATTGCCGGTCTGGTGCAAAATCTTGCCCACAACAACTATGACAAGGTGAAATGGCTGGGGGATATCCCCATACTCGGTCCGCTCTTCCGCTCGGAAGATTTTAAAAATCAGCGTACCGAGCTCGTTATTTTCGTCACTCCCCACGTCTATGATCCGTCTTCCAAACAGACACAGGAGAATAACGACATGGGTAAACGTATCCAGGCAGAATTTGACAGGATTATAAAAGGCAGAGAGCTGCTGGACTGAGGGCAGCATAACGCGATGTTTGACATCAATATTCATAACGACACGGGTAGTGAAGTCGAAACCAGACACTGCAGCGACAGAACCTGCACCATTGGACGCTCCGGGAAAAATACCATCCAGCTTAAAGGCTGGCGGATTGCACGCACCCACGCAATCATAGAAGAGAAAGAAGACGGTATATATATCACCGACACCTCATCCGGCATCGGTATCCTGGTAAATGGCGATCCCATCACCACCTTTGGCCCCCTGCTCACCAGGGATACCATCAGCATCAGCAGTTACCGTCTCTCGGTACTCTCGGAAAAGACCAGCGAAGCCGTCCTCGACGAAGCTCCCCCCGTCACAGAGACTGAGCCTGAAAAAGAAACTGCTGCAGAAGTGCTCAGTCCGCCACCAGAGACTCGCCCGCTCCCGAAACCGGAACATTCACTGCACAAAACTTTCGGGGTTCGACACACTCTGGATGCGGACAGCACCTCAGCGACAGCAGATGAGCACCGTTTTCTCTGGCATAAACGTATCCACGAAAAGCTGATGGAAGCCATGGATCTTCGCCGCACCGACGTGGAATCCATGAATGACGAGGAGCTCACCGAAACTGTCAGGACGCTGGTTGCCGCCATCCTGCAGAAGATGGAAAAACAGCTGCCGCCGGATCTGGACCGTAAAAGACTTGCCAAGGAAGTACTTGATGAAGCAATAGGACTCGGCCCCCTTGAGGATTTTCTGGCAGATGACTCCATTACAGAGATCATGGTCAACCGTTACAATGATATTTACTATGAAACCCAAGGAAGACTGCAGAAATCACCTGTCACCTTCAGCAGTGACAACGCCGTCCTCTCCGTTATTGAACGAATCGTCTCACCCCTTGGCAGACGGATCGATGAAAGTTCACCCATGGTGGACGGCAGACTGAAAGACGGTTCCCGGGTAAATGCCATCATTCCGCCCCTTGCCATTAACGGTCCCTGTCTGACCATCCGTAAATTTTCCCGAAAGAAACTGGTCATTGAGGATTTTGTGCAGTTCGGCTCAATCTCTGAAAACATGGTCTCTTTTCTGGAAAACGCTGTACGTTACCGTAAAAACATTATTATCTCCGGAGGCACCGGAAGCGGCAAAACCACCTTTTTAAATGTTCTCTCAGATTTCATCTCCCATGCCGAACGTATTATCACCGTGGAAGATTCGGCAGAACTGAAACTGGGGCAGCCCCATGTGGTCTCCCTGGAGGCACGCCCGTCCAATATGGAAGGAAAAGGGGCAGTGAATATCCGGGATCTTGTGCGCAACTGCCTGCGCATGCGTCCCGATCGTATCGTGGTGGGAGAGTGCCGTGGCAGCGAGACCCTGGATATGCTGCAGGCAATGAACACCGGACATGACGGTTCACTTACCACCATACACGCCAACAGCCCCCGCGACCTGATCTCCCGTCTGGAAGTCATGATAATGATGGCGGGTATGGAGTTGCCGGAGAAGGCCATCCGGGAGCAGATTGCCTCGGCAGTCCATCTCGTTGTGCAGCAGGCACGATTTTCTGACGGCAGCAGAAAAATTACCCATATCACAGAGATCACCGGCATGGAAACCGGGGTTGTGCAGATGCAGAATATTTTTCTCTACAAACAGCAGGGTATAGACAAAGACGGCATGGTGCACGGTGAATTTACAGCAACCGGACGAATTCCCGAATTTTATGAAACACTCCGTCAACAGGGGCTCGCGACCGACATGAGCATCTTTGAATAAAACAATGGCTGCAAATATTCTTATAGCCTCTCTGGCATCAATTTCTGCAGCTCTTTTTGCCTGGCTGTTTTTTCTGCAGCTACAGGAGAAAATGGGCTATTACCGGGATATCGTCACGGAGATGACGACAAATAAGTTCTCCGAACTTTTCATGTTCGTTGATATCTCCCGCTATTTTTACTACTACATCGCTGCTGTATTCTGCCTGCCGATTCTGGTGATCCTCCTCTCCGGTAAGATTTCCCTTGGACTGCTCACTTTTTTTGCAATACTCCTGTCCCCTTACCTGATTCTTAAAAGACTGATCCAAAAACGGCTGAAACAGTTTGAGAGACAGTTGCCGGACGCCCTGATGATGATCGCCGGTTCCATAAAGTCAGGATCAAGCCTCCCCATCGCCCTGGACAGTCTTATCCAGGAAAGTTCCCCGCCGCTTTCCCAGGAGTTCAGCATCTTTGTCAGAGAACGGAAACTGGGTATGGATCGGGACACAGCTTTTGCCAATATGGAACAAAGACTTCCGCTGGAAGATCTCTCCCTTGCCCTTTCTGCGGTCCGTATTTCCAGTGAAGTGGGAGGCAATCTTGGTGAAACCCTGGAGTCCCTCGCAGAAACCCTTCGTAAAAAACTGGTCATGGAAGGAAAAGTGGAGAGCCTCACCTCCCAGGGGAAACTCCAGGGGCTGGTGATGAGCTTTCTGCCCATGTTCCTGATGCTGGCACTCCTGAAACTGGAACCGGAGGCGATGGGAAAAATGTTCACCACCAAAATCGGCTGGATTGTCGTTGCCACCATTATCTGCATGCAGCTGCTGGGCTTTCTGGCAATTCGAAAAATCACCACCATTGACGTATGAAATCTGAAATTTTCTTTAACCTGCTGCTCGCCCTCTCCGTTTCCATGTCTCTTTTTCTGACATTTGCCGGAGTCCTGCAGCTGAGTAAAACTGTTCCGGAAGAAGATCGGGAATTTCTAGATCCCCTTCCCTCTTTTCTGAACTTTATCTGGCCTCTCGTCCGTATCATCGCCTATTATATCTGTTCCCTGCTGCCCTTTTCCTACCTGAAAAATGTAGAAGAACGGCTGCGGCACAACGGACTTGCCTATATGATGATCGCTGAAGAGTTCATTGCCCTCAGACTTTTTTCTGCAGTACTTGTTCTGGTATTCGGTTTTTTTCTCGTCTCCATGCTGGGTGAGTGGAATCCCGTTCTCTTTCTGGTATTACCCGTTGTGGGATTTTTCTACCCTGATATCTGGATCCGTGATATCAGAAAAAAACAGGTGGACGAGGTACTGCGCTCACTCCCCTCCTATCTTGATTTCATTACAATGGCTGTGGAGGCCGGCTTAAACTTTTCCGGTGCCGTGGAACAGGCGAGAAAAAAGGCACCCCCGGGACCGCTGGCAATAGAATTCGGTATTGTTTTGCGTGATATTCGTTCTGGTGTTCCACGTATGAAGGCTCTGCAGCGCATGGCTGCGCGTCTGGAAATCCAGGAAATATCAAGTTTTGTAAACGCCGTGGTACAGGCAGAAAAAATGGGTTCGAGTCTGGCAACAGTCTTACGTGTACAGGCGGAGCAGCGACGCAGTGAGCGATTCCAGCGGGCAGAGAAAAAGGCCATGGAAGCCCCGGTGAAACTCCTCGGTCCCCTGGTCATCTTTATTTTCCCCACCACTTTTATTGTCCTTGGCTTTCCCATTTTTATAAAATTCATGCAGGGGAACTACTTTTGATTGCAGGAGAAATATACGATTCCTCATCATCCATACTTCTGCCGCATATCGGTAAAACGGAAACATTTGGAGAACGCAGCAAGGGGCTCCTCGGCTGCAGAAAAGTTGAGGAAGGACACGGATTGCTTATCACTCCCTGCAACACCGTCCATACTTTTTTCATGCTGATGGCAATCGACGTCATCTTTCTTGATAAAGCCAACACCATCCTCTCCATAAAAAAAAACATGAAACCGTACCGCTTTGCCATGCACCTGAAGGCAGCAAGTGTCCTTGAACTGAGAGCGGGCCAGAGCGACCTCCTGAAACTGGCCACAGGTGCCCATCTTCTCTGGAAACAACGCCCATGAAAGCCCACCCCGTACACCATATTCTTATTCTCCTGCTTTCCCTGCTTCTTCTACAGGGATGCGCCGGAAGAGACCTGACAACTCTTCGTGATGATGCCTACCAGGCATACCACAACAAGGATTATGAACAGGCTGTACACAAATTTGAGATTTTGGTACAAGAAGTGCCGCGGGATGCCGAGCTCTGGTTTCGTCTGGCTAATGCCTATGCACGAGCCAATCAACAGCAGCAAGCCGTCGGAGCCTACCAGAACGCCCTTATCCGTGACCCTCAACTGGCTAAGGCGTGGTACAACATGGGACTGATCCAGGTTCGCACGGCCCTGCAATCTTTTATGGAGATGCAGAAGTATCTTGAGGAAGACGACCCCATCCTGATTCAGGGGGACATAATCCGAAAAGGTCTTATCACACTGCTTGGGCAGGAAAACGATGCAACAAACAAGTAGCCCCCGGGTTCTGCTGACCTCTCAGGCAGGACAGAGCATGACCGAGTTTCTTGTCGTTCTGCCGGTACTGCTTCTCCTGATACTGGGTGCTGTGCAATTTGCTCTTATTTATCACGCCAAGATAACACTGAACTATGCCGCTTTTGAAGCTGTAAGGGCAGGGACACTTGGTCAGGCAAAATTCGAGGAGGTAAAAGAAGGTTTTGCCAGGGGAATGGCTCCTTTATACAGTTACTACGAGAGCGATGACACAATCAGAAACAGGCGGCTGCACAGCCGCGATCCGGAAGAACAAAAGAATACGGCTTCTGATCAGGTGGAGGCATTTCAGCTGGCACGCAATCAGATTTACGACGAATTTGACTCAAGCAACAAACTTATCCGCATAGAACGACTGAACCCCACAGACGCCTCATTTCTCGATTTTTCTCCCGATGCCGACATCCCCAACGACACCCTCAGATACAGAGAATCGCGTATCCACGGAAAGTCCAAATCTTCCATTCAGGACAGCAACCTCCTCCACCTGCGTATCACCTACTGGTATCCCCTCTATGTTCCCCTTGTAAACAAGTTGATCTTCAACACCTTTATCTGCTGTAAAAATACAGGCGGTCCTGACGATCCTAACGATCCTATCGATACCGACGATACTGAACATCAATTCTGTAAATGGGGGGAAGATCCCGTCTGCATCGACAAAAATCAAGAACCGGTGATCCCCCTGACCTCCATTGCTGTCATGCGCATGCAGACTCCGGCTGTAAAAAGTGACGGCTACTACAGCAAGCACTGAACAGACAACAGCTACACGGCTGCATAATCAGGCAAACACTGCCACAGGACGCCGCTGTTCGTCTATTGCAACCAAGGTCACCGTGGCTTCTGTTACCCGGTATTCTTCTTCGGAACGTCTGGGATTTGCCAGAACATCCACATGAATGGTGATGGAGCTTTTTCCCACCCGGGTGGTCTGACACCACAGGGAAACAATATCTCCCACACTCACCGGACGATGAAACTGAATGGAATCCATGGCAACGGTCACATAGCGGTGACACGCCTGCCGCTGTGCCTCCACTGCCGCCGCCTCATCAATCATGGATAAAATAATTCCACCAAATATGTCGCCGTCCGGATTGGTGTATTTCGGCATCATCACAAGTCGGATTGACGGCTCTTTTGAAGCTTCTTTTTCTTTTTTCTGCATTTACTCCCCCGTATTAACGTCATCCGCAGATTTTTCCCATCGGATTCGTTGTGAAATATACTTTGAATGTATTGGAAAGGTATTCTCCCACTCCTCTGCCAGGTTAAGCTCAGCCCGGCCCTTTCAGAAAGAATCTTAAATGACACGTTAACGTAAATTGTTACCCTTGTCACTGGGTTCATCCATCCCCCATGGGATATTGTGCCAGTGGTATTCCCGCGTAAAAACAGCAGCCTTTTTCTCTGAAACAGGGCTACTAGTAACTGAACACCGGGAATGTAAAAATAATAGTTACAATCTTAAAGAGTTATGCTCCTGATGAATCGCAATTTGATAGTAAAACACCTTATGCGGCACCCCTCAATGCAGGGCTGGAGGGAAGCGTCTTTCGCAAACCGTTACCACTGATTGATTGCAAAGCAAACAGGCAGGTCAGCCCAAGTTCTTGCCCTCCCTTGTTTATTAAGAGGAAGTATTGTTATCAATTATATTCATACTATGTATCAATGTTATAAACGTGCATTTACTCAAAACTGTGTATAGGTATTGTGATTGTTCATATTGTCACAGCTGAAACATATGGTGGAGTAGTAAGTTCAAATACAGCAGTACATCATGTCAGTGTGCTGCAATGTTAAAATTTCGGTAACTGTTCAGAGCACCTCATCTTCGCCCATTCTAACCTTCTCGAGTAACACCAGTACGCTTCGAAGGCAAGAATGAACGAACCTAAGGCACTCTG
>JANTGG010000120.1 GCA_024763035.1 Desulfocapsa sp. | reverse complement strand
CGTCGACTTTCGTAACAGAGAACACGGTAAAACCTGCTTCATCAGCCGACCAGCGTACATTTACTCCCCAGAGCAGCATTCCATACTCCCGTTGTTTTTTTCGCTGACTGGCCGGTCTCGGATCCTGTGCCAAAACCTCCCGAATAAGAGTCAGCAGATCATTGCCGGTTTCTTTCTGCCATCTGCGGCAGGCAGCTGCCGCCTCTTCTGTGAAATCCACAAACACCCGGCTCTTTGGAAAATGAACAAATCCGGCATCGGCATTTTTCACACAATCGCTATAGGAGACATAGGGTTTAATATCAAAAACCGGTGTGCCGTCCATTAGATCGAGTTCGCTGATATCCACAAACAGCCTGCCATCCTCCTTTCGCAGACCATGATACCTGACCACAGACATCCCCAGGAAATTCGGGCGATGGGGACTGCGGCTGGCAAAAACCCCCACCCGTTTCCGACCTCCCAGCCAGGGAGGACGAACCGTAGGACGCCAACCGTCGGCAATATTTTCATGGAAAAGAAACTGCAGCCAGATATGGGAAAACATATCAAGATCTTTAAACATCTCCTCACGATCACAGGGTGGAAAAAGTTCCACACTGCCAACTGCACTCTTCACCAGCCCGGGCTGCCTGGGGATACCGAATTTTTCCCGGTAACAGGAGTGAATCACACCAATAACATCCACACGATATGAAGCTTGCAAATTACTCATTTCTGGTGTTTCATTCCTCTTTTGGATCCAGATATTCAAATCGGCACATTTACGGGTTCATAAAACCTTTTATTGCAGATTGCTACAAAGGAAAAGATTTTTATTTTCTCCGGTTTTCCTTTGACTCCCTTATGACCGAAACAAACATATCTTCGCAGGAAGAGCACCGATGATTGATGAACCCTTTGCCGTTGGCAGCACACTCTTTCACAGACTCGATGCCAGGGTAAAATGTATAGCAGCAGCAGCACTCAGCCTGGACCTGGCTCTGACAGGCTCATTCACTGCTGCCCTCACAGGCTGCCTGCTCACAGCATTTCTGCTCCTGCTCTCCAGGCCAGACCCAAAACTCCTTGGCAAACGTATTCTCACGGTCAACTTTTTTACCCTGTTTCTCTGGCTCACCCTTCCATTTACTTACGGTGGTGCAGAATATACCAGTTTCCTCTCACTGCAGCTGAGTCTTGAAGGGCTCGGGACTGCGGCCCTCATCACTGTGAAAACAAACGGCATCCTCTTTTGTTTTCTGGCACTGCTGGCCACTTCCCCCTTAGTAAACCTGGGACATGCACTGGAAAAACTCGGCATGCCCAGAAAACTGATCTTTATCCTGCTCTTTTCTTACCGCCAGCTCTTTATCATTTATCAGGAGTATGAACGGCTGCAACGGGCAGCGGCACTTCGTGGATTTGTCCCGACAAACTCCATGCACACCTACCGAACCTACGGGCATCTCTTCGGCATGACCCTTGTGAAAAGCTGGAAACGTGCAGAACGCATCCACCAGGCAATGCTGCTGCGCGGATTTCACGGTAAACTGATCCCCTTAAACCAGCCTCCGCTGACCGGGAAAGACCAGCTCTTTCTCTTCATTATGCTGCTCCTCTCTCTCCTGCTTGCAGGAGTTTCCCTTTTCCCCTGCCCCCATACCCTATGACACCTCCCACTCCCCTTTTAGAACTCCGGGATATCAGCTATACCTATCCCGGCACCGCCGAAGAGACCCTTTCCCATGTAAATTTCACGCTGACAGACGAACGTATCGGGCTTATTGGTGCAAACGGCAGCGGAAAAACCACCTTTTTCCAGCTTATTATGGGGCTCATCCGTCCCCAAAGCGGCGAACTGTTTTTTCAGGGAAAGATGGTACACAGTGAAAAGGATTTTCAGGAACTGAGGCGAACGATAGGTTTTCTCTTCCAGAATTCCGACGACCAGCTCTTTTCCCCCACCGTGCTTGAAGATGTGGCGTTTGGTCCGCTGAATATGGGGGCATCGCCTGACGAAGCAAAGGAAATATCAATAAAGACCCTTGAAAAACTCGGCTTGAAAGATTTCGAAGACCGGATCACCCACAAGCTTTCCGGCGGCGAAAAAAAACTGACGGCACTTGCCACGATCCTCTCCATGCAGCCAAAACTCCTGCTCCTCGATGAACCCAGCAACAATCTTGATCCGGCAACCAGAGAACGGCTGATCAACATTCTGCGCGGGCTGGATCAGGCACATATTATCATCTCCCACGACATGGACTTCCTCGCCTCCACCTGTGCACAGCTCTACACCATCGAACACAGACAGCTGCACAGATGCGATCAAAAGCAGGTACACAGCCATGAACATCTGCATCCGTACGGCGACAAGCCCCATCAGCACGGAACATGACACGACTTCTTCAATAAAAATACTATTTGCCATGCTCCCTGGAAATCTCTATGATAGAAGCATAGACAGACCTCCAGACTTGGGAAAAAATGATGGCAGACACATGGGAAGAGTTGCGGCAACTTATCGCCCGGCGTGCATACAACAATGACGGACACTTTCGCACGCCGTCCGGAGTGATCAGCAGCTATTTTGATTTTTTCAAAATCTCCCTCAAACACCAGGGAATTAAACTGGGCGGAGCACTGGTCTATGAGGAGATCAAAGACCTGAATATCTGTGCCCTTGGCGGTCCCGGTCATCCCATCGCCTCTATTCTCTGTCGTGCCGCCTTTCTCAAAGAGATCGGTGTCTTCTATATTCGGGATTCCATGCGTAAAGACGGCACCCTGCATGAACCGAAATGGATAGAATCCCGCATCAAGGCAGGCGACCGGGTGGTACTGGTGGGCGATGTTATCTCCACGGGTAGCCAGCTTATCCGTGCCATTGAAGAGGTCATTCAGTTTGGAGCGTATATCGTCAAAATAATTGTTATTATTGACAGCCTTGACGGCAACGGTGTGGAAAATATCCGGAACTTTGTTGAGCTGAACCAGATGGACAACTGTGATGTAAAAATACTCTTTGACCGCAATGAAATTCTAGGAGAGACGTCATGAGTGATGCCCCCAACTCCCTGCCTGTCACCATCTTTTCTTTTGGCTACAAGTACCTGCCTCCCCAGGACGTGAACCTGCTCTTTGACGTACGTTTTTTACGCAACCCCTATCATGTAAAAGAGTTACGCTCATCCACCGGCCAGGTTGCCGAGATTGCAGCCTATGTCCTGGAAAATGAAGCGGGCAGAAAATGCCTGCAGCAGCTGCAGCAGACCACTCTTTTTTTTGCCAGACAGCTGCAACGGGAGAATAAGGAAGCATTACGGGTAGCAATTGGCTGCACCGGCGGACATCACCGCTCCGTGGCAGTAACAGAAGCCCTATCCGAACTCCTGAAAAAAGACTTCCCCAACACCAGCCACCACCACCGCGACATCCTCAAAGAAAGCCACTAACCCACCACAACCGCATACCGCATACCGCACACCGCACACCGCACACCGCAAACCGCATACCTCATACCTCATACCGCAACCCCTCACCCCTCAATCACCAGCATCCTCTCCCATTTCCCCTGCCGATACCGCAGTGAAATCTGCAAAAAAAGTGCTGTAATGAAAACAACTATACAGAACCAGGCGCTCAGTATCCCCATATTCAAATAGCTGATGCCGAAATAGAGGGGCAGAATCATAACAATCAGCGATGTAGCAAAGATCGTCTTCAGCAGATAGCGGGTGTCTCCAGCCCCCTTCAACACTGCGGAGAAACTCATATAAAACGCATCCAGGATAATATAGGCACCTATCATTGGAAGAATATCCGCTGCCGTACGAATAATCGCAGCAGACTGCTCCCCCCCTTCACCGGAACGTATAAAAAAAGCCACAATCCATTCCGCTTTCAACATAAAAAAGAGGGCAAGACCTGAGGTATACAAAAGGAGAATGTGGATCCCGCTCCAGGCGGCAGCACGTGCTTCCTCAGGCTTCCCTCTGCCAAGTGCCTGCCCGGTGAGCCCACTGATGCCGAAGGAAAAGCCAAGGCAGGGCATAAAGGCAAGGGAACTGATCGAAACAGCAATATTGGACGCAGCAAGGGGAATAGTCCCCATACGTCCGACCAGCAGAATGAAAAACGTGAAGGAAAATATATCCAGGCTGAACTGCAAAGCACCCGGCACGCCGTACTTTAAGAGCCTGCCGAAGATCTCCCTGTCAAAGCCCATACTCTGCCGCAGTCGGAATTCCGTTCGCAGGGGACGGGAGATAACGGGAACCAGCAAAAAAAAGAAGGTCACTGCCCAGGCGGCAACCGTGGCAATTGCCGCCCCGCGTATTCCCATCTCAGGGAATCCCCAAACCCCATTTATCAACCCGAAATCAAGGGGAATATTTACTATCATCCCCAGAACATTTGCACTCATCACCGGTCTGGTTTTTCCCCGGCCGGTAAAGAAACCGGACAGGGTCTGAATACCAATGTGCAGAATCCCTCCCTGACAGAGGATTCGAAAATAGACCTCTTCCTGGATCCGTATTTCCGGGCTATGCCCCACCAGAGAAAAGAGCGGCGTCGTTAAAAACAGTGCAAACAGGAAGAGCAGCACTCCGGAAAAGCCTGTAAAAAGAGCGGACTGCCAGAGAGCAACACCAATCTTTTCCGGTTCGCCAGCCCCTTGATACTGGGCGACAAAAACAGTCACGTAGCCGGAAACACCGCCCAGGAAACAGAGGAATAAAAACGCTGTTATCCCTGCCGGGACAACGGCTGCAATAGCCTCCATACTGTAATGTGAGAGGAATACCCGATCAGTGAACTCCATGACGGTGGTTGCCGCCATCCCCATAACCAGGGGGATGCACATCCGGGAAACCTCAAGATAGCGGCTCCTGCCGGACCACCCCTGCCATATTTGAAAAAAATTCTTGGACATTTCTCTGTAAACCCTTTATCTACAGAAAGTTCAACAACAACCATCACTCAGGAGTTCCCATGGATAGTCTGGAATGTATCAAAACCCGTCAAAGTATCAGAAAATTCACCTCAGACCCGGTGCCCGAGAAGGACCTTAGAGACCTGCTCGATATTGCCCGCTGGAGTCCATCTTACAAAAACTCACAGCCGTGGAATGCTGTTATCCTTTCCGGCGCAAAAAAGAAAGAACTTTCCAAAATCCTCGTTGAATGTCTTACAGGCAAAAAGCAAAATTCCCCGGATCTTGCCGCACCCGTTTCCTGGCCAGCAGCCGAAGATAAAAATATCAAAAATCTGATGGCTAAACGTATGGAACTCACCGGAGTGGATCTCAGTGCTCCGGAGATGATCTTTAAAGCGAAAAAGGCAAATTTTAATTTTTACTTTGCCCCACACGCCATCTATCTGTATCAGGATGCATCTCTTAGCGAATGGTCACTCTTTGATATGGGTCTCTTTGCCCAGAGCCTGATGCTTGCCGCACACGCAAAAGGTCTGGCAAGCGTGCCCCAGGCATTCGCCACCGATTACGCAAAGGAAGTAAAAGAGTTTCTCGGTATTCCAGCATCGAACCGTCTGATACTTGGACTCTCCGTTGGCTATCCCGATATGGAATCCCCGGTGAATGCGTATCGCACCGAGCGTATGGAGGTTGAGGAATTCTGCACATTTCTTCAATAATGAAATCCCGGCATCACCTGTCCCGTTAGCACAACAGGTGATGCCAGCAACCATCGAAAACCTTTGCGTACTGTTTTTTTCTGCATTTTCCCCTGATTTTTTCCCTCCCAATCCCCCGATATCATTATCCACTGTGCCATCCCCATGGTTTAACTTAAAATTCCATTGGACTTTTTAAATAGTTGAGTGATAGACTTGAATGTGAATATTTCCCAGCAACTTTTTAACAGCACGTTTCAACAACACATTGTAACACAAGCTTACGTGCCGGACGGTGATATACAACGTATTCTTCCAGGGGTAATACAGAATTATGGCGGAACAGCTCTTTGCATCATTTCTTCTCGATCGGGACCAGGGACTTGAGATTGCCATTGCTGCGGAATATGTGACAGAAGCAACATCTGTCACCAGCAACATCCAAGCCTTACCCGCAAGCGTCCCCTATCTCCAGGGGATTATGCGTCTGCGTGATGCCGTCATTCCTGTACTAAACCTGAAAAAGAGAATGAGACTTGCCGGCTCTGTGGAGTATGATGACAACGCTAAAATTGCCGTTATCCTTCTGGGAAACCAGCGATTCGGACTACTTTTTGACGATATCAAAGAAGTGCTGAGGGTGGATGACTCACTCCTCCTCCCCATCCAGCCGGCACTCCAGGGTGATGACTGTCTTATTTCAGAACTCATCAGCCTGCACGATCAGCAGCGTACCATAGAAGTTCTTGATCTGGACAGGATTTTTCAGAATTTCGATCTGTCTGCAAACGGGACCGATTCCCTGCTCCCACCTGCCGACACCACAGAGCAGCACACCTACTCCAGATATGTCATCTTCTCGTCAGGAAAAAGGGAATATGGCGTACCAGTGGAAAATTCACGCGAACTTACCTTCATCAGCGAAATTGACGATATGTTCAAGACCGGCAGTCTCGAGGGAGCACTGCAGCTGCGCGGTCATACCATTCCGGTGATGAATGCCTGTGCCCTTCTCAATGAAACAGCAACAGAAGCCACCAGTCCGCTGAGCCGTATTCTGGTTATGAGCACTGACGCGTTGAATTTCGGGATGATCATTGACGAAGTTATCGAAATTCTCACCGTCTGCAACGAGGATATCCTCCCCATGCCAGCCAGTGAAAACTTGTCGGTCACCGGTATTTATGAACCCGTCGCCAATCGCAACATCATGCTCCTCGATGTGGCAAAACTTGTTGACAGCCAGATGCAGCTCCTCGAATCCATGGCAAAAATCCGCACAGGAGACGATGTCTACGAGGTGAAAAGCGGCAATTATTCAGAATCCAAACACCTTATTACAGAAAACTGCTACCTGGTCTTTTCCATAGACAAATATTTTGCCATCGAACTGAAAGATGTAAGGGAAATAATAGAAAACAAAATGCTGATGTCCACCCCAGGGGCACAGGGCTACGACGCAAAAGTCCTGAACCTGAGGGGGCATGTCATCCCCGTGGTCGACCTGAGGATGTTCTACGACTATCAGGAACAACAGACTGAAAAGAACAGTTCGAGACTGATCATATGCGGTAACGACAGGCAAATGGTTGCCCTCCAGGTGGACAGAATCGTAACCATTTACAAACAGGAAACATTCCATAAGACTCCATCCCTGAACCCGCAGTTTCAACCCAAAAAAGACACCCTTGACCGCCTTATCGAATTTGTCGGGGAGCAGGGCATAAAAGAGCATGTCCTGGTTATAAACACTGAAAATCTGATAAAAAATCACATCCAGCAGAGCACGGAAGAAACGATTCCTGCAGCGGTAACAGACCCACCACGCAATCCACAAACAGACATCCCACAAGGAGTACAATAATGGCACCTGCAGCAACAAAACTCACGAAGATGGACACCGCCTGTTTCGACCTGTTAACAGAACCCAGCTACCTGGTCAGCGAGGACATGGTTATTACCTGGACAAATGAGGCTTTTCTCAAGGAGTTTAATCTTAAACAGGATCAGGTTATCGACAAACTCACCTGCGAGGAGGCATGCCCTTCACAACTGTGCGGAACAAAGAATTGTCCCATTGTTAAATCTGGACGGATAAAGAAAATGGCAGACGGGGAAGTTCTCTATACCAACAACGGCAGCGTTGCCAACTGGTATCATTCAAAAGCGACCCCCCTGCCGGAAAACCAGGGAACGCTGGTCTCCATGACCAATATCACCATGGTCAAGGAAATGCAGTCAAAGCTCAGACAGCTCGAGACAGACCTCAATGTCATCCCCACCCCCATCATGGAGATTGACAGCACATTTACCATCACCTTTATGAATCCTGCCGGAGCTGCCGTTGCCGGCAAAATACCTGAAGACGTAATCGGCAGTAAATGCTACGACCTGTTTAAAACGCCCCACTGCAAAACGGAGAAATGTGCCTGTGCCCGGGCAATGAAGACCGACTCTGTTATCTCCGAGCAGACCATTGCACGCCCCGCCGACGGCGTTATCATTCCCATTAAATACACCGGAGCACCCATAAAGGATGCCAAGGGTAATATCAAAGGGGCTCTGGAATATATCCTGGATGTCACCGATGAAGCAAAACAGCGCCAGGAAGCCGATGAGAAGATAAACAATCTCAATACCATTCCAACACCCATTATGTCCATCGACACGGACTTTAACGTTACCTTTATGAATCCTGCAG
>JANTGG010000119.1 GCA_024763035.1 Desulfocapsa sp. | reverse complement strand
ATTCATATCCATCCTTCGGCAAACGGGGCAGATATTGGACAGACGTCCCATTATGATTTTCGCCTGTTTTGTGGTGAGGTTGCTTCCCTGCAGGGCGGGGCGTATCTGAATATCGGTTCTGCCGTGCTGCTGCCTGAAGTCTTTTTAAAGGCGCTCACCCTGGTGAGAAATCTTGGTTACCGTGTGGATAACTTTACCACGGCAAATTTTGATTTTATGAAACAGTACCGTCCGCTTACCAATGTGGTGAACAGACCCACTGCCGGCGGGGGAAAAGGCTATAATATAACGGGACATCATGAGCTGATGATTCCGCTGCTCGCCGCATCCCTACTTGATGAATTGAGCGAGAGCTGTTAAATGGAAGGCTTATACATGCGGACCGGTGTTTTGTCTGTCTGCGTTCAAGGATGTACAGAGAAGTTTAAAATAAAAAGAGGGCATTTCCCCCTGTCGGATAGATTATGAGTGAGCAAAAGAGAACAAAACGAGCCGGAAAAGTATATCTAGTGGGTGCGGGACCCGGTGATCCCGGATTGATCACAGTGCGTGGGAAGTATCTGCTGGGAAAGGCGGAAGTGGTCGTCTATGATTATCTTGCCAATCCGAAACTGCTGAAGCATGTCCCCAAAGGGGCGGAGTTGATCTATGCTGGAAAAAAAGGTGGAGTAAAACATACCCACACCCAGGAAGAGATTAATCAGATGTTGGTTGACTGGGCGGAAGCCGGAAAAACGGTGGTTCGCTTAAAGGGTGGTGATCCTTTTATTTTTGGACGGGGTGGTGAAGAGGTAGAGGTGCTGGCAAATCTTGGGATAAATTTTGAGGTTGTTCCCGGTGTGACCTCCGCCACTGCTGCTGCTACCTATGCAGGAATCCCCATTACTCACCGTGAGCATACCGCGTCTGTTGCATTTTTGACGGGGCATGAAGATCCCACCAAAGCTGACTCAAATATTGACTGGGCAAAGCTTGCCACCGGTGCCGGAACACTGGTGGTCTATATGGGAATAAAAAATCTGCCCATCATTGTGGAAAACCTGATTGCCAACGGGCGTGATCCCAAAACTCCGGTGGCAGTTGTCCGCTGGGCATCCACTCCTGAGCAGCGGTCTGTTGTGGGTACACTTGAAAATATTGCAGAGATTGTACAGGGTGCAGGTATTAAACCGCCGGCACTGATTATTGTAGGTGAGGTGGTAACCCTTCGTGATACCATTGACTGGTTTGAGAAACGACCGCTGTTTGGGAAGAAGATAGTGGTCACCCGCACTCGCGAGCAGGCATCAGAACTGGTTGCAGGGCTTGAAGAGTCCGGAGCAAACTGTCTGGAATTTTCCACTATCCAGATAGAACCGGTGCCGTCCTATGAGGTGATTGACGAAGAGCTTGATCGTCTGGAAGAGTATCACTGGATTCTGTTTACCTCTCTAAATGGGGTTAATTTTTTCTTTGAACGTCTGTACGAAAAAGGACTTGATGCCCGGGAGATGAAAGGTGTCGGCATTGCTGCCGTTGGCAAGGCTACTGCTGATCTTCTTTTAACCTATGGTGTGCGGGTTGATCTTCTGCCCGACGTGTTTACGGGAGAAGGGCTTGCGGAGAGCCTTCTTGATCAGGGGGTGGAGGGTCGTAATATACTTATTCCCCGTGCCTTAAAGGCCCGGGAGATACTTCCGGAAACTCTGCGTGGCGCGGGAGCACAGGTAACGGTCGCGCCAGTATATCAAAATGTTGCTCCGGAAGGCAAACGGGAGCAGCTGCGGACACAGCTTGAGTCCGGTGACGTGGATATGGTTACCTTTACCAGCTCTTCCACTGTGCGCAACTTCCTTTCCATGGTGGGAACCAGCGATCCCGGTGAATTGAAAGCACTGATGAGAAATGTGTTAATTGCTGCAATTGGCCCAATTACGGCAAAGACGGTAACGGATAATGGGCTGGAAGTAAGTATCCAGCCGGAATCGCATACTATCCCGGATCTGACCCATGAGATCGTGGAATATTACAAGGAAGAGAAAAAGAGGAAGTAAGGAAAACAGCTCGATTCCAGGTTTCCGGTGGAAGATGACCTGTGCGGGGATTATTGGCACATGGCAATGGTTCTGCCGGGAATCATCGTCTGCCAGGAGGGAAAAATCTCTGCAGGTTCGTCCGTTGCTACACTCCCCGGATCAGGTCAAGCAGATCCTCGCTGTTCATCTTTGCACTCATATCAGATCCTTCAAGCAGGCTTCCGGCAAGGTCACGTTTTTCCTGGTGCAGTTTTACAATTTTTTCTTCGATGGTGTTTTGACTGACCAGTCGATAGATGGTCACCGGACGGGTCTGTCCGATACGGTGAGCACGGTCCGATGCCTGGTCTTCGATGGCAGGATTCCACCACGGATCCATGTGGAGAACGTAATCAGCAGCAGTCAGGTTGAGTCCAAGGCCGCCGGCTTTCAGGCTGATTAAAAAGAGATCCCCGTCGCCCGACTGGAATGCGTCCACCTCCTGTTTCCGTTTGCCGGCACTGGTACTGCCGTCCAGATATCTGTAGTGTATTCCCTTGCTGTCGAGATATTCCCGTAAAATGGTGAGGTGTCCAATAAATTGACTGAATACCAGTGCCTTGTGTCTGCCGCCGAGAAGCTCTTCCACAACGGAGGCAAATACAGCAAGTTTGGAGCTGCTGATATTGGTATCCGGGGCAATAAGCCTAGGGTTGCAGCATGCCTGACGCAGTTTCATGATTTCTGTGAGTATCTGCAGATGTCTGGCTTTTTTCTCCCTGTTATTTTCAAGTACCTCCAGGGCGTTTTGTCTAAGGGCTTCGTAGAAAATGGTCTCCTCTTCACTGAGTTTTACTTCAAGCGTAATCTCGGTGCGCGGGGGCAGTTCTTCGAGAACCTGTGATTTAATACGACGCAGAATAAAGGGACGAATAAGCTTCTTCAGTTTCAGTCGTGCTTCCCGGTTATGGAAGCGTTCAATGGGAATGGCGAAGTGTTCGTTAAAACGGTTGAGCGAGCCAAGAAGACCGGGGTTGATAAAGTTGAAGAGATTCCACAGTTCACCCAGATGATTTTCGATGGGGGTTCCTGTGGTAATCAGTTTAAATTTAGCATGCAGCGCCATTGCCGCCTTCGAGCGTTTGGTGGCTGCATTTTTTATGGCCTGTGCCTCATCGAGAATGACCGTCTGCCAGTCCACTGCGGAGAGAAGTTCATTTTCCTGCTGCAGCAGTGTGTAGGTGGTAATAAGGAGGTCAAATTTCCCCAATTCCCTGATGGTTTTATTTCTGTCCTTTCCGGTGAGCGTTTTTATCTTTATGGTTGGAGTGAAACGATTGGCCTCGGTCTGCCAGTTACTCGATACTGATGTGGGAGCGACAACAAGGGACGGACCTTCGCTGGCATGGTCGAGAATGATGGCAAGGGACTGGATGGTTTTTCCAAGTCCCATATCATCGGCAAGACAACCGCCGACACCCCAGTGAGCAAGGCGTGACAGCCAGTTATAGCCTTCGGTCTGGTAGTCCCTCAGTTCCGCCTGCAATGTGGACGGCAGCACTGGAGTAAAGGTTTGACTGTTGTGGATCCGTTTGATCTGTTCAGTCCAGCCGTCATCAACTGTTGCTTTGGCCTCTTCCACAAGTTTCTCAAGGGGGATTGCAGCAAGCTTATGGATGAGCAGTTCGTCTTCGTCTTCCTCCGTGTAGCCTTCGGAAAAGATGTTGATTTCTTCGAGTTTCTTTCTGAATTCCTGGGTGAGGGCGAGGAATTGCCCCTCCTTGATCTGGATGAATTTCCCGCGTGATGTTTTGATTTTTGCCAGCAGTTCCCGCAGATCAATAACGGTGTCCTGATCGATTTTTAGTTCGCCGGAGAGGGCAAACCAGTTTTGCTGGTTGGTACGGACTTTCAGATTCAGGTTTTTCAGTGATGCCTGGTGGGTGATGCTGAGTTTTTCACCTTCAGGCCACTCGATGATGACCCGATCCTGAATATTTTGCAGTTCCTGGAGGGCATGCAGGCAGTCGTCCGGATCTTGCAGGTGCCACTCCCGGTCGTTTTCCTGTTCCAGATCAACGGCAAGGTCAAGGATGGGGCAGGACTCTTCAATTTCCCGTGCTTTTTCTTCTTCAAGGGCGAGGTTGCGTTTGGTCTGAACCCGTCTTCCCCGAACTTCCGCCATGATGTTTTCCACACCCTGACCGGGTTTCAGGTAGTGACCGCCCTCGGAAAAGGGTTTGACGAACATCTCAAGCCGAAAGCCGGTTCCGTAGGGGAGGAGGTGCATATAAATGGAAGGGTCGGCTTCGATAAACTCAATGTTTGTTGCAGCACTGTTTTTTTCGTCGGCGGCAATGGCAGAATGCACCGTCATAAAGGAGGAAATATTGCCAATTGCCGTGAGCACCTGCTCACTGGCTTCAATCGGGACGGTGAGACCATCTTTTCCGGTAATCTGGGCAATTCGCCGGTGATTATCGTTGATTTCGATGATTTTGTAGCGGGTGGGGGTCTCATGAAAAACGGTGATGTTCTTCTCCGATATTTCCTGGGAGAAACGAATGTGCAGCTGTGAACCGCGCTCTTCCACAAGGAGCTCCGGCTCCCCGGTAACAAATTCAACGGGAGTTGCCGGAGATTTGCTGAGGAAGAGAAGGGGGTGGTTGATCATGGCAGGCAGAGCCTTATCCATATCAAAGAAATAGCTTACCCCGTGCGTCTCCGGGTTGACCTGTTTTTTGATGGAGGAGGCAATTTTTCTGTCCTGAATGGTCAGGTAGCTGAGCTTACCGGAATAGAGACGGGAGAGGGAAATCGGCCGGCCTTTGCTCCAGGTACCTGATGGGTTTATTTTCTGCTCCTTGGGACTGATCTGTATGGCGCCCTTTCCATCGTCAATCATCCAGATCAGGCGTTCCTGGGAGGATGATGCCGGTTCGTTTCTGGCGGAAGTGACCTGGATGAGTGCCTGCAGATTTCGTTTCCAGGGTTCTTCGGAGGTGAAAATATCGATGAGCGGGGACAATCCTGTTTCTTCCTGCAGCCGACCAATGAGTTCATTGTTTTCTTCTGTCCGGTGACCAATTCTTGCCAGAATCGCTGCCAGATTCAGGCTGAAAAAATGAAAATTGTTTCGCACAGACCGTTGAAAGAGAGATTCCACTTTTTTAAGTACGTCAGGCTGGAGGCTGGAGTTTAACCAGTATTGGCAGAGTGCAGTGAAGAGGATTGTAAGGCTGTGAGGATCTTCATCCTTGCTAAATCCCATCTCCTCCCCTGGCAGGCTGTTGTTGATTCTGGCCTGGAGAAAGGCGGCAAGAACCTGATAGCCCCTCTCTTCAACACTTCCCGGGAAGAGTGAAAGGGCGATGCCGATTTGTCTGGCAACATTCTGATCTCGATCCGTCTGGTCGTCCTGGAGGTCGGAGAGAATCTGGAAGAGTCCGGCTGGACCGAAAAAAGCGGCATTTTCACTTCCGCTTAAATCCCGGAGATAGTCAAGATCCTGTTGAAATTGCCGGTGGGCATTCTCTTTGTCGCCGGAGAGGAAGGCAAGTATGCCGTTTGCACCGGTTCCTGAAAATCCCTCGCTGTTCTTTTCTAACAGTTGCCTGGCCTCCGGGAGTTTTCCCCGGAAGATAAACTGGGTGAAGAGGAGACGCTGGAAGGGGACTTTTTCGTCGGTATTAAGATCTTCAAGACCAGTTTCTTCCTGGAGATAGGTGAGAATCTCGGGATAGTCCTGTAGTGATGAGATTTCATAGCGAAAAATGGAATCAAGCATGAAAAACTGGAATGACGGAGCCAGATTTTTGAACCAGACGGGATCAAAGGGCGTGGTGGCAATTCGTACGGTGGGAGGGACAGCAGAGAGGATATCGCGACATTGGCTGGTGAGGAACTCCAGTGCACTGTCGATGAGATCAAAATCCTGGGTGTAAATACCAATACGCATTTCCCGCATGGCTCGCCAGCAACGTGTTGTCCATTTTCCGTAATAGTAGGAAACCGGGGCTTCTTTGCGGATAATTACAGCAAACTTGTTAAAGTTACCGTCCTGTACGGCAAGACGGCTGAGGGTCTCGACAAAACCGGGAAGGCACTGGTTTTCTTCGGTAAGAAAGCCGGCTTCCTGGAATTTTCCGAAATAGTGATTCAGATTGGCGGCAGTGGGACGGTTTCCCCGGGGGCTGCGAATTTCCAGTTTGCGCAGACAGTTGACAATGAGTGTGCTGTGGGCAGGTTCGTAAATGACAGAGAGAAACTGGAGAAGGATCTGTTCAAAGGAGGGAAGCCCGTTATATTTTTCGAGTAATGTGTCAATCTGGTCCGGCATAAGTTCTAATATGTCTGTGCAGTAGAAAGTGAGGAAAAAGCCAACCATAGTGAGAGTATCAATATAATTGACCGAAACAAACCATCTATTATAGCACGTCTAATAAATAAGCGTACGGAAAAGAATGTGATCTGGGAAAAAGGATAAAAAAGCGTCACTGTTCAGAGCATCTCATCTTCACCCATTCTGTCTTTTTCGGGTAACACCAGTACGCTTCGAAGGCGAGGATGAACGAAGCTGAGGCACTTTCAACAGGTATTTTCCATGCTTTACTCACCTTTCCTGGCTTAGTCTGAATGGAGACAAAAAAGACGGTGAAACAGTAATAATGTGTCTTTTTCTGAGTCAGTTATGTATAGTGTTGTTGACAGAGCGTCTGCTTTGTGCTGGAGACAGGGAGAATATGAGTAACGGAAAGTGAGTGGAAAGAGATGACTGTTGTAGGCTACATATTTCTGGATAAAGACCGGGCTGGTTTGGTTCCGTTGGCGAAACAGCGTGAGGCGATTGAATCGTATGCCCGGGAGATGGGAGTTGAGTGCCATGAGTGGCTGGTGGAGGAGGGATATACTTCGACTGTTCCTCTGGTGGAACGGACGGAAGGGGAAAAACTCCTCACTCATACCAACGCTGGAGATACTGTCTTCGTTATGCAAGCAAAGTGGATGCTGAGTAGTGCCCGGGCTGCTGTGGATCTTTTGCACAGGTTTAAAGAGAAGGGGGTCTCTCTATACTGTCGCGATCTTGATGGAGATCTGAGCCTGCCTGCAGAAAGGAAGCTGCTTGTCTCGCAGGGTATAGCTCAACTTGTGCAGCAGTTGTGCGAGGTGTTGGCACAGGGGGAGAGTACTGGTCATGGTGCCGCCATAAGAACGGCTAAGGCATTGCAGAAAGAGGCAGGGAAATATATGGGAGGGCCGGTTCCTTTTGGGTGGCGTGTGGGTGAAGACGGCAGAATGGAGGAGAACCCGGAGGAACAGACGATTATAGAAGAGATGCTGCGGCTTAAGGAAGAAAAATGTTCTTATCGTGATATTGCGGGCAGGATGCTGGAAAAATACGAGGTGAAGTTCTCCCATGAGGGGATACGTCGCATTCTATTGAAACAGCGGAAAAGGCAGAAATAAGACTTCTGCCTTTTCCGGTTTGGTGTTACAGATTTTTATTGGTAAAGATGTCGGCATTTTTTTCCTGATGTCGAATCCATGCCATGAGAAGACGATCCTGTTTGCTGCTGAGGATTTCCTTTTTGTACAGTTCTCTATCGGACTTGGTCAGCGAGTCAGCCTGGGGGAGTTTTCTGCCGGTGAACTGATAAACGATGAAATCTTTTCCGGCAGTGGCAACCTTTTCCGGAAAAGGGTTGGCGGGCGAGCGGGTAAACAGTTCCTTAAACAGTGATGACGGGAAGCCGTTAGCTTCCGATGCTGTTGAGTTCCTGTGAATATCCGCTTTTTTTACTTCCACGCCCAGTTCTTCTGCAGAATCAGCAAAGGACGTACCTGACTGCGATGTTTCCAGAAGCTTTTCCGCCTGTTCGCGAGCCAGTTTTTTTGCCTGCTCTGCTTTGTAATCCTTTGTGACCCGTTCGATTACGGTGTCGAGTTCGGGAACAGCAGGTTCTTCGATTTCTTCGGTAAAAAGAATAGAGTATCCGTTCGGAGATTCGAGAAGGGAACTAAGCTCCCCCTTTTTGAGGGAAAAGGCTTTACTGATAACGTCCGGAGTATCATCCATGATCTTGGGAACAGCCGTGCGGTCAAAAAAGTCCGTTTCCTGCACAGAAGCTTCCGGGGTGTTTTCCTCGTATGCTTTCAGACTTCCTGCAGCAATAATCCCCTCGTACGCCTCGTTTGCCTTTTTGAAGACCAGTGGTCGTGCCATCTCACTTTTGAGTTCGGTCAGCAAAGAGTCGCGGACCTCAGACAGGGGTTTGGTTGCTGCCTTCTGGATTTCTTCGACCAGGATGATATGATAGCCAAAGCGGGTTTTTACGACATCGCTGATCTCACCCTCCTTCATAGAGAACACGGCATCGTTGAAGGGTTTGACCATCTGCCCGGGGCTGAAAAATCCCAGATCCCCGC
>JANTGG010000118.1 GCA_024763035.1 Desulfocapsa sp. | reverse complement strand
CTCTTACCGGCTTCCCTTTACGGTGAGACCGTCTCAACCGATGAATGGCAGATAGAAGCAGATAAAGTTACCCGTTTTGAAAACCCGAGAAGTGTTATTGCCGAAGGGAATGTTGTCCTCACCAAGATACGTAAACTTCCCGCAAAACCCGCTGCCAGAAAATCTGCTGCCGCTGAGTGGGGAATACTGCTCGAGGAAACATCCGCCGAAGCCCTCGAAGCAGTCACCATTGCCGACGTCGATGCAACCGTGGAAGAAAGAAAAATTATTCAGGTCACCATAACTGCCGACTGGATTGCCTATGATGTCGCCAGAAACAGTATTAAAGCCAGGGGCAATATCTCCGTTTTAAATGACACCGACGTCCTTTCCGCCGATTCCGCAGCAGTGGATCTCAATAACGAAACCGGTACCTTTACCCGGGCCACCATCGTCCGTGATTCAAAAGATCTGCACCTGGAGGGTGCTGTAATTGAAAAAACAGGCGTCAACACCTACCACATCGAAGACGGCTGGGTGGTCACCTGTAAAGTCGAGGAGGGTCAGACACCTCCCTGGAGCTTTGCCAGTAAGGACACAGTAGTTACACCGGGCGGATATGCCACCTTGAAGCATGCAACATTTCGCATTAAAGACTTTCCGGTTTTTTACTCACCATGGCTGATGGTGCCAGTGGGCAACAAACGAAAAACAGGATTTCTTTTTCCCGAATTATCCAATTCCGACCGTAACGGTTTCGGCATAAACCTCCCCTTCTTCCTGAACCTTTCCGATTCCACTGATCTTACCCTGTACCCGGAATATCTTGCAAACCGGGGCTTTATGCCCGGATTTGAGTTTCGCTACATTATGGGAGCCCAGAAGAAGGGAAGCGTAATGGCAAACTTTCTCGATGACGATCTCTCAGATCCTTCCGAAACCGAATACTGGCAGGAAACCGGCTACACCCATTCCAATCAGACAAGATACTGGGTTCGCGGAAAAATGGATCAGGATTTTGACAATGACGTCGTCACCAGAACAGATATTGATTTCGTTTCCGATCGGGACTACCTGACAGAGTTCAATGCCGGGCTGACCGGATTTAATCAGTCTCAGGAAAAGTTTCTCGATGTCTATGGTCGCGGATTTCAAAACAAAACCGCAGACGAGCGTCAAAACAGCCTGAAGATTCTTAAAACCTGGAGCGGAATGTCGCTCACCGGCACTCTCCTGGCCATAAATGACACCCGTGCCGATAAAACGATCACAACGGAAATTCCCAACCCGGTTGATCCTGCCCTTGATCCGGTCATGATAAGGACTACAACCGACACTCCACTCTGGAAGCTGCCCAGTCTTGAGTTCACCGGGAGCCAAACCATGGGGGACAGCAACCTGACCCTGGACTGGGATACAAATTACGTCTATTACTATCGTGAACAGGGTGTGGGCGGTCATCGTGTTGACCTCTATCCCCGTCTCAGCATGCCCCTGCCCCTGGGTCCCTACCTGGAAGCCCGTTCCTCGGCAGGAGTCCGGGAGACTCTCTACAACGTCACGACAAATGGTGACAGCACCTGGGACCAGAACGATACCCCCAATCGTCTTCTTGGTGATTTCCACACCGAAATCGGCACAACGCTGGTTCGCGATTTCAGTTTTGGCGGTAAGTCCGGAAAAGGCATCACCCATAGTTTCAGACCCTATGTGGAGTATGACTACCTCTCAGACACCGACCAGGAAGACCTACCCGAATTTGACTTTGTCGACCGGGTTGCCGACAGAAATGAGATCTCCTACGGTATCGATAACTTCGCCACACTCTTTGGGGCTGACGGAGACAACAACTCCGAAGGTGACTATGGCTGGTTCAAGATCCGACAGAGTTACGATTTTCGAAATGAGGCCTCCGACGAACCTTTTTCTCCTGTAAATATTCGTCTGCGCCTGACTCCCATGCCGTTACTGAAGGTTATCTACAAAACAGATATCGACGTGTACGGTGACGGCGTATTATCCTACGGCCTGGAAAGCTATTATCAAAACAGCCGGGGTGATTATCTGAACGTGGATTATCGCTACACCGCCGACAACGACTCCGACGAATTCACCGACTCCGAAATTCATCAGATAAATGTACAGACACGGGCAAAACTTTTCGATTTCATCTATGCACAGTATGAAATCCAGCATTCTCTGTCCGAATCACGGGTTATCGAACAGAACATCTCATTTCTGTATAATCCCGCCTGCTGGTCAGTTGAACTTAAATCAGCCTATACTCCCGGTGACAGCAACATCATGCTCATCTTCAACCTGGCAAATATCGGCAGCCCTCTGGGCCTGAAGATGTAGATATCATGCAATACGACGTATTTAACGGTGATGCCGACGGTATCTGTGCCCTGCACCAGCTTCGCCTGCAGACGCTGCAGCCCGATGCTGTCCTTGTAACAGGCGTAAAAAGAGACATCCGCCTGCTCGACAAAATCAGCACTGTCAGCGACAGCAGCATAACCGTGCTTGATATCTCTCTGGATTCCAACAGAACACCACTTCTCCAACTTCTTGAACAGAAAAACAGCATCACGTATATCGATCATCACTTTGCCGGAGACATTCCTGAAACTGATCTGCTTACCACCCATATCGATCCTGCCCCCACTGTCTGCACCTCACTTATCGTCAATCAGCTTCTCCAGGAGAAATACAGCGGCTGGGCGGTAACTGCTGCCTTTGGCGACAACCTGCACGATGCTGCAAAATCCGCGGCAAAAAACCTGCATCTCTCTGCAGATCGTCTCGCAGCCCTACGGGAATTGGGTGAACTGCTGAATTACAACGGGTATGGTGCCCAAATAAGCGACCTCCACTTCACTCCGGATGCCCTGTACCTCGCCCTGCAACCCTATGAAGATCCTTTTGTTTTTCTCGAAGAATCATCAGATATTGCTGCACTGCGCAGTGGTTTCAAGGAAGACATGGACAAGGCAATGAAACAGCAGGAATCGGACCCCGGAAAACAAAATCGTGTGTACACCTTTCCAAACGCCCCCTGGGCACGCCGGGTTTCCGGTGTTTTCTCCAACCTCCGGGCCCGGGAGAAAACCGATGCCGCCCATGCCCTGATAGTGGAAAATGATGACGGAACCCTTCGTATCAGTGTTCGTGCCCCGCTTGCCAAGAGGGAAAACGCCGACACCCTGTGCCGCTCATTTCCCACAGGTGGAGGACGTTCTGCCGCTGCCGGCATTAATAACCTGCCAGCTGATATGCTCGACTCCTTTCTTGAGAAATTTCATAGCATTTATTCCTAACCACATGCCACTGCCATAAAAATTTATGAACACACTCTCGTTCAAGCTGCTTCAAACATTCGCCTTTTTCTGCAGCCTGACACTTCTTCTCAGCAGTTGTGCATCTCCTCCTGCCCTGGAAAAGCTTCCATCCCGGTCCACACCTCAATTCACTGACGATCTCCAGGTGGCAAGACTGCTCACAGGAGCCGTACGACACCTGCATTATTTAAATACCCTGCCAAATGACCGAACAATAGTCCTGGGTAATGACACCTATCCCATCACGTGGCTGCGGGAATCCATGAGCACCTTTATCGATATACTGAAACAGGAGCCTGACGCCGATGAACTCAGCCGGATTATCAGGGAAAACTATACGGTTTACCAGGCAGCCGGCAGAGAAGGGTATTCTCATGGTGAGATGTTGATCACCGGCTATTACGAACCGCTTTTTCAGGGCAGCCTGAACAGACAAGCACCATTTATCTTTCCCCTCCATGCACCTCCCAAATCCCTTATTGAGATACAGGATACAAAAACTGGAAAACGAAATTTCAAACGAAGGAATTCCTCCGGAGAACTTGTCTCCTACTGGACCCGCAAAGAGTTCGAAGAACAGCACAAAGGCAAAGGGAGTGAACTGGTCTATCTGGACAATCCGGTGGATGCCTTTATCCTCCATGTGCAGGGTTCCGGCAAGATCCAGCTTCGGGATGGTTCCGTCCGCTCCATCCACTATGCGGCAGATAACGGGCTGGAATATTTTTCCATCGGCAAACTGCTGGTAGATCAGGAAAAATTAAGCCTGCAGGAGGTATCAATCCCAACCATCCGCAAATACCTCGCCGAGCATCCTGAAGAACAAAAAGCTATTCTCTATCACAACATAAAGTATATTTTTTTCAAATGGGCACCGGACGGCGACCCTATTGGCAGTATGGGAGAAATTCTCACTCCCGGACGTTCCATTGCAATCGATCCCGACACCCTTCCCCGTGAAACATTCGGATTTCTCATCAGCAGACGCCCCATATTTGATACTGCAGGCTCCATTATATCCTGGCAGCCGCTCCATCGATTTGTCTTTCCACAGGACTCCGGTGCCGCCATTCAGGGAAGCGGACGTGCAGACCTCTTCTGGGGAAATGGGGACTATGCAGAACATGCCGCAGGGAACATGAAGGAAAGGGGCACACTCTTTTTCCTTGTGAAGAATCGTTTTGAAAAGGAAAAAGAGCATTCTGCAGAGAGGTAAGCATGGGAAGCCACTGGCGTGACAGCTCAAGGGTCTATGATGAACGTGCCGACGAATATGACAGCTGGTTTGAAGACAGCCTGCTCTTTGATATAGAAAAGGAAGCTGTCGCCTCCCTTTCCCTTTCGACAGAAACACCTGCCCTTGAAATTGGTGTTGGTCCCGGTCGTTTTGCCATGGCATTGGGCAGCTCGGTGGGCATTGACCCGGCATTTGCCCCCCTACTGAGAGCAAAAAAACGAAATATCAACGTCTGCCAGAGTGTGGGCGAAGCCCTTCCATTCCTCAGCAATACCTTTGCGACAGTCTCACTGTACTTCACCCTCTGTTTTCTAGAGAACCCTGCAGCTGTTCTGCATGAAGCACGGCGTGTCCTGCACACTGACGGGCATCTTGTTCTTGGCCTTGTTCCCGCTTCCGGCAAATGGGGCCGGAACCTGCAGCAGAAAAAAATAAACAACCATCCCTTTTACAAATATGCACATTTCTTCACCATTGCAGATGTGGAAATGCTGCTGAAAGAATCCCGCTTTCTTATCACATCATCTGTTTCAAGCCTTTATCAGGAGCCGGGAAATATAACCCGGATGGAATACTCGATACCAGGCAGAGATGAAAATGCCGGATTCGTCTCTATCCTTGCAGAAAAAGAGCGATAGGAAAAAGATAAAGATCCCATTTCTCTTCCTGCTGTGAGATAATGACTGGCAGAAAGAAGATGTCCATTGCCGGTACCCCGGAAAACCACCGGGGAAACACTGAACAGCTCCTCGATCAATGCCCCCCTGGAGCTTGTAGCGTTATAAAAAAAGAACCATAACGCCTTTTCCTTAAATTTCATGGAGGATTGTATGAAAAAATCATTTCTTCTTGCAGCACTTGCTGTTTTACTGGTCGCTCCGTTTTACAGCCAGGCGGCTGATGGCTACCAGGTTGTTTTTGAAACCATGGACTGCAGCGGCAACACAGGCTTTGCAACGGTGGGTGCACACGAAATATACAAAATAAACAACGGGGACTGTTCAAATCCGGAAGACCCCGGGAAAAAGCTGAAACAGCTTCTCGTTCATGACGGGCACGGCAGCTACACCGTATATACCCTGACCCAGGAAGAGGCAAGAAGCGTTATGAAGGATGTGAAGGAATATATGAAATCCAGGAAAGGACTTCTTGACCGGTCAAACTCTGTTATTATCAGTCACTGAGAGCTGACTGTTTCTGACAATGTGATTCGCACGAAGCAGTTATTGGCTTCAGAGATCACAAAAGAGCAATGGCGGAAGAGATGATCTTCCGCCATTGCTCTTTGCGATACATTTTTCCTGCTCAGCTGCAGGCTTCTAACGATCCATGGGAAATACAGACATCCCTTTTGCCATACCACTGCCCGTTACAGGAACACAGTAGGAAATCTTCTCTTTGGTTTTTGTAACTTTAATGGTACCGACTTCAGTCATTTCAGAGTCGAGCACTTCACCGGTATCCGGATCAACAAGTTCATCAACAGACCCCACTCGAAACTGTCTGCCAACAGTAACGCCCTCACGACTGCCGCGATTGATAATAACCTTGTCTCCTTTCACCAGCACAACAGATCCTTCCCAGGGGATGGATTCCAACTGTTTAATAAGGAACATAACTGCCTGACCAACGGCATCTTCCAGTGCCTTACCCACGTTATCCTTTTCAGCCCCGCCAAAATTCCCGCCAAGTCCACCGAGTGCTCCGCCATGATAACCAACTGTGAATCCGCGTTTTCCCGATACGCCGACAACATCAGTGGAAGCCTTCACCTGTCCGGTTTCTGAATCCACAAGATAGATGGTAACATTCATTTCAGCCTTACCGGCAGAACCGCCGATACTGAATCCCTGAAAACTTAATCCGCCACCACCGCTGCCGGTATCGTTCTGCACATGGGTGATGGAACCGCGAACAAGAAGCTGTGCAGGAGTCATTCTCCCGATTTTTGCTGTTTTCTTTCCCTGAGCTGTACGACCGGAGGCAGCAAAATCCTGTTCTGCCATGGCAGCCTTGCGCATCTCGCCATCACCAAGAACAATAAACCAGCCCGACTCCTGGAGCAGATTGGTCATAACCGTCTGCATACCATCGCCCACATTCCAGCGTCCATTCCAGCCAGCCTCATTTTTAAATTTAGTAACTGTGATGGAATATCGAAGATTACCCGCAGGTGGTGCAGGGATTGTGGTTTCTGCAGCCACCCAGCTCACAGGCAGGATGCAGGCAAAAGCAAAACAGAGAACAGCCAACACGGATCTTTTCATTTATATCTCCTTTGGTTCTTTTCAAAGCTGCGGTTTGCCGATCCTCCGGCAAAAACATTATCAATATCTGAAGTGTATCGCAGAAAAAATATTAAATCAAATTCTGATTTCATGAACAGGATCAGTTGCTTTATACAAGAAAGACTCTGCCAATAATTCCTGGAAGACAAGGGGTAAAAGATGGATATCCGAAAAAGAAGAAACAACTTAACACAATATAATTACTGACTTATAAAAAAACCCGACAACCGGGTAGATGATTTTTTACCCGAGCAGGGAAAAGCGGTCCCAGAAATCGGGAAAGGATTTCCCCACACACTCTTCTCCGGTGATCTGCACCCCAGCAATCCTCAGACCGGCGACAGCAAAGCTCATCGCCATACGGTGATCCTGATAGGTCTCAATGGATGCTCCATGCAGGCGTTTTCCTCCGTCGCCATGGATCACCATATAATCATCACCCTCTTCCACTTCTGCTCCCATTTTGGCAAGCTCGGTGAGCGTTGCACTCAACCTGTCACATTCCTTGATACGCAAATGGGCAATATTTTGAATGACTGTTTTGCCGTGGGCAAATGCGGCAACCACAGCAAGTGTGGGTACAACATCCGGCATGTCTCCCATGTCCACGATAATCCCTTCAAGCTGCTCACGTCCCGTCAGGGTAATGCCATCCCCGTCCCTGGAGACTTCACAGCCCATTCTGGCAAAAAGAGGTACAAGCCCCGCATCCCCCTGCAGGGAAGGAACAGGTACATTGGCAACCGTTATCCTGCCGCCTGTCACTGCTGCTGCCGCCCAGAAATAGGAAGCATTGGAGGCATCTCCTTCAACCTGATACACCATGGGTCTATACTTACCCTGGGGGATGGAAAAGGAGGTAAACTCCTCGTTGCAGTCAACATACACTCCAAAATCCGACATGACAGAAAGGGTCATTGCCACATACGGCTTGGACAGCACTTCTCCATTGACTTCAAGGGTTGATGGAGCTGCTGCGTATGGTGCCACTAGAAGCAGGGAGGAAAGGTACTGGCTGGACCTGCCTTCAGGAAGGACCGTCGCTCCACCTGTCAACCCCGTACTGTTCAGCAGCAATGGCGGGCACCCCGTTCCATTAACAGACGAAACATCAACCCCCCAGCCTTGAAGGGCGGAAAGAAGCGGGCCAATGGGACGTTCGTGCATCCGTTCCTCACCATCTATGCGAAAAACTCCGTGTCCCAGGGCTGCAACGGATGTGAGAAAACGGGTGGCTGTTCCATTATTGCCAAGAAATATCTCTTTAGCAGGGGTTTTAATCAGACCGCCGTTTCCATGCACCGCCCAGGTATCTTCACCATGGTCCACCTCTATGCCCATCTGTGCCAGTGCACCGCAGGTATAACTGGTGTCTTCACTGCCAAGAGGACCCACTAATGTGCTCTTTCCCTCAGCAAGTGACGCTGCAATAAGGGCACGCTGGGTGAGACTTTTCGATCCGGGCACAAGTACCGTAGCATTTACAGGGGGGACAGGGGTTATTTCTATCATATTCTTTTCCGTTACGTGAGCGTTTTTACAATCTTCATAGTGACTACCATCAAGGCACAGTTACTCTGGATTGGATGTAGGAGCTCGCCCCTGCGAGCGATTCAAGGTGTTGCCAGACCTGGAAAATCGCTCGCAGGGGCGAGCTCCTACAGTTCTATTTTGCAGTT
>JANTGG010000117.1 GCA_024763035.1 Desulfocapsa sp. | reverse complement strand
AAAACGGCAACTTTCAGAGTTGGTATGGGATGCTGTCACTCTGGAAGGCATCAACTTTACTCTTCCTGAGATTCAGACACTGCTGGATGGAGTCACCATTGGAGGGCGAAAGATTGCAGATCAGCAGATAGCCCTCAACCAGGCTGCAGCCTGGCGTACACTGTTTAGTTGGATAGAAAATGATACTTTTTGTGTCTCTGCAGAAAAAGCCTGTGAGCTTCATAAAATAGCTGCAAAAAATGAGGCTCTTGAGTGGGGTAATTTTCGTAGTGGCTCTGTATTAATTGCCGGCACAGATTACTCACCTCCCCAGGCAGAGACTTTACCTGGTTTGTTCGATGAAATGATTGCTGATATGAAAAAACATCAGGATACGTATGATCAGGCGATTACTATTTTTCTTACTATGGCAAGAACACAATTCTTTTATGATGTAAATAAACGAATGGGCCGCTTTATGATGAATGGGCATCTGTTGAGGAGCGGTTTTCCCGCTATCAACCTGCCTGCCTCCCGCCAGCTGGAGTTCAACAGCCTGATGATTGATTTTTATAGCTCTGGTGATCAAAAAAAGATGAATATCTTCCTCCGCTCCTGCATTCAGCAA
This sequence comes from Desulfocapsa sp., assembly GCA_024763035.1. Classification (GTDB taxonomy): domain Bacteria; phylum Desulfobacterota; class Desulfobulbia; order Desulfobulbales; family Desulfocapsaceae; genus Desulfocapsa. The sequence continues at coordinate 8,035 of JANTGG010000117.1, read as the reverse complement.
AAGATTGTAGATATTATGCATGAGTAACAGGGAGATCGGTATAAATCATCCTGTAATAAATATACTGTCCCTCGAACTCCCACAGGATCGCATTCCAGATCGTCTGATGCTGCCATTGCTTGGCGCAGGAACCAAAGGCAATACGCTGGACAGTACCGGTTGGCAGGGGTTGCCATAGATCATTTGCATAAACCGGCACCGCGGGAATAAAACAGACCAGACCCTGGAAAAATGTTAGTGCGGCCTCTGCTGTGAAAGAATTATGAGCAATCATTTTTTTACACATGACTCGTCCAACGTATCTGCTGTTTACATACGGAACCTGTCCATAATCTAGAGGATCTTGGCCAAAGGCATTTGCTAAAAAGTGGGCCGCATAAAAACCTGTTATTTGACCATTCCACTCGCCAGTGCCGCTCGATTTCTTCTTTTCACTGCATAGGGTCGAAGAAAAAGATACAGCCCGGTGGCCCATATCCCGGCCAGTAACAGCGCTGAGGGGAGAAACAGCCAGAGTTTAAAGCTGCTGTGAAAGAAACTGCCGTCATGGATGCCTTCGATAAGATCCGAACGCCTCACGGCAATATGAAGCACCTCTCCGGTCTTGCTGTCCAGCTGCACCTCCATATTGTTCTTGCCGCGAACCTTGACAACACCCTTGCCGGGACGCACATCCAGCCTGTTGATATCTTCCCAAGATCTGAGATTTACCTCCGGAATTTTTTGGACCACGGCAAGTATTTCATCAAAATTCAAAACCAGCTCCTGGCTCCCACCACGTTTTGTGGGGGGCTGTATCCAGGAAAAATTCTTTTTAACCTGTAAGACTAAACCACTTGCGATAACAATAATGACTGGTAAAGCGGTAATAACGGCTGCCCAACGGTGAATTTTTCTATTTAAGACGGATGCTTTCATGGGTAGCTTAACTGTTTTGGTAGACTCTTTTTTGGTTTTTGAAAAAAAAACAGGCTTCACTATCCCCGGTAAAGCCTGTTGCTCCTGCCTGGTCTTATTTTACGGCTCGTTTAAAGGCCGCCATGGCAGCCTTGATATCCTTGTCGTAGGTTGCATCGGCTACAGCCATTTTTTTCTTGATCTCAGCAAATTGATCAAGCATCGGCTGATTTGCAGGCCCTTCGGAATGTTCCATCATATTATGCAGCCAGACCATTTGCGAATAGAGCCTGGCCGGCTGGTTGATGATCTCAGCCAGGGTTCTCCCCTTGGGGATGTAGACGGTCTTGTAGGTTTCCACAACCTTTGCAACCGCACCTGCCTGGGACTGAAGTGCCTTATTGGCCTTGGCCGCAGCCAGGACATCCTTTTGAATGGCCAGGGCCTTTTTAATTTTAGTGGAACTGGCTTTTGCGGCATCGTAGAGTTCAAGCCAGAATTTCTCCTTTTCCTTCAGCTGGGCCTTTGTATAACTTTCATTGGGATTGATGGAGAGGACAAAATCACTGCTCTGTTCCACGCCATCAACAGTGAGGAGTGCGCTGTAGCTGCCAGGTGCGGCGATGGGTTGCAGCTTTAAGAAATCCACCGCATCATAGCGCATATCCCAGACAAACTTATTGAGGCCGGAGTTAAAGGAAGGATCGCTGCCATCCATGATCTTCAGACGCATATCCTCCTTACCGTAATGGCGAATAACCGTCTTTTGGGCATCAAGGATTTTCAGGCTGATCTCCTCGGGCTGTTTCGTCAACTCAAAATAGATGGTTACACCCCGTGATTTAGCATCACCGGCATTGACGAATAGTCTCCGTTGTTCGCCGTTGATCACGCCGAGTTCGTAGAAGATATGATTGGGGCGCATATTCTGGACAAAGTATTTCTTCATCCCCTCCGGATCACCGCCCGGTGCATAGTCCATCCACCAGTTGTACCCAAACCGGGTATGGTCGGCCACATCAAACAGCAGGAATGGTTTTTTCGTACGGCGGCTGTTGGCCCGGATCGGGGTGATATCGTCCATGACCCAGAATCCGCGGCCGTTGGTTGCAATAACCAGATCGTTATTCTTAACCTCAAGGTCAACCACGGGTACGGCGGGCAGGTTTTCACTCAGCGTCTTCCAGCTTTGACCATTGTTAAAAGAGACAAAGACGCCGCTCTCGGTTCCGGCATACAGCAGGCCCCGCACCTCCGTATCCTCACGGACGGTTCGTATGGTTTCATCCTGTGGAAAGGTACTGCTCAGATTTGTCCAGCTTTTGCCGTAGTCACTGGTCTTATAGAGGTAAGGCCTGTAATCATCGGTGGTGTTATAGTTAGAGATTGCCACATAGGCCGTTGCCGCATCATGGGGTGAGGCCTCCACCTCTCTGACATGGGAAAACTCAGGCAGATCCGGGATGGTGACATTTTTCCAGGTCTTGCCTTCATCCTTTGTCAGGTAGATCAGGCCGTCATCGGAACCCGTCCAGATAATGCCCCGCTTGACTGGAGATTCCGCCATCCTGGCAACGGTGCTGTATACCTCCTGTCCAAAATATTCCGGCAGCCAGGGGGTGCCGGTGATCACCTGTTTGTCTTTATGATCTTTTGTCAGGTCGGCACTGATGGGAACCCAACTCATCCCCTCATCGGTTGATTTAAAAACAACATTTCCGGCAAGAAAGATGGTGTCGGCATCGTACCTGGAGATAAAAAATGGCGTGTCCCAGTTGAAACGATATGGCATGTCTGATGCGTTGCGACCAAAAATGGGATCAGGCAGCAGGGAACGCACTTCACTCTGCTCGGTGGAGAGAATGTTCTTGGCAAAGGGCGCGCCACCACCGGTGGGGGCACCACTGGCAAGGCTGAAAACAACATTATTATCGTCAGGGTCCGGGATAGCCGGGCCAGTCTCGCCGTTCCCGACTATAACGTTTTCATAGCCGGAGATACCACCCCAGCGGGAGGAACTGGGTACCTTGTAGGATAAAATATCCTGGGCCGTGCCATACACATTGTATGGGAATTCGTTATCGGTATTCACCCGATAAAACTGGGAATTTTTCTGGGAATAGTTTTGAGTCCAGGCCATACCACCTGTGAGCGATACCTGTACACCTCCGTCACAGGTGACAATCATCCTGTTGGCGTCCGTCGGGTCGATCCAGATATCATGAAAGTCATCCTTGATGCCAGGCTCAAGCCGCCAGGTTTTGCCGCCATCCTGCGATGAGAACAGGCGGTTGTTCGGTACCCACAGTTCGTCGCCATTGGAGGGGTTGACCATGATATGGCTGTAATAAAAGGGGCGGCCGATGATCTGGAAAAAGTCTGAGACAAAGGCCCAGTTTTTGCCGTTATCATCAGAGCGGTACAGGCCAGGTCTGGTTTCGGAATCGATCAGGGCATAGAGGCGACTGGCGTCGACATTGGCCATGGCAAGGCCGATGCGTCCCATTCTGCCCTCTGGCAGGCCGGGATTCCTGGTGATCTCCTGCCAGCTGTTGCCGCCATCGGTGGAGTGCCAGAGACCACTTTCGGCTCCGCCTGTCTTGGGTCCCCATGCCTTGCGCTCAAACTCCCAGACAGAGGCAAAGAGTTCCTCGGGGTTTGAATGGTTGATAATAAGGTCAATGACTCCGGCAGTGGAGCTTTTGTACAGGACTTTTTTCCATGTTTTGCCACCGTCAACGGTTTTAAATACCCCCCGCTCTTCACTGGGGCCAAAGGCATGACCATAGGCGGCAACATAGACAATGTCCGGGTTTGTGGGGTGGATGCGCACCTGGGAGATGTGCTTGCTGTCTTTCAGGCCCACATTGACCCAGGTGTCGCCACCATCTGTTGATTTGTAGACACCATCTCCCCAGGAGACATTGTTGCGCATCTGGGGTTCACCGGTACCCACATAGATAATATCGGGATTGGTTTCGGATATCTCAATGGCACCAATTGATCCCTTCTTGAAGTCCTTATCTCCCACTGGCATCCAGGTGGCGCCAGCATCGGTGGTCTTCCACAGGCCATTACCCGCGCCATGAAAAAAAACATGCTTCTTGGTCGGGTGGCCGACAACGGCAGATCCCCTCGTTCCGGCCATTGGCCCTATAAAACGCCATTTAAGTGCATCAAGATCTGCAACTTTTTTCTTGGGAAAGTCCACTCTGGGGATCTGCCCTGTGTCAGTCGTTGCCGCCTGGGCAGAAGGGACTGGGCTGGCCAGGACAACCAGACCCAAAAGAAGGGACATTGAAAACATAGAAATCATTCTTCGTTTTTTTCTCACCACTTTCTCCTTAATTTTGTAAAATTGTAAGATTTATGGGTTGCTGAAATCATAAACATGGTTCAATCGTTACTATTATTGTCGCGGGGAAGATAAACGGCACTGATTAAAGGAAGCCCAAGATCACAAAGCGTGTTCAACACACCTGCAAGAGCACTCTGGTCTATGACCTGGCCCTGCAGGATTGTCCGAGGGACGATACCGGAACCACCCGTCGTGGTTATTTCCATTCCTGCCAACCGTTCCGACCAACTACTGTCGAGGCGGCCAAGGACTTCTATCCGGTAGGTTGCGGGCAACTCCATTGCCGGAAAAGATGGAGCTGTTATTTTTTCCCGTGATTTTAAGTTCATGTATGCATTATGGCATTCATTCTCACATAAATGAATACCCCGAAAAGGTGTAAAAAAGGTGTAGATGAGGGAGAAGAGGAAAGTCGTGTGAGAAAATGGTGGTTCAGGAGAGAAAACCCTGGGAGGCGGCTCGGTCAACTGCCTGGCGGCGGTTCTTAACCTGGAGCTTGCGGTAGATGTTGGCAAGATGTCGTTTTGCTGTTTCCAGAGAGATAAAAAGGCGATCGGCTATCTCCTGGTTGCTGAGTCGGATGACCAGCAGTTCTATTATCTCCTGTTCGCGCGGTGTCAGGGGATTTGATGTTGCTGCTTTTATTGTGGAGTCAGCAGGGTGGGTTGAAGTCGACTCAATACTCCTGTCAAATCCCTCTTGTTCAAATGCGTGCAGCAATGTTTGGATATAATCTGATGCGGGATCCCTGGACTCCTGACGAAGCAGGAGTTTTGCCATATCAGAACCCAGATCAAGAAAAAGACGGGTGAATTCACCAGCTTCTGCCAGAGAAATGGCCTGCACCAATTTTTTGTTGGACAACGCTCCATCCCCCAAAGAATTGTACAACACAGCCTGCATGGCCAGAATATTTATCAGGCAATAGCTGTTGTGGATGGATTCATAAAAATCATGCAAACGGGAGAGAAGGTCGGCTGCCTGCTGCCTGCTTGCCCCCGTATCCTGAGCCAGAAAAATTCGGGCCATGGTCAGTTGCGGAACATAAAAGCGATGGGCCGTGGCGAATGGTTCGGGTTGGTAATTTTTCGTCCACTGAACGGCTTCGGCTATCCTGCCCTGGCGAAGGGCCAGTTCCGCCTGAAATGCATGGGCAAGCTGGAGTAAAGGTGCGTTACCGGTATCAAGGCCATAGTGGACAACAGATTTAGCTATTTCACATGCTTTACCTGGTTCCCCTTGTTCTTGTTTAACCAGGGCTAAGACGAATGAGCTGTGAGCGTAATTGAAGATATTTACTTTATCACGAGTCCTGACAGCTTCAGTCAGTGATTTTTCAGCTTTGCCCTGTTCATTCCGGCAATAGTGACTCAGGCCGTAAAAATATTGGCCTAAGTAGCTGCTTTCTGCTAAATGAAGCCCTTCACCAAGTTTCAGCAACTTCTGGCCGGTCTGTTTCATGTTGCCGAGATCACCCTCCACCCAGTAGAGAAAACAGAGAGTTATGAGCAGGCGGGTATGGTAGGTGTTCTGGTGGGCTTGTTTTTCTTCTAGTTCTTCAAAAATGGTTCCGAAGGCATCTGTAAGGTTCCCTGTCAATTGATAGGACATGGCCAGCATGATAACGGCCATCCCCCTTGTACTGGATTGATGGGGTGGGTTGTTTTGCATAGCCTGCTGGGCATGGGCAAGGGCACGTGCACCATCGCAAGGCGGAACCAGGTAGTACTGAAGACTTCTCATGGCGTCGATTTCCCCTCGGATGTCTCCTGTGGGCAGCGAGCCCTCAGGCGTGGCAGCCAGAAGGGCTTCGACCTGATCCAGTACGTTTATCATCTCCTGAATTTTCATCCTGTTCCAGAGAACCCAGGCGTCTTGAATTAATAATTCAGGATTGTTTTCAATAATGGTGCGAGGAAGTTTGTCCATCAGACGGCCCAGCCGGTGCCACTGTTCCTTGTTCATCAGTTCGTGGCGATGGCGTGCCACCAGTTTTCCGGCAACATCGAGATCGCTTCCGCTCATGGCATGATGAAAGGCCTCTTCAATCATCCCGTTTGCCTCAAACCATTTGCAGGCGTTATCGTGGAGTATGGAAATTTCAGCAGTGGAATACCGGCTTTCCAGCATACGCTCCAGGAGTTGTTGAAAAAGGTGATGGTAGCGAAACCACTCATGGTGTTCGTCAAGAACAATGCAAAAGAGGTTGGATTTCTCCAGGTTATGTATGAAAGTCCTTCCGTTGCATTCCGAACCACATTCGTCTTCGCGGGATGGGTGGCACAAGGCCTTGTACAGTGGGGCACATAAACGGGACAGGATGGAGGTCTTGAGTAATCCTTCGCGCATAGTTGGTAACTGACGGGAGAGGACCTCGGCCATCAGGTAATCCTGGATATGGCGTGTATCTCCTTTCATTTCACGTAAGAAGTCGCCCACATCATTACGGTTCTGCAGACTGAGTGCCATCAGACGTAAACCTGCCGCCCACCCCTCAACTGTGTTATAAAGATCGGCCTGCGCATGCTCACCAAGAGTAAGTCCAATGGATTTTTGCAGAAAATCAATCATTTCCACCATTGTGAACTGTAAATCTTTTTGGCGTATTTCAACAAGGTCACCCTGAGCCCTTAATGCATGTAATGGAAAAGGCGGATCACGCCGGGTCATAACAACCAGCTGCAGGGCAGAAGGTCGATACTTGAGTACCTGATTCATAAATTCATGGATGTCCGGATCATGGATAAAACCGTAATCATCCAGAACCAGGACAAAAGGTGTTGTGATTTCTGAGATCTCACTGATGAGTTCTGCTGAAAATATTTTGGCTGACTGAGGATCAGGCAGACTGAGCAGGTTCAGTGTCCCGGGGCATGCATCGGGAAACAATTCCCTGACTGCATAAAGGAAATACTGCACAAAGATCCTGAGGTCGTTCAGATCCTCGTCAAGTGATAGCCAGGCGGAGGGACGGTTACAGGAGTCAAGCCAGTTACTGACCAGTAGACTTTTACCGTAGCCAGCTGCAGCAGATACCAGGCTCAGCGGGCATTTATCTCCACTGTCCAGTTTATCAGTCAACCTGCTGCGATGCACAAAATCATCGCTCAGGTTTGGCTTGAAGAATTTTGTTTTTAAAATTGTTTCAAGAACCATTTTGTAAAAGTCAGCGCAGGTGTCAGGTCCATTTGCTTAGTGAAATAGACACAATATATGAATATCATACCCGTTATATATCGTATTGGGTAGTCCTGACAGGATTATATCTTAGTACTGTATCATCGATATGTAGCATCTATACAACCGAATTGCCTGATACAGTGGTCACGTCAAACCGTATTTTGCGATCTCTTTTCAGGAGGGGTGACGTGGGAGAGGTTCATCATTTATAGAGGCTATCTTTGTTGACTTTCGCTGGAAGAGAATTTTATTGCTCCCATTGTGGCAAACTCAACACTGGCAAACTCTACGATTGCAGCAAAGAAATCTTGAATCTCCGTACATAAAATACTATCCCTTCCTCTCGTGCATTGTGTATACTGAACAAAGAATTTATTTCACTGATCTATCAAGGATAGGACTCTCAATGCCAACGGTCTTGAGAATCGGTCCTTACCGCTTCTTTTTTTACAGTAATGAAGGTGGTGAACCTGCTCATATTCATGTCCAGAAGGATGGAATGCTAGCAAAATTTTGGTTAAAACCGGTTGAGTTAGCAGGCTCAACAAGATTTTCGCCTAAGGACTTGAGAAAATTGGAGCAACTGGTTATCGAACATAA
>JANTGG010000116.1 GCA_024763035.1 Desulfocapsa sp. | reverse complement strand
TTTGTTGTTCCGTTTTCTTCAATTATCGCCTTTGTTGCCTATGCCATGCTCGGTACGGTGAACTGGGCGGTGCTTATTCCTGCAGCTCTTGCAGCGTACGCCGGCGGACTTGTCGGCACAAGATTTATGCACCTGAAGATGGCACCGGCTATGGTCAAAAAATTTCTGGGAGTCGTCCTGCTGGGGCTGGCTCTTAAACTGATAACTTTACTTTAAAGGAATACCATGAAACGTTTTTTTCTGGTCATTATGGCTTTATTTTTTTTGCAGACCACTGGTTATGCTGAATCAAATCAGCTGGTTATGGAGGGCAGTGGTATTGTTCTGGATACCCATACCGGTTTGATGTGGCAATACGGCAAAAGCCGGAAGTCGTTCAAGACAGAGGCGGATGCCCAGGGCTATGCTGAGAGCTTGCGTCTTGGCGGGTTTAGTGACTGGCGTATCCCCACCCTTGCCGAACGCTGGGATATGCTTCAGGTCTACATGTATAAAAAAAATGGGGATATAAATTTTCCAAAGCCAGAAAACCGCTACTGGACGGCAGAAACCGATAAAGGCACAACTGCACTGAAGCTGGATTATGGCTGTATGTGTCGGGGCGATCAGGAGGTTGACTATAAAACAAAAGGATATGTTCGTGCTGTGCGTGGTTCTGTTTCGTCAAAAATATAATCCTCTTGTACTATCTGAAAAATCAATAAGTTATAGGATAAATGTATGAAAAAAATACTTATTTTTTGTACCCTTTTGCCCCTGCTCTTTCTGGCATCCCCTCTGTTTGCCGCAACGCAGCAGCTCCCGATCTCAAACCAGGTGACCATGGTAGATCTTGGTGCCCACAAATGCATTCCCTGCAAGATGATGGCACCGATCATAGAAAAACTCACCAAAAGCTACGAGGGGAAGGCTGCGATTGTTTTTGTTGATGTCTGGGAAAATCCCGATGAGGCGAAACGCTTTAAGATCTCCTCTATCCCAACTCAGATTTTCTTTGATAAGGAGGGCAGGGAAGTGTATCGGCATCAGGGATTTCTGGCGGAAGATGCCATTGTAACACAGTTGACTGAAATGGGTGTAGCTGCTCCCAACGGAGGGCAATAAATGGATTCAATATTTCTAGCCATTAACTCCTGGATGAACGGCGGTCTTGCTCTTGCAGCGGCGGGTTGTTTTGCCTGGGGGGTGGTCAGCGTCCTTTTTTCCCCATGTCACATGGCTTCCATCCCCCTTATTATTGGGTATGTGGGCGGGCAGAAGTCGATTCTGGAAGGAAAACAGGCAGTGCCGTACGCCATCCTTTTTACCCTCGGACTCTTTATTACCATTGCCATCGTTGGTGTTGTCTGTCTCTTTCTCGGTCGTATGCTCGGGGATGTTGGACCGTACTGGACACTTCTGCTGGGCGGCATACTTCTCTGGGTGGCAGTGGATATGCTTGGGATTGCCAAGTGTAAGATGCCTAATTCCCTTGGTAAGTTACAGTTGAGTGGTCTGACGGGAGCCTTTGTCCTGGGTCTTGCCTACGGAATTTTATCCGGTTCCTGCACATTTGGTTTTATTGCCCCCATCCTTGCAATTATCACGGTCCAGGAAAAGATTGTGACCGGGCTCTTTCTCCTCACTCTTTTTGCCGTCGGGCACTGCACACCCATTCTGATTGCCGGCAGTTCCGCGGCAACAGTGAAGAAGATGCTGGCAAATTCTTCCTTTCAGCAGAGTGGAACCTGGTTTCGTAAAGGTGCAGGAGTGGTGGTCGGTTTGCTTGGAATCTATTTTGTTATCCGTCCCTGGCTGCCGGGAACCGTTTGAATACTGCCCTCTTATATCAGCAGATAGTGTCGATCCGGCTAAAACAGAGGGGGGAGATGCGGCTCTTATTGAGAAGAGGGGAGAGTTTTACACGTTATTGCAATGTAATATGCCGAATATATTTGAAACAGATGATAAGTCGTGAGTATAGTTCCATTTTAAATTTACTTGAGCCACAGTGGTGATCGTGCAGCAAACAGCAAGTGGATGCTTATTGACATGTTACTTGCTGGTATGGTTTTGGATAGACGCGGAAGCCGTCCGAAGAACAGCAACAGCCGCCTGCGCGGGGTAATAAATCATTTTGTGGAGAAAATTACGTGACACACAACACAACCAAGGTTGCAGATTCCTTGCAGCACATCCAGAAAAAGTTACACGAGTCAATGCAATTTTATGACAGTGTGCACCTGGATTCTTTTCAGGATACCCTGCTGAAGGCATTTGTAAATATCGTCCATAACGATCATAGCCTCAATCAGTTTTTTGAACTCTGCGTAACTGTTTCAATGGTACTCCGGGGTCTGCCAAGCCGTTTCTATCTGTATGATAAAACAAATGACCATTTTCTCTGTGTCTGTGACAGCTGCACCGGTATAATTGAAACACCGGAAGCCGTACGCCCCCTGCCCCTTTCCATATTTTCAGTTCAGGAGCATGATGACTGGCTTTATTATCCCCTTTATCCGCGGACGGGAACAGGGAGACAGGAGCCACTTGACAGACAAGAGGAACATGGACCTTATGACCCTGATCCCTATTTTTCCAGCCATTCGCTGCTTGGTCTGTATGCGGTGTCTGCCGATCAGGAACTTACCTCTGCAGATAAAGCTTTTTTTGAAGTACTCACTCCGTGGATTGGAAATAAACTCAATAACCGTCTCATTGTCAGGCGGCACCGGGAGCATCTGAAGTTTCTCAATAGTCTGGGGAGGGATATCGGTCATAATATTATTGTTCCCAACATGTATCTGAAATATCTGCTGCACCAGGTTGAAAAACAGATTGGCAGTTTAAAGGATCTGGAACAGGGAACAAACGAGCTGTTTACCGGTGATGCGGTGTCCTCCAGCCAGTTTATTCAGTTTCAGAAGAATTGCAGAAAAAATAGAGAGTCACTGGAAGAGACTTTCCAGGAACTTACAAAACACCATCAGCAGGTGACCATGTTTCTGGAAAGTCTCTTTCGGGAACAACATTTCAGAGAAGGGAAATTTGTCCTCAAACCAAATCGCTGTTTCATTGAGCGGGATATTATTCTTCCGCAACTCGATCTCTATAAGAAAAAAATGGAACGGGTTGGAATAACAGTTGATAAACCAAAAAATCTTCGACGGAAACATTTTCCCCTGATGGTGGATATCGGCCTGCTCTCGCAAGTCTATATGAACCTTTTCTCAAACGCGGTGAAATATACCCAAACCATTATCAATCATAGGGGAAAACCCAGGAAGGCTCTTGCCTATGGCGTGGAAAAAATAGATGATTTTCCGGAAACAGGACAACAGGGACTGAAACTGAATGTCTTTACCACAGGTGTGCCTCTTGGAAAAGATGAATGCCGTCAGATCTTCACAGAGGGGTATCGTTCTGGAAACGGGGATGGTGTAAGCGGTTCCGGACATGGCCTGGATTTTGTACGGCGGGTTATTGCCGTTCATGGTGGAGAGAGCGGCTGCGAGCCGACAGAAGAAGGGAATAATTTCTTTTTTATTCTTCCGCTGACAGTGGGAATCCCTGAAGAGGAATCTTTTAGTCCGCAATAATCATTGCTATAAATAGTGAACCCAATAACCTGAAATTTAAAGAGTTTTTCGCCATTGATATGAGAAAACTTATTGAAAGTGGAAACCTTCCTGTTAAAAAAAATTACTGTCTATGTTAGGGGGAATACGAATATTATTGCCTTTTTTGTGTTCGGTGGTATTGTTGTTCTGACAGATAATAGGGGTATGTCATCCCTTGTTTGTTTTTATTATTGCATAATTACCACTGAAGCTCAGGTAAATGCAAAATGGAACTGTAGGAGTTCGTCCCTGCGAGCGATTCTCCAGGTCTGGAGAAACCTTGAATCGCTCATAGGGGCAAGCCTCAGCATCAAATAGAGCTTAGCTATGCTTTGATGCTGAAATTTCAGGTTTATACGCCACGGGATTTTGCCGGTGGATAGTTCTTTAATTCAGAGGGAGGAGAGATTATGAAGAAAAAGTATTTTGTCTTAGGTGCATCCATTGTCCTGGCTTCTGTCGCATCGATGGCGTCAGCAGATAGTATCATGAAGCCTTTTAACGACAAGGGATATGGGACCATTTCCGGTCGTATTCGCTCGGTTACCATGGCGAGGGATTATGACAATGTGGGCAATGCGTCGAACAGTACCATTGGTGGCATTATCGGTTATACCACTCCTGTATTGGCAGGTTTTGATGCTGGTGTAGCATACAACTATGCAGGAGAAATTTATGACAATAACCGCACTGCAATGTTATGGAATGATGAAATAAATATTCTTAACGAAGCCTGGGCACGTTATAACTTTAAAGCACTTGGAGCTCCCGGAACAACATTGGCCGGTGGCTATAAAATCAAGAATGGACAGGTCTTCCGCAAAGATGATATTCGGCAGAAGTCCCGTTCGCTTTTATCTGTTCTTGCAGAATCCAAGGATATTGACAACCTGCGGTTTACTGTTGGGCATGCCTTCAAAGCCAGTGGTGTTCTTCAGGGAGATACAGCTGGTGAAGACAGGTCGGAGTTCAATGACTTTGGTAAAATCTTCTCAACGTTTGATTACGCCCATCCAACAAAAGAAACATTTGATGACACTGACGGTGTCACCTGGATAGAAGGTGAGCTCACCGGAATTGGTAATCTGGAAGTTACCCTGTTTGATGCGTATGCCTGGGATGTCGTGAATATGATTGGTACCCGTATTACATATAACATCACCCCGGAGACTGCTATCCTGGCTTATGGGCGTTATGAATCTGATACCGGTGATATGGATTCATTCGAGGGTTCTGCCTTTGGTGCGTCTGTTGTACAGAAAGTTGCTTCAGTCAGGCTGGAAGCCGGTTACTTCGGTGTGTATGATGATGGTTTAAAGTTTAACCAGTTTACCACAGGCTTTAACCATGCACTTGGCAGTTCTTTGATGGTTTATGCGGGACAGTGGAATGCCGGCTCCGACTCCTACTACTTTAAAGCGACCACCAAAATTGCAGCAAGTGGAACCATTCTCTACACATTGTTCAATTATAATGATGCTGATAAAGATGCGTACGAGTGGGATCTTATTGCCAAGCAGCCCGTTGTTGATAATCTGATGGCAGTTGTTAAATTCGGAATGGGCAGGAAAGTCCAGGATGATCTGTCAGGAACTGATATACGATTTTTTCTTGACTACAATTTCTAAGAGAGTCACCTGAAAAGGTGTTTGTTTACTGTGGAGCGCATTTCCCATCCGGGGGAATGCGCTTTTTTATTGTTACCCACCATCAAAGCACAGATAAATGCACAATGGATCTGTAGGAGCTCGCCCCCGCGAGCGAAATCCCAGGTTCAGCACTATCTTAAACCGCTCACGGAGGGCAACTTCCTAAATTAACAAAAGTTGTAAGCATGCTTTGAGGGGAACCATGAAAAAAACAATTCTTTTCCTTTGTACCGGAAACTCCTGCCGCAGTCAGATGACTGAAGAGTACCCTTGTGCATTACAGAAGGGTGCGTTATGAAATTAGAGATTTTGTGAAACAGCTCCCGGACACACTGTCATAATGAGAAAGCAGGATGATTTCAGGGACGATTTGCTCTCATACGGCATGTTCCGGTATCTACAGGAAATAAAACAGCTGAAAAAAACTGTGTGTAACATTGTTGTAATGATTTCATGGTGTCCAGTCGGTTGGCGAGCCATATTCCTTACTGGTGGTGGGGCTGTGGTGATAATATTTCTTTTACATGGCGTTGGTTTGTGATAAAATATTCCCTAACATTGGAGCATTGTTTTTGAAAACACGTTGTTTATTCAAAATAGGAGGAGAGAATGAAGAAAAAATTTGCTGTTGCAGCGTTATCATTACTCATGTTGGTGGGAACAAGCGCTACCTGTTTCAGTGCGGGGAGTGTCGGTCATGGTAACATTTCCGTGTATAAGGGCGGACAGCTTGTAGATAAGCTTTCCGGGCAGAATCCGATTGCCGAGAGTTCCCTGCTGGTCTGTGATGGAAAGTGCATGGTAAAGTCAGAGGGTATTTCTCTTGTGGCTGCCGATCAGGCAAAATTCGCCATCCAGAATGAAGACGCAGTCTTCAACCTCTTTGTTCGTGTGGGAAGAGTTGATTATGTCATTAATGACAGTAGCCGGAAGATTGCTTTTCATACCCCCGATGGAAGTTACAGTACCGCCGAAGTGATTTTTAATGCCAGTTCTTCTCCTGTTGTTCGCGGTTCTGTCGAAGTATCTGAAAGTGGTGAAACTGCTATCTCTGTAACGGAAGGGCGTCTAGTTTTTGCCACTGCAGACGGTATGAAGACAGTTGATGCAAATAATAAGATTGTGCTGGCTGTTTTACCTGCTGCCGGGGCTGGTGGTGCTGCCGCTGGTGGTGCTGCAGCTGGTGGCGCTGTAGCTGGTGGTCTTGGTGCTGGTGCAATAACAGGGCTTGCTGTTGGCGGTGTTATTGTCGCCACGGGTGTTGTTGTTGCTGTTGACTCTAATAGCAAGGACACCACGCCTGCAGCTGGTGGTACTCCACCTGCAGGTACAACATCTCCTGCTGCCAGTGGCGGTGGCGGTGGTGCTCGTCCACCTGCTGCTAGTCCTAATGCATAGTTGTGCCTCTGATGTTGACAGCCTGAGCGGGTAGTATGATGAACTCCCTCAGTTGCTGAATGTTTTTTGAAGGACTATCAATCTCTTTTGATAGTCCTTTTTTTTTCCTGATTACCACCAAAGCTTGGATCGACTCTGTTTGGCGTATGGGCTTATTCGCTGCCAGCGGTTCAAGTGTTGCTGAACCTTGGATTTCGCTCGCAGGGGCGAACTTCTGCAGTTTCATTTTTCTCTGTAGAGACCAGGAAGTTCTCTGTTGTATCGTATTACTCCCCGGATTGATATATTGGTGTACACGAGGTATTATCCTCAGGGACTGCTTCCTTTTTTGCCGATATGGCAGATAATTGTCTGTGCGCAGATATTCTTTTGTATCTGTAATTGTTTGTGATATCTTAAACCATGCCAAGCTCGTAATGCTGAGAAATGTGTGCCCTGAATGTCACTTCTTTACGGTGCAGAACGAAGGAGGCTCATTATGCTGCGATATCGCTATCCATGAACTTCTTGTTTTTATTACAGCTTTTCAGGGGTAAGGCACTAACACCGGTGATGAACGGTAAGCCGGCATAAGTGCCTTGGTGATGTTTGTAATATTTTGTCATTAAAGCGAGTATGGAGCTTCGTGTTTTTATTACAGCTTTTCAGGAGTAAGGCACTAAAATCCATGTCCTGAACATTTAACTGTTTCAACTTGTGTTTTGTTTATTATGGTAAATTTCAATACTACATTTCTAAAATCCTGTTTGCTGCTCTCTCTTGTGCTGCTGCTTTCTGCCTGTGCGAGGGAGAAATTTCATGAAACCACAGATCTTGCAGATTTCCAGAGCAAATATGAAGAGAAAGAGAGGCAGTACAACAGGGGACAGGAGCACGCTTTTTCTCCGTCTATCTTAAGTGCTCAAAGTACTGGTGATTACCGCCTTGGACCTGGCGATCTGATCTCTGTAAAGGTGTATGAGACCGACGAGCTGAACAGTGAGGTTCGTGTCTCTTCACGTGGAAATGTCAGTCTGCCCCTTCTTGATACCGTGGATGTTTTCAATCTGACGGTGGCGGAAGTTGAGGAGAAGATTGAAACGCTTTATAAAGAAAAATACCTGCACGACCCCCATGTGATTGTCTATATAAAAGAACATGTCAGCGGGCAGATTACCCTTGTTGGTTCAATTGTGAAACCGGGTACTTATGATTATGTTTCCGAACGCCGTCTGCTAGACGTTATTGCCATTGCCAGTGGACTCAGTGAAACTGCCGGATCAATCGCCTACGTGACCAGAAAAAATCCGGTAAGCAAAGAGCGAACCAGTTATGTTGTTGATCTCGATAAGCTGTTAAAGCAGGGTGATATGAATCAGAATATGGTGGTTCTCGGCGGTGATGTTGTCTTTATCCCCGAGGCGGGGCAGTGTTTTATTGATGGTGCGGTGCGCAAACCCGGTACCTATTCCATAGAAACCAAGATGACGGTAACCGAGGCCCTTTCCATGGCGGGCGGTTTGGCTTCCTATGCCGATGATGACAGCATTAAACTGATTCGCTATATGGGAAGCGGCAAAAAACGGGAGATTATTACCCTGAGTTACAGCGACTTGCAGGGTGGTGTGGGAGATACTCTTTTCCTGCAGGATCAGGATATAATCTACGCCGAGTCAAGTTCTATGGGACTTCTCACATCAGGTGGCGGACTGACCATTGGTTTCCTTGGTACGGGGGTCAGTTATAAAGATCCTGAAGCGAATGTGCAGAGTAAGTAAAATCTGAACCGGCAATACTTAGAAATACACTGTGAAAACAAAGAATTATCTTAGCCGTCTTCCCTTTTATCTCGTCTGTTTTATCCTGGCAACCGTTCCGCTTCTTTTTGGAGCTGTGCATCCTGTTGTCAGTGCGTCTTACACATTTCTTATCTTGATCAGTTTAGGAGGCTGGCTCTGTTTTTTTGTACCGGGGCAGCAGCCTGCACTTATAAACAGATTCTGGCTGATTCCTCTCGTTGTGCTGCTGCTGTTTGCTGCATT
>JANTGG010000115.1 GCA_024763035.1 Desulfocapsa sp. | reverse complement strand
TATAAAAGATTTTTCAAATATTCAAAAATTTGGAATTGAAGCAATTACTCCCGGGAAATTCCTAAAAATACTCAAGGAGGTATGAAAAATGGGTAGTACATTAACATTAAGACTTCCAAAGTCACTCCACGGTAAAATCAGGGAACAAGCTAAAACAGATGAAATTTCTATTAATCAATTTTTAGTAACAGCGGCGGCAGAAAAATTATCCGCATTATTAACCGAAGATTATTTAGAAAATGAAGCTGCAAAAGGAAAACGTAAAGATTTCACAAAAGTACTCAAAGCAGTGCCTCATACAGAACCTGAGCCACATGACAGTTTATAATGCTTTTCTCAAATCCAAAAGCACCGAGTAAAAGCAATGGGAACTGCAAAAATAAAATGAACAAGTCTATCAGCGATAAAAAGATAGATTTCTCAGACATTCCAGAGACAACAGGTTTGTTCTGGGCTGCCGCAAAGGTACGGGAGCCAGTAGGGAAAACTGCTATTTCAATCCGAATAGATGATGATGTGCTCGAATTCTTTCGTAAACAGGGGAAAGGGTACCAGTCAAAAATTAATGCGGTTCTCAGGTCATACAAAAAACATGCGTAAATCAAGCAAAAAGCATCCGGGGCAATGTACGCAAAAGAAGGAAAGGAGGAGAAAGGGGTCTCTTTATTCTCAGTGGCTATCAATGGAGACAGCTTCAAGGAATTAAAAAAGCTAACACCGGTGATGAACGGTAAGCCGGTATAAGTACCTTCACTAAATTCTTTTCAAAAAAACACGAAAACAATTTATAAGGTACTAAAGGAAAATCGAACATTTCTGGACTTCGTCTTTTTGATATTGCTGTTTTGGTGGGAAGATGAGTGACTTGTGGTCGTTGCCATTCACTCTGCGGGAATCTGTGGTGCTGGAAGACCACAAATGTCACTTGCAATACTGATTTCAGCTCATTTGGGAATGTAATTTGAGGGGCTGAAGCTTTGTTTTTCCCCTTGGTACTTTCCTTATGGAAAGCGAATTCTTATCACTTCACTTTTGCAGAATCGGAGGAAACCCTCCGTAAAGCAGACAAACAGGAGATCACAAGACTGCTTCGGCAAAAAGCCAAAACCCTTCATCCGGACACCAGCGGCGACCATGAACAGTTTGTCCGTTTAACAGAAGCCTATGAGGAGCTGCTGCGCAGCAAAAACTAACTGAAGAACAAGGCGAATTCAGACACTCAAGCCGGTTCTGCTACACATCCTTCTTCTGCCCGACCTGAAACCGCCGCATCCGCACGTTCATCAGAATGCCTAATCCGAGCAATGTGGTAAGCAGGGAAGATCCGCCATAACTCACCAGAGGAAGAGGAATACCGACAACAGGAAGAAATCCCAATATCATCAGGAGATTGATAACCGCCTGCCAGAAAATCAGCATCACCACACCAAAGGAGAGGAAGACACCGAATCGATCTCTCGCAGTCATGGCGACATACAGTCCCCAAAACAGCATACAGAAATAAATTCCTAAAAAAAAGAGACTCCCGAAAAATCCCCACTCTTCACCCCAGACAGAAAAGGCAAAATCCGTATGCCGTTCCGGCAGGAAATGCAGATGCCCCTGGGTTCCTTCCAGGTAGCCCTTGCCGAAATTACCGCCGCTTCCCACAGCAATCTTAGACTGCAGGATCTGATACCCCTGCCCCATAGGATCTTTTCCGGGATCGAGCAGGGTCTCTATTCGGCGTTTCTGGTACGGCTTCAGCAGATAGAACCAGGCAAAAACAGCCGCACCGCCGCCAAGAACCCCGCCCAGCAGATACGTTTGCCAATTGACTTTGGCAAATACGGTCATGGTGATAAAGATAATAATCAGCATCAGGGCAGTACCGAGATCCGGCTGTTTGAGAATAAGCATGAACGGGAGCAAGGTAAGGGCGACAGGGGTAATCATCTCCTTGATTCCGTACCCGCCGTCCACTTCCTTCCTGGAATAATAACTGGCAAGAGTGATCACAAGCATCAGCTTTGCCGGTTCTGAAGGCTGCAACTTAAACAGCCCCAGATTGATCCAGCGTTGAGCACCACCTGCACTGTTACCGGCAACAAGCACCACCACCAGAAGAATAACAATGAAGATATAGAGGGGATAATTCCAGAAGTGCAGCTCTTTATAATCAAAAAACAAAATAACAAGAATCCCGGAGAATCCCATCAAAAACAAATAACACTGTTTTATATACGGAGGCATTCCCCAGGCAGCAGGCGGAAACGAGGCACTGTACAGATTCACCAGCGCCATCCCGCTCACAACAAGGAGAAACAGGAGCGTACCCCAGTCAAAACTCCGAAGAAACCTTCTGTCAATTCGAAACATCAGCTCTATTACTCCTTACAGCCCGACATGTTTATTTGCCCTTTTCTTCTTCCTGATACAGGGGAAGGCGACCTTCAAAATATTTATCGAGCAGAGCACGGGCAACAGGTCCCGCTCCGGAACCGCCATGAAGACCATGCTCAACCAGCACAGTGACCGCAATTTCAGGATCTTCCACCGGCGCAAAACAGGTGAACCAGGCATGATCCCGGTATTTATAGGGAATATCCTTTTCCTTTAAATGTTTATACTGCTTCAAACGTACAACTTGAGCAGTTCCTGTCTTGCCGGCTATGGTAAGCCCTTTAATTCGTACTTTTCTCGCAGTTCCCCGCTTTCCCTGCACCACTTCTCTCATCCCTTCCTGAATAAAGTGGAGGAACTTCCTTTCCGGTCCCAGTTCACTCACCACTTTTGGTGCAAACTGTTCAAGCACCTTGCCGTCAGGGTTTGTCACCTTCTCGATAATCTGCGGCAGATACTGAGTGCCTCCATTGGCAATGGTTGCTGTCATTTGACATACCTGCAGAGGCGTAACCAGATTAAAACCCTGACCAATGGCAACGGATAAGGTTTCGCCTTCCTGCCACTTCCGCCCCTTTACTTTCTTTTTCCATGCCTTGGTGGGAGCAACACCACTCTTCTCATGCTCCATCTCAATTCCTGATTTATGTCCCAGACCAAACTTGTTGGCAAACTCAGCCAGCCGATCCACGCCGACCCGCAGCCCAACCTGATAGAAATACACATCACACGATTCAGAAATGGCACGTTTCAGATTAACAGCACCATGCCCCCCTCGTTTCCAGCAGTGATAACGTCTGTTGCCAAAGGAATAATGTCCGGGACAATACAAAACTGTATTCTGATCAATCACTCCTGTGGCAAGCCCTGCCATGGCAGTTATCATCTTATATGTTGAACCGGGCGGATACATTGCCTGCACAACCTTGTTGATCAGCGGGTGCTTCGGATTTTCCAAAAGGGCATTCCAGTTTTTATGGGAGATGCCTCCCACAAACTGACCAATGGGCAAAACAGGACTAGAAGCCGTCACCAGCATACGTCCGGTCTTCACTTCCATGGCAACAACTGCTCCCGCCTTATCCCCATCAGCCATCAGATCTTCAGCAGCCTTCTGCAGCTCGGCATCAAGGGTAAGCTGAATATCATTTCCGGGAAGCGGCTCAACGTCTTTTAGCAGCTGCTGCTCAAACCCTCTGGCATTCACCTCCATATAACTGGCGCCCTTTTCACCGCGCAGATCCTTTTCCCGCAGCCGTTCCAAACCCATCTTGCCGATAAGATCACCGCCCTGGTAGATTTTCGGATCCCGTGCAGCCAGCTCCTTCTTGCTGATTTCACCGAGATAGCCGAGCCCATGGGCAATCAGATCACCATAATGATAGACCCGAACCGGAGTCGCCTCGATACGGATTCCTGGGAACTCCTGATTGTGATTCTCCACATAGGCCAATGTCTGCCAGTCGACATCCTCTAGGAGGCGAATGGGTATATGCCTGGGAGTATGTCCCGCTTCCCGAATTTTTTCCCAGAGGGTGGAGATATCCACATCAAGCACAGATGAAAGTTTTTTCAGCAGTTCATCAACATCATTGGAGTCTTCACGAACAAGTACAACATTAAAAGAAGGGCGATTGGTGACAAGCTCGCGCCCTTTACGATCAAGGATCGCTCCACGGGGCGCAACAATAGTACCCTTTCGTACCCTGTTGTTCTCGGCGCGCTCCTTATACTCTGCTCCCTTATGAACCTGCAGAAACCAGAGTCTGGTGAAAATAATAGTCACAAAGCACACAATCACCACACCGACAAACATCAGGCGTCGCTTGAGAATATCAAGTGCCGCATCATCATGCTCGTTCAGCTCTTCAAGCTTTTTATAGCTGGTCCACTTCATCTTTTACTGTTCACCGGAAACTGTTTCCAGAAGACCTGCGCCGCAGGGATCTCACAGCGGCACGTCGTTTATTTATCTTTTCATGCAGCCGGTTAAAGAAGACAAAGCAGGGAATTGCCGCAACAAACATGATTACCGTATCCTGCACGACCTTACTCCACGACCAGGCTGGCAACGTGCCCGGCTGCACCATTGAGAAAAAGAGATAAAAGCCGCACTGCACAACAAAATAACTGATACCGACCAGAGGAATCTGATAGGCGGTCTCCTTCACCGGGCTGTTCTGGCTCAGGAATTTAATAATGGCAAAGAGCACAAGGGACTGCAGCAGATATGTGCCCAGGAACATGCCCGAGACCACATCGGTCAGCCAACCGAGAATGAAGGCGATAAGCAATCCCCGGAACCAGTCAAATTTGTACGCCGTGAACACCAGTAAGATAAAGACAAGATCCGGTGTCCCGAGCCAATGGGGGAAAAACTGCAGAAAACTTGTTTCGGCAACCAGGAGGAACACACCCAGCAGGGTAAAGATCAGCGTAATCACCGGAACTACTCCTGATGAGAAACGGAAGAGCGACTCATTGCGTCAATAAACAGCTGTTCTTCAGACAGGTTGATAAAAAGAAACTCCAGGCGGGCAAAATCCACTGCCGGCTCCACCTTGATATCCTGAAACATACCGAGACGCCGGGACTGCACCTCAGACACCGTGCCAATGGTGATTCCGGAAGGAAAGACTCCGCCGATCCCTGCAGTAACAATGCGATCTCCCACACTGACATCTGCATTCTTCAGCACATAGTGCAGGATATACCCGTCTTCTCCGGCACCTTTCAAAATTCCGCGGACTCTATTCTTTTGCACAATTGCATCAATTGCACTACTCGGAGCATTGGCAAGCAGGATTTTACAATAATTATCAGCAACCTGAATAACCTGCCCCACAACTCCACGCGAGGTACGGGCAACCATTCCGGAGATCACACCATCATTTTTGCCGCGATCAACAATGAGAGTCTTAAACCAGAAGGAGGGATCTTTTCCAACGACCCGTGCCGTTAGAGCTGGAAAAACTTCCCGTTTTTTAAAATCAAGCTCAGTCTGCAGGTAGCGATTCAGGGCATAGGCTTCACGGTACTCATCAAGAAGTGCATGATAGGTATCCACTTCCAGACGAAGACGGTCATTTTCCTCCTGGACCTTCCACAGGGAAACATACTTTTCTTTGAAACGGGAGATTCGTTGGGAAAACTGCGTAAAAAAGGACTGTCCCGGCCCTAAAGTGTCGAGACTTAACTGATGGAAAACGCCGAAACGTCCTCCCACGGTGGTACTGAGAAAGAAAAACACCAGAATGGCAAAAAGAGAAAAAAAGAGAAAAAAGCGGAGGAGTCCGTAGCGGGAGGGCTTCTTTCTGTTACTTGTTGTTTTTCTCACTATCCGGCTCTCATCAACATCTACTGCCGCAAACCACTCTATTCCGCCTGTTCGTGCTGAACATAAGGGCTGCTGAACTGCCGCCTCCCCTATAATGGGGCGACAGAAGAAAACTCATACCATCTCCGACTTTACTCGATGGTCACCTCTCGCAGGATATCGAGATTATCAAGAGCCTGTCCGGAACCCAGCACCACTGACGACAAGGGGTCATCGGCCACAATAATAGGCATCCCCGTCTCTTCAGTCAGACACTTATCAAGATTCTTCAACAGCGCTCCACCACCCGTCAGAACTATCCCCTGATCAACGATATCTGCAGACAGCTCCGGAGGAGTGACCTCAAGGGCAACACGGACGGCCTCCACAATGGTATCCACCTGCTCCTGAATGGCGGACTGGATTTCATCTGCTGAGATAACCAGGGTCTTGGGAACACCGGAAACAAGATCACGCCCTTTGATTTCCATCGTCTCATAGGGCTCTTCCGGCATCACATTACCGATACTGATCTTAATATTTTCCGAGGTACGTTCACCAATGGCAAGATTATGTTTACGCTTGATATACTGGAGAATGGACTCATCCATCTTATCCCCGGCAACCCGAACCGATTTTGCATAGACGCAGCCGGCAAGGGAAATAACAGCAACTTCAGTAGTTCCGCCGCCAATATCAACAACCATATTGGCGGTGGGTTCTGTGATGGGAAGATCAGCACCAATTGCCGCCGCCATGGGTTCTTCGATAAGATACACCTCACGGGCTCCGGCAGATTCGGCCGACTCTCTCACTGCCCGTTTTTCCACCTGGGTAATCCCGGATGGCACAGAGATCATAATTCGGGGATGCACCAGAGTGCGTCTGTTGTGCACTTTATTGATAAAATAGCGAAGCATTGCTTCGGTTACTTCAAAATCAGCGATAACCCCGTCTTTCATGGGACGGATTGCCCTGATGGTGCCGGGGGTCTTGCCAAGCATCATCTTGGCTTCCTCCCCAACCGCCAGAACCTTCTGCCCTCTGCTGTCCTGACGAACAGCAACCACAGACGGCTCGCGGAGGACGATACCCTTCCCCTTGACATAGAGCACAGTGTTGGCTGTCCCCAGATCAATGGCAAGATCATTGGAAAGCCAGCCAAACAAGAAATTAAACGGAGAAAACATAAACAGATCCTTTTATATAAAGCGTTCTGCAACACTTTTTCGCTGAGAAAAAAACAAAAACACAAGAAATAAAATCGACCAAAGCACTAGAAATCACATACACCTGAGCTCTGCAAACCGCTCTCTGGAAACCAGACAAAACACTCCCCTCCCAAAGCAGCATAATAAACAATTAAGTCTACCAAAACTAAACAGCATTATCAAGAAATATGCTCAACACAGAATGGTGATTTGTGAAAAAAAGTTGACACTCTCCAAAAAGGTTGCTAAGAAGGCACCACAGTTGTTTGCAGGAAATATGTGGGGCTGTAGCTCAGCTGGGAGAGCGCATGACTGGCAGTCATGAGGTCTGGGGTTCGATCCCCCATAGCTCCACCAATATATCAAGCACTTAAGGGATGCCCCTTAAGTGCTTTTTTTGTGTCTTTAAAACGACAACATGAGCCAGCAGTTACACGACACAACAGGGAAAGGGGAAACACATTTCACCAGGGCTGCTTCCCCCTACAGAAACAGGGACAGGACATAAAGACTGACAAAGGAGAGCAGGACCCCCCAGCCCACCAGTGCCGCGGTCAGGCGTGGTGCAAGCCCTGCACTCATTGCCATGGCACCGGCAGTGACCATCGACGGCATACCGGCTTCAAAAACAGCGATACGGGAAGCGGGACTGTCAAGCCCCAGGAGCTGACAGATAAAGAGGGCGACAAAGGGAGCCGCCAGCAGTTTTGCTGCAAGCCCCCAGCAAAACGGCAGGGTCTGACCGGGTGCCAGGCGGATTTTCAGCTGCAGTCCAATGGCAAACATCACCACCGGAACCAGGGAAGCACCTATTAGACCTAGACTGTCTGCAACCACAGGCTGCAGCAGAAACTTTGAAAAAACAAGGGCTGCCAGCAGAGCAATAAAGGGAGGAAAGAGCAGTATTCTTTTTACAACAGCCCGCGCACTCTGGCGCTCCTGTCCGCTGTAGAGCGCAAGCACAAAAGAACCATACGTGGCAAGGGCCATAAATGAACCGAACTGGTCATAAATAATTCCATAGGATACCATCTCTGTACCGAAAAATGCCTCAATCATGGGAATACCAAGAAATGAAGTATTGCCCAACGGAACAGTTAAGAGCAGAACCCCGGTCACGTCCCGGGGCCATCGGAACAAACGGCTTCCAACCAGCACAACTGCCACCCCAAAGCCTGTCATCAGCCAGGGCATAAGGAGGAGGATATACAGGTCGGAGGAAAAGGAAAGCATGGGCACCTGCCGCAGGATAAGTGCAGGCAGTGCTATCCAGATAACGTACAGATTCAGGGAAAGCGGCGTATCATCGGGAAAAACAGTCAGCCGCTGAAATGCCATTCCGGCGGCAAGACAAACAAGGATAAGAATAAAGTTTTCCAAAAATCAGCGATTTCTCCGGTTATACTGCAGATTTCTTTTGGACTCATCGAGCCACTCAGTCTCTGCCCGGTTGAGTTCTATCTGGGAATCAATCAGAGCGTTTTCCCGCATTTTATCCATGGTTGCCCGGGCACAGGCAACGGCTGCCGGATAGTTATATCTGAACGCCACCCGATCTCTGGTGCCGGTGAGCGTCTTACATTCAGACTGCACCCATTGCGGATAATTACGCAATTCATCCTGAGCACTTGCCTGAGCTGACGTTGCCAAAAGAACTATGATTGTCGTAAAGAGCACCTGCTTCATACTAACACCGGTGATGAACGGTAAGCCGGCATAAGTGCCTTGTTGCTGTCATTACCATTCGAGGTTTAGGGTCATTTATTTTCTTGTTTTTTATTAC
>JANTGG010000114.1 GCA_024763035.1 Desulfocapsa sp. | reverse complement strand
GTTTCAACCCGGAAAAGGAAAGGTTGATTTTTTCCCAAACCTGCCTCTGCCGTTTCATCCTCACTTGCACCAGGAAGAGGCATTCAGGCGATTGTCCGGACCAGATCCAAAGGCAACTATAGTTGCAACAGGAACAGGGTCGGGAAAGACTGAGTGTTTTCTTTATCCCATTTTGGATCATTGTTTTCGTCATCGTGGAGAACCAGGCATCAAGGCGATTCTGATTTATCCCATGAATGCCCTGGCAACTGACCAGGCTGGTCGTCTGGCAAAGATAATCCATGGCAACAGTCGACTGCAGGGGCATGTTACTGCCGGTATTTATGTGGGCCAACAGGAAAAAGACCCGGCAGTCATCATGGAGCCTGAGCGACTGATCTCAGACAAGGAAATCATCCGTTCTTCTCCGCCGGATATCCTGCTCACCAACTATAAAATGCTCGATTACCTGCTGATTCGACCAGGTGACCGGACTCTCTGGCAGCATAACACCAGTGAAACGCTTCGCTATCTGGTTGTTGATGAACTGCATACTTTTGACGGAGCCCAGGGCGCGGATCTTGGTTGTCTGATTCGTCGCCTCAAGGCGCGGCTTGGAACGGAACCCGGATATCTCTGTCCAGTCGGTACTTCGGCAACCCTTGGCAGTGACGAAGCGCAAAGTGAATTACTTGACTATGCAACTGCGGTTTTTGGTGAAGAATTCAAACCGGACTCGATCATTACGGAATCAAGACTTACAGCCGGCGAGTTTTTGGGAGACAGCCTGATTTCAAGGGTAACCATTGTCGGCCAGGATGCGACGGCACAGCTTGATCCATCGAGTTTTAACCGTTTTGAAGACTACATCCGGCAACAATACCGGATCTGGTTTGATGAGGAGATCCCCGGTGATTTTGCTGATGCCGACTGGCGGATAAAACTTGGAGAACTGCTGAAAGAAAATCTTTTCTTTCAGAACCTGCTTAAAACCCTGGGAGGTAAAATTTTAGGCTTTGATGAGATTTTTTCAAGGCTGCAAAAAGTAACACCGGAATTGGCAGAAGGTGATGACACCTATAGAAAACATCTGCTTGGCAGCCTGCTGGCTCTTGTTTCCGTAGCCGGAACCGAAAGAGCAGATAAAAAAGATAACGGAGAAACTGACAAGAAGGTTCAACCGTTTCTCAATGTTCGTCTACAGTTCTGGTTGCGCGAGCTGCGCCGAATGGTATCCAGGGTATCATCGAATCCGGATTTACGATTTTCCGATGATCTCAATGAGGAGCAACTCCAACACCATCTGCCGCTGGTACATTGCCGGGAATGCGGCTCCATGGGTTGGACCGGATTGAAGCGTATCAATAGTCCTGCCATTGATGGTGAATTGAAGGCCTATTACAACAGTTTCTTCAAGCATGACCCCAAGGTGGTCTATCTGTTTCCCGAGGATGCGGCACAGGATATGACCATGAAGGTCGGGATGTATTATTTTTGCCCCGGCTGTCTGAATGTCACCTCCCAGGCCCATCCTGAACAATGCCCTAACTGCGGTCATTCGGAACTTATCCTGGTCTATATGCCGGACAGCAGAAGGAAAAGAGGTGATCGGCAGGTCAGCGTCAATGAATGCCCGTATTGTGGAACCCCAAACAGTCTTACCCTTCTTGGTTCAAGGGCTGCCAGTCTGACTTCCGTGCTCATCGTGCAGCTTTTTTCATCCTCTTTCAACGACGATAAAAAACTGCTTACTTTTTCAGACAATGTGCAGGACGCTGCTCACCGGGCCGGATTCTTTAACGGCAGAACCTATCGGTTTAACTTCCGTACTGCTCTGCAGCAGGTCATATTGGCGGGAGCAGATGGGTTAAGTCTTGCGGAAATATCTGAAGCATTTTGGAAGTACTGGGCGAATACTATTGATGATGACAAATACATTGCCACTTTTCTCGCCCCCAATATGGAGTGGCTTCAGGATTTTGAAATATTGACTCGTACCGGTTCACTGCCGGACAGTTCCAATCTGCGACAGTTGGTTGACAAACGGATTGGCTGGGAGATTATCAGCGAATACGGTTTTCAGGCCCGGATCGGTCGAACACTGGAAAAGACCGGCTCTTCCGTTGCCATGCTCTCACAGGACAAGCTGGAACAGATTCTTGATTCTCTACTTGAGTCGCTCCCCAATGAAGTGGGAATGCTCAGAGAGCTTGATCGCGGGACGCTTGCCGAATTTCTTCTTGGTCTGATAGTCCATTTGAAGAACCAGGGAGCTATTTATCAGCCGGTCCTGCAGCTATATATCAAGGGGTGGGGCAACACATATACGATTAACACCACCCCATGGATGGTTAATTTTGGCAGAAACTCACGGACGCCATCTTTTTTGACGACCCGCCAGGGAACCAGGTTTGACAGACTGTTCAGCAGTTCCCCCACCCATCGTACCTGGTATCAAAACTGGGTCGAGAAATGCTTTCTCAGGTTTTCTCCTCTTGTGCTTTCCATATCCAGGGAAATCTATGAACTTGTCCTGCAATCACTGGTATCGGCAGATATTTTGAAGGAAATAGCTGTCCAGCATGATCGGGTATGGGGCATTTTGCCGGAGGCACTGATTGTTTCAGCAGACGTCAGGCAGCTTCAATGTGAAAAATGTGGCCATAGAATCTCTGTTGCCGCTCAGGAGCAGGACTTTTTTGATGGCGCATATTGCCAGAGGTTTCATTGTGAGGGCAGGTATACACTTCTGGAAAAAAGTGATGACTATTACGGAAAACTTTATGCCAATGGAGATGTAGAGAGAATCTTTGCCCGTGAACATACCGGTCTTCTGCAACGCTCGGAGCGAGAGGAACTTGAACGGGAATTCAAGACGGAAAAGGACAGAAAACCCTGGTTCTCCAATTTGCTTTCCTGTACCCCCACCCTGGAAATGGGAATTGACATCGGCAATCTTTCCTCTCTCATTTTATGTTCTGTTCCCCCTGCTCAGGCAAATTATCTGCAGCGAATCGGTCGGGCAGGGAGAAGAGACGGTAATGCTCTGAATCTCACAGTCGCCAATGCCAGACCTCATGACCTTTACTTTTTTGCAGAACCGGAAGCGATGCTTGCAGGGAATGTAGAGTCTCCCGGTATTTTTCTCGATGCCTCGGCAGTATTGGAACGGCAGTTCACAGCCTTTTCTTTTGACAGGTGGATCGTAACCGATACTAAAGCGAATCTACCGGACAAACTTGGCAAAGTTCTGGGCAACCTCAAATCTGTTGATCTTGGTAAATTCCCGCATAATTTCCTGTACTTTATTGAAAATAACCAGACCGACCTGCTCGATCAGTTTTTTGCTCTTTTTCAGGGAAAAAGTGCGCTGAGTTCGGAATCCGTTAAAAACCTCAAAACCTTTGTTGAAGGCAATGAGGCAAATGATCTGTTTTTGCGTGGTAGAATTATGAACGGTTTGCATTCGCGCAACCGTGAACGTGAGTCGCTCAGGAAAAAAGTCCGCATCCTGACCGGGAAAATTAAAAAGAAGAAACAGGAGCCCAAAGATAAAAATTATCTTGATGAGTTGCGGGAACTCGCCATTGAAAAATCGGCTTTGCAGGCTTTGATCCGTAATATCACCGATCGTAATATTTTTAATTTTTTCACTGATGAAGGATTATTGCCCAATTATGCCTTCCCGGAAGTGGGCGTGATGCTGAACTCGCTTATCTACCGGAAAAAGCAGAAGGTTCAGGATGGTGAATCCAGTTACGATTCCTGGACATACGAGTATGAACGTCCCGCTGTAAGCGCCATCAGTGAACTGGCACCTGCTAACACCTTTTATGCAGGTGGTCGAAAGGTACGAATCGACCAGGTGGATATGAATGTATCCGAGGTTGAGACATGGCGTTTCTGTGACAACTGTTCACATCACCAGCTATTGGGTACGGAAGAAGAAAAAGAAACCTGTGTCAAATGCGGCAGTTCCATGTGGTCGGATGGCGGTCAGAAGCGGCTTATGCTTCGTATGCGGCAGGTATTTTCTTCTACAGCAGATCAGAAGAGCCGTATCAGTGATGACAGTGATGATCGTGATCCTGTTTTCTACAATAAACAGATGCTCGTTGAATTTGATGAAAAACAGGTCATGGAAGCCTATAAAGTTGACGCCGATTTTCCGTTTGGCTTTGATTTCCTTTCCAAGGTCGATTTCTGCGAGATCAATTTTGGAGAGCAGAATGAAATAGGTGAAAAGGTAATTATAGCCGGTGTGGAGATGCCCAGAACGGGTTTTGCCGTATGTGGTGTGTGTGGCAAGGTGCAGCAGGAGCACAAAGGTCCTGTGCATGCACTCACGTGTACCGCCAGAGATCAAAGCAGTGATGATCATGTTATTGACTGTCTCTATCTGTACCGTCAATTTGTTTCTGAGGCTATCCGTATTCTCCTGCCGGTTGACATCATCATTGAATCGGAACGAAAATTACAATCATTTATCGCTGCCATTCAGCTGGGCTTGAAACGCAGGTTCAAGGGAAAGATCGATCATCTGCAGACTACAGTTTATGAAGAGCCGTTGGAGGATTCATCACTTAAAAGAAAATATCTTGTTTTATATGACACTGTTCCCGGAGGCACGGGGTACCTGAAACAGTTAATGCGCTCCAAAGATGAGCTTATGGATGTTCTGGCCTTTGCTCTGGAAGCTCTGAAGTCCTGTCCCTGTAATCAGGAACCGGATAAAGATGGTTGTTACAGGTGCCTGTTTGCTTACCGTAACAGTTACAATATGAATGAGACTTCCAGGAATATTGCTATCGATCTGCTGGCTGAAATCCTGGGGTTCCGGGAACAGTTGGTCAAGACGGAAAGGATCGGCAACATTTCACTGAATACCTTTCTTGAGAGCGAACTGGAAGCTCGTTTCATTGGCGCATTAAAACAGTTCAGGGAGGATGGCCTTTCGGTGTCCCTGAAAAATGACCTGGTGAATGGAAAACCCGGTTATTTTTTAAAAGTTGGAGACAAATCTTATTATATCGAACCGCAGGTTGATTTAGGTGAATTGCAGGGAGTGAGTATTTTATCCCGTGCGGATTTTGTGATTCGACCCGCACGATCAAGTGAGATGATGTTGCCGATAGCCGTTTTTCTTGATGGTTACGCATTTCATCGGGACCGTGTCGGTCTTGATATGGCGCAGCGAATGGCCATTACCCAAAGCGGCAAATATCGGATCTGGACACTTACATGGCATGATGTAGAGAATGTCTTTAAGACTCAAAATAATTTTTTTGTAAATTACCTGGATAGGAAACTTTTTCCCCTTGGGCAGAATTTAAGCAGGTTATTGCAGGCTTATCAGCTCGATACGGTTGCGGCAACGGGTAAACTAACCAGCCTTGAAATGTTGATACATTTTCTCCGGAAACCGGAAGAAGAAAAATGGGGCCTGCTGGCTTTTGTTTATTCATCTCTTGGATTGGAAGCAGAGCGATTTAAAGATTCAGACGAGCTGGCGACATGGAAGACCGGGCTTGATAACCTGGCATCAGGTGCGATTGTAGATAAAGTGGAAGATACTATCTGCCCCTGTATTTATGGCTGGGTGAAACATGAAACTCATGGAAAGACAGACATGGAGCAGTTTGTTGTGATCGAACAAAGAGCTGTAGCTCCGCCTGCGGATACTGCCGGAGTCCGAATTTGTTGCGTTCTTGATGATCGACAGGAAATAAGAGAAACCCCAGCTTTTAAAACGGTATGGAATGGCTTTTTGCGGTTGTATAATCTCTTCCAGTTTTTACCCTATGCATTTTTTCTTTCCTCGGAAGGGGTCAGGCAGCACGTATATGATGGACTTAACCTATACGAGGCCCCTGTTTTTGCACCTGATAAGGAAAAAGAAAATGCAGAACAGATATGGCAGGATGTTTGGGAGCTGACCGACCCGGAATTTCATGAATTGTTAAAATTTATACAACAAAAAGGATGGAGTGAACCGGAAATAGGTTTTGAGTTGACAACTTCTGATGGAGAAGTCATCGGCAGTGCGGAAATGGCCTGGAAAGAGAAGAAGGTCGCCTTTCTGCTGGAAGAGGAATTGAGTTGCAAGGCGCAGTTTGAAAACGCAGGCTGGGAGGTACAGTCCCTTACGGAAGCAGTGAAAGTATTTCACCGCAAAGACGCGAAGGACGCAAAGAAAAGGTAAAAAATTTCGAAGTCTAACGCTTATCTGCGCTCTTTGCGTCTTTGCGGTGCAAACATACATGGAAAAAACGACATGAATCAAATAATCGTTGCAGTTGCATCTGATTTTCTGGGTGCATTTGCCAGGATTCCCAAAAAACAACAAGGAAAGGTGCTTGAGTTTATCAATAAATTCAGGGCCGATCCCACCTCGTCCGCGATCAATTACGAAAAAATTGTTCAGTGGAAAGATCCCTCTTTACGGTCTGTACGCATTGATAAGACGTACAGGGGAATCGTAAAAAAACCTGATTCCGGCAATGTTTATATGCTTCTGTGGGTAGATCACCATGATAAAGCCTATAAGTGGGCCGCAAAAAAGGTATGTAAAATTAATCCGGCAACCGGGAGTCTACAGGTCTACGAAGTAGATGAAGAGCGAATTCCGACTGCATCCGTTGGCTTACCTGAAGAACAAATTCCGGAACATCTCTTTGCAGGTGTCAAAGATAAACATCTGCTCCAGCTTGGGGTTCCCGCAGAACTGCTGCCCCTGGTTCGAAGTATCACAAATGAAGAGCAACTGGATCAGGCTGCCATGCATTTTCCTGCTGAGGCGAGTGAAGCTCTCTATTACCTTGCAGCCGGATACGCACTTGAAGAGGTTTTTGCTGAAGTAAGCAAATCAATCAATCAGCCGGAAGCAGACCCGGAGGATTACGTAACAGCTCTGGGCAATCCGGATACCAAAAGAACGTTCTTTGTTGTCGAGGATGATCTGGCGCTACAGGAAATGCTGGAAGCACCTCTGGAGAAGTGGCGGGTTTTTCTCCATCCATCACAAAGGTGTCTCGTGGAAAGGGACTGGAATGGTCCTGTTCGTGTTCTTGGCGGTGCCGGCACCGGAAAGACTGTCGTTGCCATGCATCGGGCAAAATGGTTGGCACAAAATATTTTTCAGGGAGAGGGCGACAGAATTCTTTTCACCACGTTTACCCGTAATCTTGCAGCCGATATCAAGGATAACCTGGCAAAAATATGTCCTGAGAAAATGATGCGCAGAATAGAGGTCGTTAACCTTGACCGCTGGGTAGCTGATTTCCTGCGCAAACACGATTATACTTACAGAATTGGCTATGGTAGTGACTTTGATACGTTCTGGGCCGATGCCTTGGCCATGGCACCTGAGAATCTGGAATTTGATGACACCTTTTACCGGGAAGAATGGGAACGAATCATTCAACCCCATGGCATTACCACCTTTGCGGAGTATGCCAAAGTATCCAGGATCGGTCGCGGGGTGCAACTCAATCGCAAAAAAAGAAAAGTAATCTGGCCGGTATTTGAAGAGTACAGGCTTCTTTTAACTGAACATGGACTGCGTGAAGCCGATGATGCCATGCGGGATGCCGGGGCTCTTCTTGAGAGAAAGGGAAACATCCTTCCGTATCGTTCCGTCATTGTTGATGAAGCCCAGGATATGGGAACACAGGCCTTCAGGTTAATCAGAAAGATTGTGCCGGAAGGACGGAAGAACGATCTTTTTATCGTTGGCGATGCTCATCAGCGCATTTACAGGCATAAAGTTGTTCTTGGTCACTGTGGTATTAAAATCATAGGAAGAGGGCGTAAACTCCGGATTAATTATCGTACCACAGAGGAAAATCGAAGATGGGCCGTCAATTTACTCAAAGGTGTTGAATTTGATGATCTGGATAACGGAATTGATGACCAGAAAGGATATAAATCTCTTTTGCATGGAGTAACGCCGATAACAAAAAACTTCTCATCCTTTCAGAAGGAAATGGATTTTATCGTCGACTATCTGACCCAACTGAGCAAAAAGGAAAATCGATTTAACAACATCTGTCTGGTTGCAAGAACTCATAGATTCCTGCAACGCTATGAAAAGGGACTACAGGCAAGCGGTATAAAGACGTATCTTATCCGTAGAAGTCGAGCTGAGGACCACAGGGCCGAAGGCATCAGGCTGGCAACCATGCACAGGGTTAAAGGCCTCGAGTTTGATCGAATGATAATTGCCGGGGTGAATAAAGGGGTGGTTCCATTTGAAAGTAACCAGCATAATTCTGAAGATCCTGTTATCAAGAAAGAAACCGCTGTTCAGGAGCGTGCCCTGCTTTATGTGGCTGCAACCAGGGCAAAAAAAGAGGTCATTGTAACGAGCTTTGGAGAGGCCAGCCGTTTTTTAAATTTAAATGCAGAGAATACGAAGTAGTTGATCAATCCGTATGTTGGGTGGGATTTGGCGTTTGCCCCAGTTCGCTTTCGTGTAAGCGCTCATTTATTGTTTTCCCTCGTTTAGGATGTTGTTAAGGTGAGGTGCTCCCCATTGTCAAGACGGGGGAGTTCGTTTACGTCTATTGCTTCAAAATCCTTTGCTGTCTGATAGGTTTCAAAGGTTGCGTTGATCTTGCGCCAGAGGTGGGGCGTTTCATACTGGCATATTTTTACATTCCACTCCAGGCCATCGGTCATGGCCGGGTTGGATATATTTGAGGAACCCACGTAGGCTGTTCCAA
>JANTGG010000113.1 GCA_024763035.1 Desulfocapsa sp. | reverse complement strand
GAAAGAAGAAAATCCTGATTCCTGCACCGGATGAGATTGCTCTGGCGGCACTGATGCGGGCACGCAGTTTTATCAGTTCCAATCAGCCCCTGCAGTACTCCACAGAACTGTCGCTGATTTTACGAAGATATATTGAGGCGCGTTTTCGAATTAAAAGTACACGGCAGACCACGAAAGAGTTCTTTTCGGCCCTTACTGATAATCCGCAGCATGAATCAATTTTGCCGGAAGATCACAGTGAGCGTTTGAGGGAATGTCTGGAGGAGTGCGATATGGCGAAATTTGCCCGTTATACCCCCGATCGCGGCAGTATGGAGAAGATGGAATCCGCAGTGCAGTATTTTGTGGAATCCACAAGTGACCGGAAGGAGGGAGATAAATAATGCGTTTTCTGCACCCCGAGTTTCTCTGGCTCCTTACTCTGCTGCCCCTGCTTGCCGTTTTTCGCGGCAGGAGAAGTGCCGCCCCCGCTCTCGTCTTTTCTTCCACCTCCATTGCGGCAACTCTTGCAGAGGGAAGAAAGGCGGGAATTGGACGGCTGGTTCCGGCACTTCGCCTGATCGCTCTTGCCTTGCTGATTCTTGCCTTTGCAAGACCACAGCTTGGGAATACAACGACGGAGATTGAGGCGTCCGGTATTGATATTCTGCTGGCTGTTGACGTGTCGGGTTCCATGGAGGCACTGGACTTCACGTTGAAGGGAAAGGCGGCAAATCGTCTTGATGTTGTGAAATCCGTTATGCAGACCTTTATTGATGAACGTCCCAATGATCGGATCGGGCTCCTTGCCTTCAGCGGTCGTCCCTATATGGTCAGCCCGTTGACACTGGATCATGACTGGCTGCTGCAGCGTCTGAATTCCCTGTCCATCGGCATGGTGGAAGACGGTACAGCCATCGGCTCTGCCATCGGCAGCGGCGTCAATCGTCTGCGGGATCGGGATGCAAAATCACGGATTATGATTCTGCTCACCGATGGTATGAATAATGCCGGAACCGTGCCTCCCCTTGTGGCGGCTGAGGCTGCCGACACCCTTGGGATCAAGGTGTATACGATTGGTGCCGGAACCCGGGGGGAAGCACCCATGCCCGTGGTGGATCAGTTTGGCAGGAAGCGGCTGATGCGGGTAAAGGTTGATATTGATGACGAAACTCTGGCTAAAGTAGCTGAAATGACGGGCGGCAGGTATTTCCGTGCCACAGATACCAAATCCCTTGCCAAGGTATATGATGAGATTAATACCATGGAGACCACCACCAGAACCATTAAGAAATTTGAGAATTATCGTGAACTTTTTGTCTGGTTTGTGGTTGCAGCCATGCTGATGCTGGCAACGGAGATCATGCTGGTCTGGAAACGGCTGCCGTGAAAAAGAATGCAACTGCAGGCAGGGAAGCAGGGTACAGGACTCTGAAATGCTGTTCGCCTGAATGCGAAGGCTATAATCTTTTGCAGGTTTAAAAAAGAGAATACAATGATACACTTTGCCAAACCCCATTATTTGATTCTCGGGTTGATTACCATAGTCGGTCTGATTTTTCTTTTCCGAAAAATGCAGCAGCTGCGGGAACAGCAGCTGCAGAAATTTGCGGCATCGCATCTGTTGGGAAAACTCTGTGCCAATGTTTCTGCCGAACGGCGGACAGTGAAAAAGGCACTGGTGCTGGCGGCAATATTTTGCTGTTTTGTCGCCCTTGCCAGACCTCAGCACGGATCGAAGTGGGTTGAAGTCAAACGGAAGGGGATTGATATCCTTTTTGCAGTGGACACGTCCAAAAGTATGCTGGCTGAAGATGTCCGTCCCAACCGGCTGCAGCGGGCAAAATTTGCCATCCTCGATTTTGTCGGGCAACTCGAAGGAGACAGGGTGGGGCTGATGCCCTTTGCCGGGTCTGCCTATCTGATGTGTCCTCTGACCATTGATTACGGGGCATTTGAAAGCTCTCTTGATGCCGTGAACACCACAATCATTCCAAAGGGCGGTACCGATCTTGCTGCAGCAATCCGTGAGGCCGGGTCGGTTCTGTCAAATGAGGCAAACCACAAGATTCTGGTCTTTATCACCGATGGTGAGAATCTGCAGGGAGATGCATTAAAAGCTGCAGAAAAAGCTGCCGAAGAGGGAATGACCATCTATACTGTGGGTGTGGGAACGCAGACGGGTGAGCTGATTCCCCTGAGCAGAAACGGGAAGACCGGCTTTGTAAAGGATAAGGATGGAAAGTTTATCACCTCCCACCTTGATGAAACAGCACTTACAAAAATTGCAGAGGTCACTGGCGGTCTGTACGTGCCGCTGGGGGCAGGCGGTGAAGGACTGCAGACCATCTATCAGGAAAAGCTTTCCCTGGTTCCCAAGGAGGAACTGGCGGAAAAACGGCATAAAGTTCCCCTGGAGCGTTTCGTCTGGCCGTTGGGGGCTGCCATTGTTTTGCTGATGCTGGAGTTTGTGGTGAGCGGCAGAAAATCGGCAAGAAGCTTTAAGATTCCCTTTATCAAAACAGCGGGACGCAGGGATAAGGTGACGGCGGCACTACTGCTTCTGTTTCTTTTGGGGAGTCCGCTGATTCATGCTGCCCGTGCATCGGAGGGTGAAGATGCGTACCGCAAGGGAGATTATCTGACGGCTGCAGAGTTTTATGATGAGGCGTTACAGAAAACGCCGGACGATGCCAGGCTGCACTTTAACTATGGTACGGCAGCCTATAAGAACAATATGTACGATGAGGCGGCAAAGGCGTTTCAGGAGGCATTAAAGAGTGATGATCTTGCCCTGCAGGAGGAGGCGTATTTTAACCGGGGGAATGCTCTTTTTCAACAGGGCAGTGAGAGTGTACAGACAGATGCTCAGCATAGCATGGAGATGTGGCAGCAGGCACTTGATTCATATGACGGTGCACTGCAGTTAAATTCCATGAATGATGATGCCCGTTTTAATCAGGAGTTGGTAAAGAGGAAACTGGAAGAGCTGAAAAAACAGCAGGAAGAACAGGATAAACAGGATCAGAAGAACAAGGACGACAAAAAAGACGACAAGAAGCAGGATAAGGATAAAAATAAAGATCAGAACGGCGAGCAGCAGGATGATCAAAAAGGTGATCAGAAGGGTGAACAGCAGCAGGAAGATGAGTCCGGGCAGCAACAGGATAAGCAGCAGGGTGATCAGCAAAAAGATAAATCCGGCGAACAGCAGGATAAGCAGGGTGATAAGCAGCAGAATCAGGGCGGTCAGCAGGACAAGGACAAGCAGGATCAGGATTCCGCTGCTGCCGGCAATGGTTCTCAGCAGGATGAGGAAAAACAGGACAGCGCTGCTGCAGAGAATGGCAAACAAAAGGCTGATGAGGAAAAAACCGGCGAGGCAAGTGCTGCAGAAAAAGCAGCAGAACAGGCGGAAGAGCAGGCAAAGGCACGAGATGTGCGACGTCACAGCATGGGAAAGATGACCAGAGAAGAGGCAAAGCAGTTATTAAACAGTCTGAAAGATGAAGAAGGCGAACTGAATTTTATTCCTGCTTCCGGTCAGGGAACGGCTGATAACCAGACAATAGAGAAGGATTGGTAATGGAATATCTGAAAACATATACTCGGAAAAGTGGAGTCGGGCGACGACGGGGTATTGCCGCTGTCTGCGTTCTGTTTCTTGCCTGTATTTTATGGGTTCCTCCCTTGTTTGCTGCAGTGGAAATATCGGCATCTCTTAATGCGAACAGTTTCCCCCTCGACAGAGTGGCAACGCTGACTGTTACCGTCAGCGGCAGCAGCTCCACTGATATACAGATCCCGGAAGTGGACGGGATTCAGTTTCATGCCCGGGGGAAGTCATCGCAGTTTGAGATGATTAACGGGTCGTTTTCAAGTTCAGTGGTACTCACCTATCTGGTGCAGGCGTACAGGGTTGGGAAATTCACCATTCCTGCCATTACCCTGAATACACGGGATGGCCTGTCTTCCACACAGCCCATTCGTTTCGAAGTGACCTCATCGGGAACCCGGACTGCGATCTCCACACCGTCCCAGACTGGTACAGCTTCCACCAGACTGCGTTCCGGTGAGGCGGATAAAGTGGCATTCATGCGGGTAACGCCCGAAAAAAAGACCAGTTACAGCGGAGAGATTCTGCCTGTACAGATCAAGGTCTATTTCCGTGATGGAATCAAGGCGAATCTGAACAGTCTGCCGCAGCTGAGCGGGGAAGGATTTGTTTTACAGCAGCTGGAACGGGAGCCGGTTCAGACCAGGGAGATGATCAACAATACGCGGTATTCGGTGCTGACCTGGAATTCAGCCCTGTCCGGAATAAAAGAAGGGAAACACACCGTCAGTCTGGAGCTTGAAGCAACACTGCTTGTCAGACAGCAGCGGCATAATGCCAGATCCATGTTTAATGATCCGTTCTTCGGCAGTTTCTTTGATTCATCCTACAGTGAAAAACAGGTTACGGTTGCCAGTCCGAAGATGGAACTCACGGTGCTGGGATTGCCGGAAAAGGACAGACCTGCCGATTTTGCAGGGGCTATCGGGGAATTTTCCTTAAAGACCACAGCGGTTCCCCTGGAAGTCGAACCGGGCGATCCTGTTACTCTCACCACGACGATCTCCGGACACGGTAATTTTGACAGGGTACAGGCACCAAAACTTGTTTCGGAAGATGGCTGGAAGACCTACACGCCATCCTCCGAGTTTTTAAAAGACGGGAGTCCCGGACGGGGGAAGAAAGTCTTTGAGCAGGCACTGGTTGCCAGAAAAAAAGATGTTACCGAAGTTCCTGCGGTATCTTTCAGTTACTTCGATCCCCGTGCAAAGAGGTATGAAACCATCACCTCTGCTCCCATTCCCTTTACCGTGAAAGGGATTCAGAATACTACAGGAGAATCGCAGAGCAGACAGAAAGAGCAGTCCGTGCAACAGGAAAGCAGGTCTGTGCCTGCCCCTGCAGTAACAGAACCGCCATTGAAAACTCTTGCTCCCCTGCATCTTGGGAGTGGAGATATGGACGGGCAGATTACTCCCCTGTTCAACAGGCTCTGGTTTCGGCTGCTTGGGGGCGTTCTTCTTCTTGGCTTGACGACAGTTATTGTGCTCAGGGCAAAGGCGGCCCGCTTTGCCGCGAATCCGGTTCTGCAGAGGGATCAGGCGATGAAACATCTGCTGGCCCTTCGGGAAAAAGAAATTGCCGGGGCCCAGATTGCTGCTGACAGCAGGCGTTTTCTGGCACTGTGCCGAACTGCCATTCAGGAACAGCTTGGGCTGCTCTGGGAAACGGAGGCAGGAGCAATTACCCTTGCCGATCTGCAGCGGCGGCTGCCTGAGAATTCCGGCTTGATTACGATCTTTACTGCTGCAGAACAGAGTGCATACAGTGGTCAGGAACTCAGTGCAAAAGAGATGCAGAAATTTACAACAATTTTGAAAAAAGAACTGGAAGGTCTGGTATGAGAATAAATGACCGTCGCTTTATTGGTGTTTTTGTCTGTCTGCTGCTCCTTGCCCGGATTGGCTGGGCAGGGGACAACCGGCAAACCCTGTTTCAGGAGGCTGGACAGGCATATTCCAGTGGTGACTATGCCGTGGCAATTGAAAAGTATGAAGGATTGCGGGCAGACGGCGGTTCTGCAGCGCTCTTTTATAATCTGGCAAACAGTTATGCCCAGTCCGGACAGAGCGGCAGGGCGATTCTCAATTATGAACGGGCATTGCGGCTTGAGCCGGGTGATTCCGATGCCAGAGGAAATCTGGAGCTTTTACGCAGGGAGAAGGGGCTCTTTCAGACGGAAAAGAATCTGCAGCAGCAGTTTGTTGGACTCCTCGGGATGAATCAGTGGACGGGGCTTGCAGCAGTTGGCTTTGTTCTTTTCTGGCTGGTACTTCTTCTGCCGATGACATCGACCATGAAGCGGGCATCACGATATCTGCTGGCGGGTATATTCCTGCTGCTGACCTGTGCTGCAGGCTATGGCGTCTATGGACAATATCAGCACTGGTATGAGGGCGTGGTCGTCAGCCCCGACGCCCGATTGCGGGTTTCTCCTTTTAGTTCTGCAGCTTCAATCGGTACCATCCAGGAGGGACGGCTTGTGCATCCCGGCAAAGCCCACGGGGATTTCTTCCTGGTGGAAGATGAAACAGGTCGCAGCGGCTGGCTGGAATCTTCAGCCTTTGAACCTATCTGCGAAGAGTAATACGGTTTCCTGAAAGCCCATACTGAAAGAGTCAAAGCCCTGCAGGAGCTCGCCCCTGCGAGCGATAGCACTATGTTACGGCATCCGGAAAATCGCCGGCAGCAGAAGGTCTCTGTAATGATATCATACTGTTGGAATTCTGCCGAGGCTAAAAAACAAACCATAATTCAACATTTTATCAAATGCTGAGCCCGCAAAAAAAACAAAATATTTAATCAGAAATATGACAATATTATCCTCAAAGTCATCTTCAACAAATAACTAATACCGGTGATGAACGGTAAGCCGGTATAAGTGCCTTGTTGCTGTAGTTACCATTCGAGGTTTACGGTCATTTATTTTCTCGGAATCTTCGCTTACCTGTTTTTTATTACAGCTTTTTAGCAGTAAGGCATTAAAACACAAACTGTTATCCGCCCTTTCCACACAGTTCACAAACATCATAAAAACAATAATCACCCAACACAAAGAGATCGCATTCCAAAAGAAACAATTTATGAACAAACATTGACTTTGATACCACTAGGCAGTATCATTTCAATATGAACAGCAAACAAAGAAAAACATTTGGAGCTATTTTCTCTTCACCCGTTCCAGCGAACATTGAGTGGAAGAAAATTGAATCATTATTTCTAGCTCTTGGCGCTACAATTATTGAAGGTCCAGGCTCACGAGTTTCATTCATACTTAATGATGAAAAAGGTGATTTCCACAGACCACATCCTGGAAAAGAAGCCAAACGCTATCAAGTAAAAAATGCTCAAGACTTCTTAACAAAAGCGGGGGTACAACTATTATGAATACATTAACTTACAAAGGGTACACTGCAAAAATAGAATTTGATCCAGATGATGACATTTTATTTGGAAATCTCATTGGAATTAGAGATACAGTCGGGTTCCACGGAGAAACTGTAAATGAACTTAAAGAAGCATTTCACGAAGCAGTGGATTTTTATTTAGAAAGTTGCGAAAAAGCAGGAAGAGAACCCAACAAACCATTCTCAGGAAAATTTATGGTAAGGGTTAATCCTTCTTTACATAATGAAGTTGCAATTGCCGCAGCCAACGCTGGTAAAAGCTTAAACAAATGGGTTACGGAGACATTGCAGAATTCTGTTCATGCCCATTGAGCTAATAATTTATAAAAAAGGTTTGAAATATTAATTGGTTGTGGGTTGATTCTGCGGTAAGAATATTCCAATAATGCGTTCAACGCCGATTCGCGAGAACGTGCAATTTTTCGGGGTTACACCAACATTTAGCTACGCTCCGTGTTGGTAGCCAGCTCGTCGGCGGGCGGGTTAACTTGCTCGTTATCTGAGCGGCAGGGGACATAGCAGCCGCTGAAGGTGGAAACGGACACTGGTGTTACTGCCATTCCTCAAGCTTTCTGCTGATAAAGTCAATGACCTGCTGATGTTCTTCTTTTCCCTTCCCGGTAATATTGAGGGGGGCACCAAAGGCAAAGTGCACATCCCTTGCCGGTTGAATTTTCCCAAGGTCTTTAATCAGTTTACCGTTGGTCCAGGCATCAGTTTTCAAAGCAAGGGGGATCACCGGTACACCCGCCCGTGCGGCAATCTTTATTCCGATACTGTTAAACTGTTTTGGATCAAAACCTGTGCCTCTGGTTGTCTGCGGAAAGATAACCACCGATATACCCTGTGCCAGTCTGTCTTTTCCCTCGTTCATCACTGTTTTCAGATCCTGCCTCGGGTTGTTTCGTGATACTGCAATGGGATTGCGGGAGCGCATTATATATTTAAACACCGGATATTCCAGCAGACTCTCTTTGATGGCGAAGGTTACCGGGCGTTCCTGAACTATGATTCCGGGCAGTACCACCGTTTCCATCATGCTCATATGGTTGCCGACGAATACGCAGGGGGATTGCAGGTTCTGCAGATTCCCGGTACCGCTTATATGAATCTTCATTCCTGTACATTCAAGATCCCGCAGTACTTTCAGGCTTGATAGACGCCATGCCTCGTTATCGTATGCTCCTTTTTTTGCCTTTGCTCCTGAAACATATACGTTCATCAGAAGTTTTGTGTAAAAGGAAAGGGATGGAAAGAGACGGCAGAAAAATGTTTCGCTGTCT
The DNA here is from genome assembly GCA_024763035.1 of Desulfocapsa sp. Classification (GTDB taxonomy): domain Bacteria; phylum Desulfobacterota; class Desulfobulbia; order Desulfobulbales; family Desulfocapsaceae; genus Desulfocapsa. The sequence continues at coordinate 434 of JANTGG010000113.1, read as the reverse complement.
GGAGGTGTTGTATAGACGTTGTTGTGGTAGGCAAGTTGTTTCATTGAGAAAGTTTTGGCAGAGATGGCAGGTTATGTGTCTTCAGCGTCCTGAGCACAGTCTATACATATAAGCAGACTGGGGTCGAATTCCAGTCGTTTTACGGCAATATCGTCTTCACAGAGTATGCAGCAGCCGTAATCACCCGATTCTATGCGTTTCAGTGCTGTCTGGATTCGTTGGGATTCAAGGTTCAGCAGGTTCGCTGATGCTTTGGAGATCGCCTGCTGCTGCATGGCGTCCATACGGGAGAGCCGCCCGACCCGTGTCTGATCAAGGGCTGCCGGAGCCGCCCCTTTGTTCTGGGCATCCCGATCGGCAGTGATGGATCGCTGCCGTTCCAGCAGCCGCTTTTTAAAGGCAGCCAAATCGATATCTGTGCGCATTTTTTTAGT
>JANTGG010000112.1 GCA_024763035.1 Desulfocapsa sp. | reverse complement strand
GTATGTAGGAGCTCGCCCCTGCGAGCGATTCAAGGTGTTGCCAGACCTGGAAAATCGCTCGCAGGGGCAAGCTCCTACAGTTCCACTTTGCATTAATTAATCTGATATTTGGCGGGTATCATGTGCACGTTTTTCTGCAGCTGTTGGGTCATGGCGAACAGCACGCAATAATTTTGTAAGGTGTTTACACTTTTTTGCGGCTTTCGACAACTGGAAACAGGGATTCTTACGGCTGAGGGACGGTTTCCCCATCTTTTTGTATGCTTTTCTGTATTTTCGTTGTAGACTGCAGAATTAAATTTCACTGATTGGCAATGATTTGTATAAGAACTATGGATGATAAAACAAAACAGGTTCGTATAGATAAGTGGCTGTGGGCTGCCCGCTTCTTTAAAACAAGAGGGCTGGCGTCAAAAGCAGCTTCCGGAGGCAAGATCTTTCTCAACGGTCAACGCTGTAAACCGGCAAAAACTGTCAATCTGGGTGACCAGCTGGTGATCCATAAGGCGGAACAGGAGTTTACCGTAAATATCTGTGGGCTCCTTGATAAACGTGGCCCGGCAACGATTGCCAGGACACTGTATGAAGAGACTGATGAGTCCATACAGGCAAGGGAGGAACAGCGAAAGCTTCGTTCTCTTTTTTATGCCGGTCAGTCGCTGCCTGAAAAACGCCCTGGAAAAAGAGACCGCCGCAAGATACGGGAGTTTATCCGAAAGAACGAATAGTTCCGACTGGTTTATAATGCTGGCTGTTTGTCCGGGATACCTGAACAGGCAGACGCTTTGAGTGCAATTAAAAAAGTAAAACGAAAAACGAAAAACGAAAAGAGGATGGTATGGCAAATAAAATTGAACGGGCATTGATCAGCCTTACAGACAAATCCGGGATCGAAGATTTTGCAAAAGAATTGAAAGCTCTGGGTGTTGAAATTCTTTCCACTGGCGGAACGGCTGCCAAAATGCGTGAAGCCGGGATTGAGGTTATGGATGTTTCTGAATTCACAGGATTTCCAGAGATGCTTGACGGGCGTGTAAAAACACTGCATCCAAAAGTCCACGGCGGTATTTTGAATCAGCGTGATAATGCCGATCATCAAAAACAGTGTGTAGAAAACGGACTGAAAAATATTGATCTTATCGCTGTCAATCTCTATGCCTTTGAGAAAACAGTGGCAGATCCCAACTGCAGCCTCGCAGATGCCATTGAGAATATCGATATCGGCGGTCCCACCCTCCTTCGGGCATCAGCCAAGAATTTTCAGGATGTCACGGTAATCGTCGATCCTGCTGATTATCCGGTTGTCTTAAAAGAGATGAAAGAGACGGGCAATACCACCCTGAAAACCCGATTTCGTCTGGCGGCAAAGGTTTTTGCCCTCACATCTGCCTATGACACCACCATCTCTGCATGGCTTGACAAGGTAGATGTGGACAGTAACGAACATTTTAAATAGAGGGCTTTTGCATGCTGAAGATGGCAGTGTTACTTTCCGGTTCCGGTCGTACCCTTGATAATTTTCACCAACGGTTCACCGATGGCAGCTTGAAGGCGAAGGTTCAGGTGGTTATCTCCAACGTTGCCGATGCCCTTGGTCTGACCAAAGCTGAGAACTACGGCTATCCTGCTTTTCATGCGCAGGGAAATGACGCCATAAATGCAATCATCGCTGATTACGACGTGGACGTTATTGTTCTTGCCGGTTTTCTGAAACTTTACGCTGCACCATCTGAGCTTGCCCGCTCTGTTATTAATATTCATCCATCGCTGATACCTTCTTTCTGCGGTGATGGTTTTTATGGGTCCAGAGTCCATAACGCAGTAAAAAAACGCGGCTGTCTGATCAGTGGCTGCACCGTGCATTTTGCCAATGAAGTCTATGATGAGGGACCGATTATCCTGCAGAAAAGTGTGGAGCTTGACTATGACGACACTGCCCATGAAATAGGCGACAAGGTGTTTGCTGCAGAATGTGAGGCGTTCCCGGAGGCTTTGAACCGTGTGGATGCTAAAGGGATTGATTTTTTCTGGGACAGGGTCGGGGCATAATCATGGAGAGTCGTGTTATTTTAAGTGCCGGAGATCTCTCCCTTGCCGTGAACAGAATAGGACTGCAGATTCTTGAAAAAAATCACGATGCTGAGAATCTTGCTATTGTCGGCATTCATACCTGTGGAGTCTTTCTGGCAGAACGCATCAAGGTAATCATAGAAAAAGAGACTGCCAGACAGCTTCCATACGGGACCCTTGATATCAACCTCTACCGCGATGACTGGAGTCTTGTGTCCCAGAATCCTGTGGTGAAGACCACAGATATCGGTTTCACCGTTGAAGGAACAGATATTATCCTGGTCGATGACGTTCTTTTCACCGGGCGCACAATTCGTGCAGCCATGGATGCTCTAATGGATTATGGCAGACCCCGTTCCATCCAGCTTGCCGTACTTGTGGACAGGGAGGGACGCGAACTTCCCATTCAGGCCGACTATCTGGGTATCTCAACGGGTGTACGGGCTGACGAAAAAATCAAAGTTATCCTGGAAGAGCACGGCGGTCGCGACGAAGTCATTTTAGAAAATAAGGTTTGAGGGAACGGTATGCGGTATGCGGTGTGCGGTAAAACCCAAAACCTAAAACCCAAAACCCAAAACCCAAAACCTAATACCGCTTTTCTACTATGGAACTCCTCGCCCCTGCCGGCAACACTGAAAATTTTATTGCCGCCATGGAAGCGGGTGCCGATGCTGTGTATGTTGGTGCTCCCGGCTTTAATGCCAGAAATCTTGCACGGGATCTTCGTCTTGAAGAAATTTTTGCCATGGTGCGATATTGCCATGAGCATGGCAAGAAAATTTATCTTGCTGCAAACAGTCTTGTTCGCGAGAAGGATCTTCCCGACACTCTGAAAACCCTTTCCCTGCTTGAAGCCATGGAAACAGACGGGTTGATTGTGCAGGATCTTGGGCTTGTTCAGTTGATTACTGATTTTTTTCCTTCCATTCCCCTGCATGCCTCCACCTTACTGTCTGCCAACAACTCCCTTGCCCTGCAGGGGTTCCAGGATATGGGTTTTGAGCGGGCAGTTCTCGCAAGAGAGCTCACCTTAAAAGAGATCCAATCGCTCTGTCATTCCAGTACTATCGAAATTGAAGTGTTTGTCCATGGTGCCATGTGCTTTTCCTATTCCGGGCTCTGTTTGTTTTCCTCATTTCTTGGCGGGAAAAGCGGGCTTCGCGGGAAATGTGTGCAGCCCTGCAGACGGCATTATACGTGGAGCAAACAGAAAGGTCCTTCTGCCGGTCGGGGGAAAAAGAAAACTGCCAAATCCATGAAAGCACCATCCGGAAAGGGGCAATATGTCTTTTCCATGAATGATCTTTCTGCCCTTGCTGCAGTTCCGGAACTGAAAAAAGCGGGAGTCGCTTCCCTGAAAATTGAGGGAAGACTGCGGTCAGCCCATTATGTTTCAAGTATCGTCCAGGCGTATCGACTGGTGATGGACGCATCTCCGGATACGTTTCCTTCGGTACTGGAAGAGGCGGAAGAACTCAGTCGCAGGGCCATGGGTCGGAAGACATCCTCCGGGTATTTCTTTTCTCCGCAGCCGGTTGATGCCATTACGCCGTTTCATTCTGGCAATATGGGAGATTTTCTTGGACGTCTCGGGGCAGTGAAACCCTATCAGGGAAGACTCTACGCACGTCTCACTGTGAAGGAACCGCTTGCCTGCGGAGACAGACTGCGTCTGCATGCAGAACCATCCGGGGAACGACTGTCCTTTACCTTAAAAGAGCTGCGTCAGAATAATATCGAGAGGGCTTCTGTTGAGATTGGGGCAAAAGTTCAGATTCTTGTTCCGGAATGGGAGTATCTGCGGGACGCACAACGTATTGATGTTTTCCGTGTCGATGTGAAAAAAGAGGGTGATGCAGGATTTAGTTTAACAAAGTCGATACGTGCCTGTGGTGCTGAGCTTGCAGAAAGGCGTTTGCAGCTGGAAACACACGTCCGTGAAATTATGCAGGTTGTTCTTCCAAAGTATGAAGCTGAAGAAGGGCTACCGCAGAAAACTGAGCGTCGTGGTCTGCATAAAGGATACGCAAACAAGGGTGGAAAGATTAAACTGCCGCTTGAAAGCTGGCTGCGTGTTGACCATGCAAAAACTGTTTTTTCAAAATTACCCTTTAACCCGGATCGCTATCTGCTGCCTGTAACAAAGACGAATCTCACCCAGACCGGGCAACTGAAACGCTACCTTGGCAAACGCAGTCGTGATCTTATCTGGTGTCTGCCGCCTGTGATCTTTGAGGGGGAACTGCATAAAATCCGGAAACAGATTCAACTGCTTATCCGCTCAGGCTTTAGAAGTTTTCAGCTTGGGCATATCAGCCAGGTGGTTTTTTTTGAACGGGAGAGGGTTTTTCTTTCCTGTGATTACACAGTGAGTCTTCTCAACAGTCAGGCTGTACGAATGGTAAAACATGGCGGGATTGAGGCTGCGCAGCTTTCCATCGAGAGCGACAAAGGTATCATAAGCGATATTGTTCGTCGCGTCAGACAGGGGCACGGCACCATTCGTCTGGGTATCACCGCCTATGGTGCACCAGCCCTGTTTACGGCACGGCTTGATTCTGATCATTTCGAATACAATAAAACTCTGAAAAGCCCCAAAGATGAACAGTTTGTTATTGTCAAAAAAGAAAACGTTACGGCAACGGTTCCGCTGCGTCCGTTTTCTCTTCTTCCGTATCTGCATGAATTGAAGGCAGCCGGTCTGCAGTATATTGTAATTGATTTAAGTAATATGGCGCCTGGCAGGAAAGAAATGGAAGAGCTTGCAAGCAGATTGAGCGGTAAGGGGAATGTCTCTAAACTGCCTACCTTTAATTATCTTGGTGAGCTGGAATAACCGGAGAAGACAGGGTCAGCTCTTTTCCAGTTTGTGCTTGAATTTTTCGTTTACCTTATAGACAAAGGCAAGCACTTCGGCAACCGTCTGATATAGTTCGGCAGGGATCTCTTCACCCAGTTTGATCTTGGAGAGGAGTTCCACAAGATTGGGATCTTCCTGGATATGGACTCCTGCTTCCCTTGCCGTCTCAATAATCTTCCTGGCAATCTCTCCCTGTCCGGTGGCAATAACTTTTGGTGATGCCGCAATCTTCTCATCATAGACTATGGCAACGGCCTTATCGGGTCCTTTCTCCGCCATATTAAACCTTTGTGTCCAGCATGGATGTTCCCTCCGGCACAAGATGCTGAATCAGCTCTCCTGTGGGATCACCTGCGGTATCCGAAAAACTCAATCCCAAAACATCTCCGCTGGTAAGGGTTTTTTTCAGATCGTCTGCAAATTGACTTGTGAATTCTTTTTTCTCCAAGGAGTCACAGGCAAAGCGTATATACAGCCCCTCATCTGACTGAAGAAAATGGATTTCGATATTTCCAAGTGGCTGGAGGCTGAGATGCAGTGAAAAACTCAGTTGTGTATCTTTGTTTTTACCTCCCTCCTGAGCATTCTTTTTGTCAAAAAGCAAGTAGCCATTGTCAAGAAAGGGGAGTGGCAACGGGAAAATAAGAAGATTATCCGAGTCCAGACGCAGATTCGCCATCTGATACAGTTCGAGCGTACCAAGCAGCCTGTTGGCTGTCTCGGCAATTCCTTCCGCATTTTTTAATAATGCGGCAATCTCAAGTAAGGCTGCCTTCAGGGTTTGGGTGCTTGCCGTGTTATCACCTTTGGCAAGGAGAGATTCGAGAGAGATTCCAAGGCGGTCAATAAGGGTTTTCAGAACTTGCCCGCCATCTTTTCCATCCAGTGAGTTCTGCTGGAGAATATTAAAGGATTGCAGACCTTCCTGAGAACTTTTGCTGAGACTGCTGAGAAGTGGTGGACTGCTGCTGGTTAATGATTGAAATAATGAGCCGATGTCAAAATTCTTACCAAGGAGGGTGATTGTTTTTCCAAAATTTAGCTGGGGAGTATCAGAAATAATCTTGAGCTCGATCAGGGGGCTGGTGGTAACAACCTGCAGCTTGATCTCGCTACCGGCACTGAGACTGACCGTGTCACTCTGGGCAAGAATGGACTGACCGTTAATGTTTAAGGAGAATTTGTTGCCGCCGGCACTCCCTAAAACAGTGGCAGTAAAGGTCTGACCGGGTTTTGCCTGCTGTTGAAACTGCTGCCTTGATCCGGAGTCGGATGTGGATGAATCCAGCGGCTTGACAGCAGTAAGGGGATTAATAGTATTCATATAACTGTTTCGGCATATTTGAAAACAATCTTAACCGTTTGTTTTTATGCCGTTCTTATGCAGTCTGAATCTTTTCCCGGAGCTGTTTTCGCTGTTCCTGCAGACAGTTGGATATAATAGCATCCCTGTCTTTGTGGGAGATAGAGTCAAAGTGGAGGGCTACCTGAAAACGCCCTTTACGTAGTCGTCTGGTACGTATGATGTGTGCTACACATTCTATGGGACGCTGCATAGTATCAAGCCGTATTTCCAGTTCGATTCGGTGCTTATTAGCAGGAGCTTCCGGAAATATAGCAAGGAGACCGCTGCCGGACAGATCAAGTGTTTCCCCCTGCATGTTCCAGTAATGAGACTTGTCTTCGTTGGGACCGGGCATATAGGTGGCAAATACCGTTGATCGGTAATCCACTCTGAAAAATTCTCTGAGACTCGTTGGATCAACCGTCTTTTTTGCCATTAGCTCCAGGGTTCTGTTGCCAATTACTTCAACAATCTCAGCATTTAAAGTAATGGACGAGCTGTCTGTTTTAACGGATACAGGACATACCTTCTCAGTATCGATGGTGCCTGGCAGGGTTTCAGGGGGAAAGACCAGAAAGAAATGGGGGGCAGAGGATTCTTTGAAAATACACTTGAGTCGAACCTCAAGACCTTCGTTGGTAATGAGATTGATAATTGCAGGCTGACTGTCCTTAATCTGCCTGATGGTATCGACTATAACGCTGCTGCCCACTTCAGTTTCCCTTTTAGTTATGAGTTCTTTACCTGGACCTTTAAACGCAGCATGCGCCGCTGGGCAACGAGGCAGCACCCGATAATTTTATCACGATCCTCGTCATCAATATCATCAATATGGTAGGCGGCATCCCAGAGTTTATTCGTCAGTTTTGTGATTCGTACCGGCGAGGCAATGGTTGAGATAATAGTTGGTTCTGATGACGGCAGGGCGAGTTCAAGACGTACCTGCGTGTCTTCAGGCGGGGCCGTTTTAAAACTTGCCCGCAAACCGCTGCCGCTGAGGTCAACGGTGACTCCTGTGATTTTCCAGTTATCTTCGGGTTCTCCAAATCCTTCCGGAATGGTGGACTTTAATACAATAGGGATGGCACAGTCAACTCTGAAATATTCCCGCATCTGCTCGTGGGAGATTGTTTTCAGCGGCACCATTTCAAGGGTCTGGTCGTTAACAACTGAGATAATATTACTTTCAATGGAGACACTTTGCCCCCCCATATCAAGATTGATCAGGCAGGTGGTGTCTTTGTCAATCTGGGTAACCGGCAGGGTGTCAGGCTTGAAGAGCAGGTTGAAATGGTTGTCTTTGTGTTTTTTTAATACACATTGAATGAGTAACCGGTTGTCTGCATCAATAACAGGCAGGAATAGACGCACCGGTTTTTCATCAGAAATGTTTGAAAAGAATGTGTTTAAGTCAGCCACTTGATATCCTTAATATAAATAATCCATCATTTCCATGATGCATACGTAAATTATGATCCTGTATATTATCATTAATATTTTATAGTATCAAGAAGGTATGTGAAAAGGAAAAGATGGCAGGTATGTTACGAATGTAAGAATCATATTGTTTGGTGCCCCAAATATCAACGCAAGAATCGATTCAAGAAGTTGTGTTGGAGTTTACGTCAACGTTTGGGAGAGATGATGCCTGGTCTGTGTCGTCAGAAAGGTATTGAATTGTTCTGCAAAAAAACAAAACTTGCGATTTCAGTACGGTATAATTATAATGTAATTATGAAAGCAATATCGTTTGAATGGGATGAAAAGAAATCGCAAACCAATCTCAAGAAACATAAAATTACGTTTGGGGAAGCACAAACTGTCTTTTTTGATGCCAATGCACGAATGGCGTTTGATTCGACACATTCTGCTGACGAAGATCGTTTCGTTTTATTAGGGCTGAGTGGTGCTATGCGGGTACTGGTTGTTGTCCATTGTGTTCGTGGTAAAAGCGAAGAGATAATTAGAATTATTTCTGCCAGAAAAGCAACTGGAAAAGAGACAAAACAATATGAGAGTTTCCTGCTATGAAAAAAGAATATGACTTCTCAAAATCTGTCAAGAATCCTTACGCAAAACATTTAAAAAAGCAGGTTACCCTGCGTCTCGGAGTTGATGTTATCGATTATTTTAAACATCTTGCTGAAGAAACAGGGATTCCGTATCAAAACTTAATCAATCTCTACTTACAAGATTGTGCGCATGCCCATAAGAAGCTGCAATTAAAATGGACACCTGCAACAGAAAAGGTTGCAGAACAAGTCGCTTAACTCTGACCCCAAGCAGCGCGGTTTTTCAATTAACAGTGGTAGGTTAGTGGAACTGACACCTTCGCACCAAGTTAGGCGGTAAAACGCTCGGGGCAGGTTAGCTCAGGAATTCAGTAAGGTCAAAAGTACAGGGAAACATCTTTGGATTCGTGGCTATTTTGTCAGCACCACTGGTATTAATGAAAAAGC
>JANTGG010000111.1 GCA_024763035.1 Desulfocapsa sp. | reverse complement strand
CTGTAGAGGCTGAGCTTATTACACCCATCGCCATGGATGTCGGACTGCGTTTCGCCATTCGTGAGGGTGGACGTACAGTAGGCGCTGGAGTTATCAGTGAGATTATTGAATAATATAATCGTTTCCTGCTGCCTGTTACTGGTTTGACCGGTTGCGATACGATTTCTGGCACATTGTGAATTCACTTTTCCATCATTTTTTGGGAAAGTGAATTTTTCAGCTGTGCTTATTGAGTAAAAACGAATACCTGTTGAGTCGGGTTAGGATACGTCATGAGAGATATTGTTACCCTTGCATGCGGTACATGTAAGAATCGTAATTATACGACAACAAAAAATAAAAAGACAATCCCGGGAAAACTGGAATTGAAAAAATACTGCGCATTTTGCAGGACGCATACACCGCATAAAGAAACAAAATAACAGTTGTTCCACACAGGCCAGTAGCTCTAATTGGTAGAGCGCCGGACTCCAAATCCGGATGCTGGGGGTTCGAGTCCCTCCTGGCCTGCCATATTTTCAGCCGGACTGTATTGTAAAAAAATATACAGTCCGCAAGGATGTGCCTAGGAATCATGGGGAAGAAGACAAACAGCAGTAAGAAGAAAAAGCAGATTGCAGTAGAGGAAAAATCTAACTTTTCACCCGCTCAAATCAAAAAATTCTTTGGTGAAGTGAAGGTGGAATTCACAAAGATCGTCTGGCCGGATAAGAAAGTAACATTTGGTTTAACGGGAGTTGTGATTTTCTTTTCCATCCTTGCTTCTGCCTACCTTGGTTCTGTTGATCTTCTGCTGGGTAAATTGATAGGCATGTTATTACGCTGAAATTTTTTTCATCGCTTTGGTTTCTCATTTTTCGCCTGTTTGCTGACATTCGGGCATTACTTCTAAACGGCTACAACTCATGGCAAGAAATTGGTACATACTGCAGGTGCATTCAGGCTTTGAGGACAAGGTCAAACTGACCCTTGAAAGCAGAATAAAAGATAACGGCCTTGAGGATTCATTCGGCGAGATACTTGTTCCAACGGAGCAGGTTGTTGAAATGATAAAGGGAACCCGCAAGGAATCATCGAGGAAATTCTTCCCGGGCTATATGCTGATCTCCATGGATCTGAATGAGGTGACATGGCATATACTGCACGAGAATATGCCACGGGTCGTCGGCTTTGTTGGAGATGATAAGAATCCGGTGCCGCTTCCTGAAGAAGATGCCATGAAAATTATTGGACGTATTCAGGATGGATCTGAAACACCTCGTCCAAAAGTCATATTTGATGTTGGCCAGCCCGTTCGTGTGGTTGATGGTCCATTTGCCAATTTCCAGGGAGTGGTTGATGAAGTCTTCCCAGATAAGGGGAGGGTGAAGGTTATGGTCTCTATTTTCGGCAGGGAGACACCTGTTGAATTGGAATATATTCAGGTTTCTAGCAACTGAGGGCAGACTGTATCTGCAAAAGTTGTTTGAGTGCTTTTGCAGTGGTATGTAACAGCACTCATAACTTATTTAAAAATATGGTATTCGATGAAACTTGGTTTTCTCGGATACGACAGATAGATTAAGCAGCAGGAGTTTAAAATGGCAAAAAAAATATCCGCATATATCAAACTGCAGATTCCGGCTGGAAAGGCCAATCCCTCTCCGCCAGTTGGTCCGGCCCTTGGACAGCATGGTGTGAACATTATGGAGTTCTGCAAGGCATTTAATGCCAAGACACAGGCCCTTGGTGATACCATTGTTCCCGTCGTCATTTCCGTATATTCTGACAGATCGTTCAGCTACATTACTAAAACTCCACCTGCTTCACGTCTTCTTTTAAAAGCAGCAGGACTCGCCAAAGGGTCTTCCAACCCCAGATCTGAACGGGTTGGTGAGATTGGTATGGATAAGATCCGTGAAATAGCTGAAACCAAAATGCCTGATTTGAATGCCTATGATATTGATCAGGCAAGTAAGATTATTATGGGTACCGCAAAAAGTATGGGACTCACTGTAATAAGCTGATAAAGAGAAACTGTAATTAATACTACTCAATCGTACAGAGTTGAAAACGATTACAAAAGTAGGAGGCTGTTATGCCGAAGCATGGAAAAAAGTATAGAAACAAAGCTGCAGAACTTGATAGCACTGTTCAGCATACTCTGGAAGACGGCGTTAAACTTATGCTTGCCAGCAGTTATGCAAAGTTTGACGAAACCGTTGATATTGCCCTGAAGCTCGGTGTCGATCCCCGTCATGCTGATCAGATGGTCCGTTCTTCCGTTGTTCTTCCACATGGAACCGGTAAGGTTACCCGGGTACTTGTTTTCGCAAAAGGCGAAAAAGAGGCTGAGGCAAAAGAGGCGGGTGCCGATTTTGTTGGCGGGGATGATCTGGTTGCAAAAATTCAGGAGGGCTGGACTGATTTTGATAAAACCGTTGCCACTCCTGATATGATGGGAACGGTGGGCAAAATAGGACGTATTCTTGGACCAAGAAATCTTATGCCCAACGCCAAGCTTGGAACTGTTACCTTTGATCTCGCTGAAGTTATCAAAGATATAAAGGGCGGCAAGGTGGATTTTCGTGTTGATAAATCCGGTATTGTTCATGCCGGGGTGGGGAAAGTTTCCTTTGGACAGGAAAAGATCCTAGAAAATGTCTCTGCTTTTGTTGAAAAAATCATTCAGCTCAAGCCCTCTTCCAGTAAGGGAGTGTATCTGAAATCAGTTACCATTACCTCCACCATGGGACCTGGTATCAAATTGGATCCAATCGCCGTTCGTGCTGCAGTAAAATAAGCACGGGACGATTTTTATATAGTAGTAAAATAGGTCGAAGACAGCAGGTACTCTCGTTTAATCACTTTATGTGACCTGCCGAGGCAAGAGAAACTGTATTTGTGTACCTGCTCATTTGCTAATGAGCGGTCTTATATATTTCATGCTGTAACTGCTGTTTACACTTATACATCAGGTACCCATTCCCTTATCCGGAAGGGGAATCTGTCGGTAAGAAACCTCTCCCGGTACTTTGTTTTACGTACAGGGAAAGTGAAACAACAAATTTAAACCGAATTAAGGAGGAGTGCTTTGAACCGTGATGACAAATCAGCAATAGTTACGCAGTTAAACGACTCATTCAGTCGATCAAAATTCACTGTGGTAACAGATTATTGTGGTTTAACGGTTTCCGAGTTGCAGGAGCTTCGCATTCAACTGCGCAGCTGCAATTCAGAGATTCGTATTGCAAAGAATACTCTTCTCAAAAGGGCAGTTACGGATACAGCCAGCGATGTTCTCATTGAGGACTTCACCGGTACCACAGCCATTGTTCTTGGCTATGACGATCCTGTAGGACCTGCAAAGGCGCTTTCTGCGTTTGCCTCAGATCACGAAAAATTACAAATTCGCTCTGCGGCCCTTGAAGGAGAGAAGATTTCTTCAGAAGATTTAGTAGCCCTGTCCAAGCTTCCAAACAAGGAAGTGCTTCTTGGACAGTTTCTTTCTGTGCTCAACAGTGTACCCACCGGACTGGTTCAGGTACTTTCTGGTGTGCCTCGTACTTTCCTTTATGGATTACAGGCAGTTAAAGAGCAGAAAGAGCAGAAAGAGCAGAAAGAGCAGGCGTAGATCTTTTCGATTGTCGAATGTGTATAGTATAAAACTAAAATTAACTGAAATACGAGGTACTTATAATGGCTGTATCAAAAGAAGATGTTATTGATTTTATTTCCAACATGTCTGTTCTTGAGCTTTCTGAGCTGATTAAAGAGCTTGAGGATAAATTTGGTGTTTCCGCAGCTGCCCCTGCTGCCGTAGCTGTTGCTGGTGTTGCCGGTGATGCGGGCGGTGAGGCTGCCGCTGAGCAGACTGAGTTTGATGTTATTCTCACCTCTCCAGGTGATTCCAAGATCAAAGTTATTAAAGAAGTTCGCGCAATCACTGCCCTAGGATTGAAAGAAGCCAAGGCTCTTGTAGAGGGTACTCCCACTCCGATCAAGGAAGGAATTACCAAAGAAGAAGCAGACGAGATTGTGAAAAAGATCGAAGAGGTTGGTGGTGGTGTAGAGATCAAATAATCACCCGCTCTTTTTGTGACTGTCCGGTACATTGCCGACGGTCTGCAGTTCTACGATACGCTACCGGCAAATTGCCGCGTAGCGTGTCGTGTTTTAAGCAAGTTGTGTTGCAGTTTTGAAAAAGTGACGTGATAACGGGAGGATGTCTTGTTGTTCCCTCCTGACTCATATTTGATTTGATTCAAACATACCCCCTTGTATTGCTATGAATGCTTATCCTCAAAAATCATCCTTTGCTCAACACGCAAGTGCTATCGTTATGTACTGGAATCTCAGTACCAATCCCAATTATCAGTTGTACCATTCCTTTTGAATTTTCCGGTTGGACTGCAGCAGCAGTCGAGCCGTTTAATCGCCAGTTCCTTGCCGTGAAAGGTACAGGTCTGGGTATACAATCATCAGATTAAGGCATCCCGAGGTTAATTATGGAAAGAGTGAGAAAGAATTTTGCCAGCGCCGCAACCATTCTGGAGCCGCCGCATTTGATTTCCATGCAGCGAATTTCCTATGAAGAATTTTTACAGATTGGCGTTGACCCTGATGCCCGGACTGAAACCGGCTTACAGGGTATTTTTAATAACGTTTTTCCCATAAATGATTTCAACGGGCTCTGCACCTTGGAGTATGTTCGATATTCTTTCGGTGAGCCGAAATATACCATCGCAGAATGTCAGCAGCGGGGTATGACCTATGATATTCCGGTGAAGATCACTGTTCGTCTGATCACCTTTGATGTTGATGAAGAAACCGGTGTTCAGACCATTCGAGACATCAAGGAACAGGAAGTTTTCCTTGGTTCCCTTCCCCTTATGACTGGTGACGGCGTATTTGTTGTGAACGGCACCGAACGTGCGATAGTCTCTCAGCTTCAGCGGTCACCTGGTCTGTTTTTTACTCATGACAACGGCAAAAGTCATGCAAGCGGCAAATTACTCTATTCTGCTCGTATTATCCCGGTGCGTGGCTCATGGATTGATCTTGAGTTTGATATCAAAGATGTGCTTCATGTACGCATTGACAGAAGGCGCAAGTTCCCCGTCACCACGCTGTTAAAAGCCATTGGTAAAGATGGTGAGGAGCTGCTTCGTGAATTCTACCTGACCACCACGATTAAACGCGAAAATGATAAATATTTCGCACAGTTCAGCAAAGAGACCTTTCAGGGACAGCGTCTGGAGTTTGATCTTGTTGATCCCTCAAGTGGTGATATTCTCGCCAAAGAGGGGAAAAAATTAGGAAAGGCTGTCTGCAAACGCATCGAAAAAGCTGGTATTGAATTTCTGCAGATTTCCCGGGAAACCCTGCAGGGTAAGTTCCTTGTCTCTGATTGCCCTGATCCCGCTGACAAGGAGCAGATGCTTGCCCTTTCCAATACAGAAATAACAGAATCTCTCCTGGAAACATTTGCAGAAGCAGGTGTCGATGAATTTGAGGTACTGCATATCGACGGTGTTACCTATAGCGAATCCTTCAGAAAGACTCTGGCCCTTGATAAAGTTTCGAGTACAGAGGAAGCCCTTCTTGAGATCTACAGGCGACTGCGTCCCTCAAGTCCTCCCACCATAGAGGTAGCCGAGTCCTTTTTTGAAAATCTCTTTTTCAATCCCGATCTCTACGATCTTTCGGAGGTTGGTCGCTATAAGATCAACGCAAGACTTGGACTGACCACTGATATTGACCACAGAGCGCTTACCCGTGAAGATATTGTAAAATCAATAAAATACCTTGTTCGTTTAAAAGACAGCCAGGGGGCGGTGGATGATATCGACCATCTTGGTAATCGCCGGGTTCGTACTGTCGGTGAATTGGTTGAAAATCAGTACCGGATGGGACTTGTTCGTATGGAACGTGCCATTAAAGAGCGAATGACGCTTAACGAAGTTGAGACCATGATGCCCCATGATCTGGTTAATCCCAAACCGATCTCCGCCGCAATCAAAGAGTTCTTTGGAACTTCCCAGTTATCGCAGTTTATGGATCAGACCAATCCACTATCCGAGGTGACTCACAAGCGGCGTCTGTCTGCCCTTGGACCTGGCGGTCTGTCACGTGAACGTGCCGGATTCGAGGTGCGTGATGTTCATCCAACCCACTACGGTCGTATCTGTCCCGTTGAAACCCCTGAGGGACCAAACATCGGTCTGATTGTTTCCCTTGCCACTTACGCAAGGATCAATCCATACGGGTTTATTGAAACACCGTATCGAAAGGTTGAAGATAGAATTGTCCTTGATGAGGTGAAATATCTTAGTGCCCTGCAGGAACAGGATCAGCTTATTGCCCCTGCCCGTATCGAGCTTGATAAAAACAATGCCATAGTCGATGATTCTCTTATTGTCCGGGACGAGGGTGAGGTTATTACAGCCTCTGCCGAGCAGGTCACCTATATGGATATTGCCCCCAATCAGCTTGTCAGTATTGCCGCATCCCTTATTCCTTTTCTGGAAAATGATGATGCCAACCGTGCTCTTATGGGATCTAATATGCAGCGCCAGGCGGTTCCGCTTATGATCACTGCCGCCCCCTTTGTCGGTACCGGTATGGAACGCTATGTTGCCAGGGATTCCGGGGCCTGTCTCCTTGCAGCCGATGAAGGTGTTGTTGAGGAGATTGATTCCAACCGCATTGTTGTACGTTACGACCAGCCCGGCGTTGATGGTTTTGATACCGGAGTTGGCGTGTATCGACTGGGTAAGTATAAAAAATCCAATCAGAATACCTGTTTTACCCAGAACCCTCTGGTGCTTCCCGGCACTCGTGTCGGGAAGGGGACAGTGCTGGCAGACGGTCCATCCTGTGAAGAGGGTGAACTTGCCCTTGGCAAGAATGTGACCATCGCCTTTATGCCCTGGCGTGGATTTAACTTTGAGGATTCCATTCTTATCAATGAGCGGCTTCTCAAAGAGGATACCTTCACATCCGTCCATATCGAGGTCTTTGAGACCATGGCACGCGATACAAAACTCGGCAAGGAAGAGATCACCCGGGATATTCCAAATGTTTCCGAGGATACACTTCGGAACCTTGATGACTCTGGTATCGTCCGCATAGGAGCCGACGTGCATGCCGGTGACACCCTTGTGGGAAAAGTTACTCCCAAAGGAGAATCCATGCTTTCCCCGGAGGAAAAACTTCTGCGGGCGATTTTTGGGGAAAAGGCACAGGATGTAAAAGATTCGTCCCTGCGGGTACCTCCTGGAGTTGAAGGTGTCGTTATTGATGCCAAGGTCTACTCCCGGAAAGGAGTTGATAAAGACGAACGTTCTCTCATGATCGAGGATATGGAAGTTGAGCGGCTCAACGGCGATAAACTCGATGAATTGGCAAGTCTTAAAAAAGGTGTCTGTCGGGAACTCGGTGATATCATGGATGGTCGTACCGTGAAAGAGGACATCTGTGATAAAAATGGCAATGTTATCGTAAAACTTGGCAAGAAGATGAACGCTGAACTTGCCGGGAAGATAGGCTTTGCAGGACTTGCCAAAGTTGATTTCTCGGAAAAAGCCAAGTTTGAAGATGAGATCAACGCCGCCTATGATCGCTATGAAAAGCAAAAAGCCCTGATTACAGAACGCTATGAGGGCATTATTGAACGGATGAAAAAAGGTGATGACCTTCCTCCGGGAGTGGTGAAGATGGTGAAGGTCTATGTTGCCACCAAACGCAAACTCTCCGTTGGTGATAAGATGGCTGGTCGTCACGGAAACAAAGGTGTTGTTTCAAGGTTGCTGCCCGAAGAGGATATGCCCTTTTTTGCAGATGGAACAACCGTGGATGTTGTTTTGAATCCGCTCGGCGTTCCTTCCCGTATGAATGTTGGACAGGTGCTCGAAGTGCATCTTGGATTTGCCGCAAAGAAAATTGGGAAACAGCTGTCTGACCTTGCCCGGGATAAAGAGCTTGATGCCATCAAGACCAAGATGCAGAAAGTGTATTCAAAGGATGAATATGCAAAAATTACAGATGGTATGAGTGATGATGATCTGTTTGACTGGTGCCGTAAACATTATCGCGGTATTCACGTGGCGACCCCCGTTTTTGACGGTGCCGAAGAAGTTCAAATTCGGGAACTGCTCATGGAGGCCGGCGTTGACGAAGTCGGACAGAGCCAGCTCTATGATGGTCTGACGGGTGAGCCTTTTGCCAATCAGGTGACCGTCGGTGTAATGTACATGTTGAAACTGCACCATCTGGTTGACAATAAAATCCATGCCCGTTCCACTGGTCCTTATTCACTGGTAACCCAGCAGCCCCTCGGAGGGAAGGCCCAGTTTGGCGGACAGCGTCTGGGTGAGATGGAAGTCTGGGCAATGGAGGCGTATGGTGCGGCCTATACACTCAAAGAATTCCTCACCGCCAAATCAGATGATGTTGAAGGACGGACGACCATGTACGAACGCATAGTCAAAGGTAATAACTTTTTGACCACAGGACTCCCTGAATCATTCCATGTATTGGTCAAGGAGTTGCAGGGACTGTGCCTGGATATGGAACTGCTGCAGGAATAGCAGTATCTGTCATGGGCTCAAGTTTGTAATTTTCGATGACTGTTCAGTGATATCGTCATCTTTATTAACCCTATACGTTGAAGGGGTATATTTTCGTGGAAGAACTATTCAATTTCTTTAAGAAACCAAAAGGTCCGGTAAAATTTAATAAAGTACAGATTACTCTGGCATCACCAGAGAAAATCATGGATTGGTCCCATGGCGAGGTAAGAAAGCCTGAGAC
>JANTGG010000110.1 GCA_024763035.1 Desulfocapsa sp. | reverse complement strand
GTACGCTTCGAAGGCAAGAATGAACGAACCTAAGGCACTCTGAACAGTCACGTTCCGTGCTTTATTAACCTTTCCTGCACTTACGCTGAATGGTTACCAAAAGATAAACGAATAAAAAAGCCCCCGCTGTCTATGAAGACGCAGGGGCTTTTTTTATACCGCTTATTCGTAAAGCTGAGACCTAGTAGATATCAAGGTACTCGTCGAGTTCCCAGTCGGTTACTGCTGTACGGTACTTATCCCACTCAGCCTCTTTGGCTTCAACATACTTGGTAAAAATATGCTCACCAAGGGTATCTTTGGCAATGGGGTTTGCCTTTAACTCGTCAACAGCTTCCTTCAGACTTCCGGGCATAACACCAATTCCAGCCTCTTCCATCTCTGCTGCAGACATTTTAAAAATATCCTGATCAACGGACGCAGGAGGGGTCAGCTTGTTTTTCACGCCGTCAAGACCTGAATTCAGCATCATGGCAAGTGCCAGATAGGGATTACAGGTTGGATCCGGGCAGCGGATTTCAGTACGGGTTCCCATACCGCGGGACGCGGGAATACGAACGAGAGCTGAACGGTTGGATGCAGACCAGGCAGCATAAACAGGGGCCTCATATCCCGGCACAAGACGTTTGTAGGAGTTTACCAGAGGATTAGTCACAGCTGCAAAACCCCGGGCATTTTTCAAAGCTCCGGCGATATACTGATAGGCGACCTCAGAAAGCTGCAGGGGTGCACTCTCGTCAAAGAAGGCATTGGTACCGTCTGCATTAAAAAGAGACTGGTTGGTGTGCATTCCGGAACCGTTGATGCCGAAAATCGGTTTGGGCATAAAGGTCGCATGCAGTCCGTAACGGGATGCAATGGATTTAACAACCCACTTGAAGGTAATGGTGTTATCGGCAGCGGTCAGAGCATCAGCATATTTGAAGTTAATCTCATGCTGTCCTTCAGCCACTTCATGATGGGATGCTTCAATCTCAAATCCCATCTCTTCAAGGGTCTCAATGATCTCACGACGACAGTCATTACCGGTATCTTCCGGATCAAGGCTGAAGTATCCGGCAACATCATTGGTGATGGTGGTGGGCAGTCCATTTTCATCTTTTTCAAAGAGAAAGAACTCAGCTTCTGTACCGACGTTCATGGTGTAACCCATCTCTTTGGCTTCAGCAAGAACGCGTTTAAGGTTGTTACGGGGACATCCGGCAAACGGAGTTCCATCAGACTTGGCGACATCACAGATAACCCTGGCTGCCGCAACACCGTCCTGATTCCTCCAGGGAAGAACAGTAAAGGTGTCATAGTCTGGTTTCAGGTACATATCAGACTCATTGATACGGACAAAACCGTCAATGGAAGAGCCGTCAAACATCATCTGTCCGTCAAGTGCTTTTTCGATCTGGCTTTTGGGAATGGCAACATTCTTCATAAAACCGAAAATATCAACAAACTGAAGGCGGAAATAGTGAATATTCTCCTCCTCAATGGTTCTCATAATGTCGTCTCTGGTCATTTCTAAGTCTCCTTACTTTAGTTATAAATAGCCTTTCATCCGTGCAAACTGAAAGAACATTCCCATTATGGGATTTTATTTTTCTAGCATTTCAAACAGGGGCAAATAGAACGATGCCACAGCCACCTACCCCTTACCATTTTGCGATAAGAAATAAAATAAAAAAAAATTTATTTACATATTTGTTACCTTTTTTCCGCTCCACCATCTATGCCGTACAACAAGCCATCGTGCAGCTCGTCGATAAACGCCTCATCCACTATCTTCTCCTTCTGACTATCCAGTATATAAAACACGTCAATCAGCTGCTCCACCTCTGTTGCAATATACGCCCGATAGATATTAATACCAAAATCCGTCAGAGTCTGGGTAATCCGGTACAACTGTCCCGGACTGTCACTGGAATACACCTCCACCACGGTGTAACGGTCGGAGGCATCGTTATCCACATGCACACGAGTACCTGTAAGTGTAGAAGGCAGCTTGCGGCGCCCATAGCTACCGGAGAGCTTTTTGTACAACCGGTGCCCAAGCCCCAGCCGATGGTTTAACGCCAGGTTCAAGTCGTTAGTTAATGCCTCCCAGTCTTTCTCTTCGTAAGCAACGCCGTCTTCCGGACGGACATCAATCACATCCACGGCACTGCCATCCTTCCAGGTGAAAATCTGGGCATTCAAAACCGAGAGATTATGCAGGCTGAGTACTCCGCAGATCTTTGCCAGCAGTCCGCTGCGATCCTGACACATTATCAGAAGCGACCACTGCGACTGCAGATTACGGGGAAAAACCAGTGCCTTCTGCTGCAGAACACCACGATTCTCATGATGCAGGCGGACATGACTCACCACAGCCTCCGGTGTAAAACTCAAAAGATAGTCGGCCGGCAGATCATCCACAGCAAAGGGGAGACCCTTCTCGTGGTCAAGCAGCTCTGCCACCTGCCTCCGCAGCCAATCCACCCCCTGATCCACCTGACTCACCACATTCCCTGTCTCTGTAACCTGCAGGTATGGCAGAATTTTCAGGTACATCTCAGAAAGCAGTGTCGCCTTCCAGTCACTCCAGGCGGAGGGACCGGTTGCCCGGGAATCAGCAATCGAGAGAAGATAGAGCATTCCCAGTCTATCGGTATCACCGATCTCCTCCGCACAACGGCGGATAAACGCCTCATCATTCAGATCACGACGCAGGGCATTCTCGGGCAAAAAAAGATGATAGCGAAGAACAAACTGCAGACAGGCGCATTCAGCCTGATCGAAACCAAAGCGTTCCCCAATACTTTCGACCAGCTCGGCACCAATCACACAATGATCCCCCCCTGCCCCTTTTCCAATATCATGGAGAAGGGCGGCAAGGAACAATACATGGGGAGAGGCAATGGTCTGAAAAACGGCCTCTTCTTCCTTTGCAGCAGTACGCAGTTCAGAGACTGTCTGCAGCAAATGACGATCCACCGTATAGATATGATACACATCGTGCTGGGCAAGGGATTCAATCCTTGCAAATTCCGGAATAAATGCTGTGAGCAGTCCCGTTTCCAGCATGGATTCCAGGACATTCAAAACCTCTCTGCCCTTCTCCAGAATCTCAAAAAACGGTTTAATCATTCTGGATGACGAGCGCTGCTTCTCTGTCAGCAGTTGCAAATGACTGCTGATCAGCTTCCTGCTGCGATGATGCAGAGGCATTCCCAACTTGGAAGAGGCAAGATAGGCACGCATCAGCAAATAAGGTTTTGCAGAAAACTCCTCTTCCGATGCAGTGAGATGAATCCGCCCATTGCGAGCTTCGAGACCCTTCTCAATCACTACCGTCTGGCTCTCGGAGGTCTCAACAAAGGCCAATCCGAGTACATCATCAACATGATCAAAAAAGAGATCAGTTGTCACTGCCACCGTCTGCAGATGCCGGTAGAGATCGCGCATAAAGCTCTCAACTGCAAGCACCCCTTTTTTATTTTTATATCCAAAGGCAGCAGCAACCTCTTCCTGCTGTTCAAAGTAGAGCTGGTCGTTCTTTCTGCCTGAGATATAGTGGAGACGGTTCCGTACCCGTGCCACCATATTCCACGAGTCCAGAAAGGCGTCTTTTTCCTCATCGAGCAGTATCCCTGCCTGACTGATCGCCTCAAGCCCGGAGAGCCCAAAGACCACCGCTGCCGTCCAGAGCATGGCCTGCACATCGCGCATGCCGCCCTTGCTTTCCTTAATATTTGGCTCAAGCAAATACCCGTGACTTCCATACCGCTGTCTTCTGTCCCGGCGGTACTGCTTCATGGTCTGCACAAATTCACCACGTGCTCCTTCAATAAACTTTTTCCGATACCTGGCAAGTAATTCATGGAAAAGCGGTTTGGAGCCGGCAAGGAAGCGGGCATCAAGCATGGCAACCTGGAAGAAGAACTCTTCAGCGGCATGCTCGAGGCATTCATCGATGGTACGCACACCATGTCCCACATCCAGACCTGTATCCCATAAGGGATACAAAACAGCATTGGCAGCCGCCTCCATCTCATTCTTTGCCTCAGGGCGAAAGAGGATCAGCAGATCAATATCCGAGAAGGGAAACAGCTCACCGCGCCCATAGCCGCCAAGAGCAACAAGGGAAACAGACTCCGCAGTTTTTGTATCTGCTGCCGCCTGAAAATGTTCAACAATAAACGCGTCGACCAGCCGACTCTGTTCGGAAAGCAGGGCCTGACCTTTCAGCCCCTGCTTCCACAGTTCCTCCAGAGTCTCACGCTGTGCACGAAGTGTAGACATAGATCGCTCTACTAAACGGCGTCGTGGTCTTCTTCACCGGTACGAACCCTGATGATTCGCTCAATGGGGATAACAAAGATCTTGCCGTCACCGATCTTACCGGTATTGGCAGCAGTCCTGATGGTGTCCACAATCTGATCAACCTGATCTGCCGGCACAACGACCTCGATACAGACCTTTGGTATAAAATCGACCACATACTCGGCACCTCGATAAATCTCAGTGTGTCCCTTCTGACGCCCGTAACCTTTCACCTCGGAAAGGGTCATTCCTTTAATGCCGATGTCGGCAAGGGCTTCTTTGACATCATCGAGCTTGAACGGCTTAATAATTGCTTGAATCTTTTTCATAATATTCCTCTTATGTTGGAAATTGGCCTATGGACATCCTATATATTGTAACCGACTTCGCCATGGGCAGTAACATCAAGCCCCTGAGTTTCATCATCAATATCTACACGAAGACCAATAGTCATGTCTATCACTTTCAGTATAATAAAGGTGAGCACCACGGAATAAGCAATAGCGGCTCCAGCGCCAATTGCCTGGGTCATAAACTGAGCCGGGTTACCAAAAAACAGCCCGTTGGCACCATCGGGGTTTGCAGCAGTTGAGGCAAAAAGCCCGGTTGCAAGGGCTCCCCACAATCCGCCGATGCCATGCACGCCGACGACATCAAGGGAATCATCATAGCCCAATTTCCCCTTGGCAATAACTGCAAGATAACAAAGCACCCCTGCAACACCCCCCATGATCATGGCAGAAACAGGACTGACAAATCCGGCTCCGGGGGTAATAGCAACAAGCCCTGCCAGGGCGCCGGATGCTGCACCCAGGACGGTGGGCTTACCCTGAATTTTCCACTCGGCAAGAACCCAGGCAAGGAGTCCTGCGCCGGTTGCGACCTGGGTGGTCACAAGGGCAAGGACAGCGACGGGACCCGCAGAAAGGGCGGAACCTGCATTAAAACCAAACCAGCCGAACCAGAGCAGACCGGCACCGAGGACGGTGAGCGGCAAGCTGTGCGGATGCATGGCATCACGCCCGTAGCCTTTTCTCTTGCCGAGCACCACACAGGCAACAAGTGCTGCCGCACCCGAGTTAATATGAATAACTGTGCCTCCTGCAAAATCGAGGGCACCCATCTCACCAAGCCATCCCCCCTGTCCCCAGACCCAGTGACATATCGGGAAATACACAAGGGTTGACCAGCCAATAATAAAAGCAAGGTATGCCCCGAACTTCATACGTTCGGCAATGGCTCCTGTAATCAGCGCCGGGGTAATGATTGCAAACATCAACTGAAAGGCACAAAAAAGAAGATCAGGTATGGTGTCTGAGTACGGTCCGGGCGCAAGTCCCACATTTTTCAGACCGGCAAAATCAAAATTACCGACAAAATGACCGATATCCGGTCCAAATGCCAAAGAATATCCATACAGTACCCAAATCACAGAAATCACACCCAGACAGATAAAACTCTGCATGGTTGTTGAAAGCACATTTTTACTCCGCACCAGTCCACTGTAAAACAGTGCCAGCCCGGGTGTCATCAGCATAACCATCGCCGTGGCAACAAGCATAAATGCGGTATCTCCACTATCCATTCCTAAACTCCTTTTAAGTTTGTGACCGCCTTGCTCTGTCCGCGGTCAGATTGCTGCATCAGTTATTGTATGCACTCTCCGAATGTTCGGTGGAGTCCAGACCAGCAACTTCTGCGTCTTCAGGCACCCTGAGACCCACGGTGCCGTTAAGTATCTTCAATAAAATCCAGCTGATTACCAGCGTATATATGCCGACAACAGCAACACCGAATGCCTGCTTGCCAAGCTGAGCGACGTTACCGGCAAGCAGTCCGTCCACGCCGCCGGGATTAACGGCAGTTGAGGCAAAAACACCGAGGCACAGTGTTCCGACAGCTCCTCCCACTCCATGAATTCCCACAACATCGAGGGAATCATCCAGTTTCAGCCGACCTTTCAGGTTCACTGCGGCAAAACAGACGACACCCGCCAGCAGGCCGATAACAATGGCAGAGTTGGGACTGACAAACCCCGCAGCAGGTGTAATGGTGGCAAGCCCTGCAATGGCACCGGAAGCAGCACCGAGGGTGGTTGCCTTACCCAGGGTAAACCATTCCATAACCACCCACATAAACATTCCAGCCATTCCGGCAAGATGGGTTGCCACAAAGGCGGTGGCGGCAACTTCATCTGCAGCAAGTGCAGAACCGCCGTTAAAACCAAACCAGCCAAACCAGAGCAGTCCTGTGCCGATGACTGTCATGGGCAGACTATGGGGCATGAAACTCTGTCTGCCGTACCCGCGCCTTGGTCCGACAACGAGCACTGCAGCAAGAGCCGCCGCGCCGCAGGTCACATGCACCACAAGTCCGCCCGCAAAATCCATCACTCCCATGGCAGCAAGCCAACCACCTTTCCCCCACACCCAGTGACAAACCGGATTGTAGACAAGAATTGCCCACACCAGGGCAAAAATCAGAAAAGGAACAAAACGAACCCGTTCAGCAAAAGCACCGGTGATCAGCGCCGGGGTAATAATTGCAAACATGCACTGGTAAATCATAAAAACTGTCTGGGGGATGGTGGTGGCATAATCCGGACTGGGTGCAGTACTCACCCCGTTTAAAGCAAACCAGGATAAATCGCCGACAAACCCGCCGATATCAGGTCCAAACGACATTGAATACCCGAGATAAACCCACTCCAGGGAAATAAGAGCAATCATAAACAAGCTCTGCATAATGGTGCCAAGAGCATTCTTGCTCCGCACCATTCCTGCATAAAAAAGTGCCAGACCCGGTGTCATCAAGAGCACCAGACCGGCGGATGCCAAAATAAAGGCAGTATCCGCTGCATTAATCATTTTTCTCCTCCAAAAAAAACTGCCGGAATCTCCCAATCCCGGACATTTTACTTTGACCGACAGATGCAATTCTCCCGACTGCCCCATCGTCAACTCATAAAAAAAATACAACTCCACGCATCAACACCCGAAGTCGACACATGGCAAACAGCCTTTGCCGTTACAACAGTTGTGCCAGAAAGTCACAAAACACTATCACACTGTTTATCCGGTATTTTTCCCGGCACCACATTTATCACAAGAGTAAAATATTACATTCGTGTTGTGTTTTTGCGGCATATTTCCATTTTTGTAACTCTTTCCACATCCCTCGCAGGACTGGCTCCTTCAGTTAATCCTTTTACATTTCCAGAGATATGGTATATTCCTGTACTTGCATCCATTCATGGTTTTCATCCCGTCAAAATCACCCATCGGAACAGGCCGGCTCATGAAAATAAACGGTAAACAATATCGCACCATCTGGCCGGACCCATCCGACAACACACGTATCCTGATAATCGACCAGCGAAAACTTCCCCACGAATTTATTATCGTCCCCCTCTGTACTGCGGAAGACTCTGCGAAGGCAATTCGTGATATGTATGTTCGGGGTGCCGGACTCATCGGAGCAACGGCAGGTTTTGGAATGTATCTTGCAGCAGTGAATGCGTCGCCGGAAAATATTGACGCTGAGCTTACACAGGCGGCCGAGCTTCTTGACGCAAGCAGACCCACCGCCAGAAACCTCAGATGGGCAGTAGAGAGAGTACTCAAAACCATCACAACAGGCCAGAGTTACGAGGAAAAAAGAAATACTGCATACAAAACAGCCTGTGAGATCGCTGACGAGGATGCAAGGTTTTGTAAATCAATTGGAGAACACGGGCACTCCATTATTAAGGATATCAGCAGCGCTAAAAATGGCGGCACCGTCAATATTCTGACGCATTGTAATGCCGGCTGGCTTGCGTTTGTGGATTACGGAAGTGCCACAGCACCCATTTATGCAGCAAGGGATGCCGGTATTGATGTTCATGTGTGGGTTGACGAGACACGCCCCTGGAACCAGGGAGCACGACTTACCGCATGGGAACTGCAGCAGGAAGGTATCAACTGTACACTTATTACGGATAACGCGGGCGGTCACCTCATGCAGCAGAAAATGGTGGATGTGGTTATTGTCGGCACGGATCGTACCACCCATACGGGAGATGTCGCCAACAAGATTGGAACATACCTCAAAGCCCTTGCCGCGAAAGACAACAATGTCCCTTTTTATGTGGCTCTGCCTTCATCCACACTTGACTGGGAACTTGACCACGGCAGAGACATTCCCATTGAGGAACGTTCAGGAAATGAAATTACTACTATCACAGGTGTTACAAAAGGTGGTATAATAGAGACACTCCAGTTAACCAGCCCGGAAATTCGGGCGCTCAACCATGGGTTTGACGTTACACCGGCCAGACTGATAAGCGGTCTGATCACAGAACGGGGCATAACACCCGCAAACAGGGAAGCAATTCACAGACTTTTTCCTGAAAAAGCGGTGTCACAAAAATCGGAGGGACACAAATGACAATTGCAAATGGTGAAAAACGGCAGTTCGAAAGACAGGACGCGGAGCATCTTCTCAACTTTCTGGTTTACGAACGGGACGGCAGGCAGACTGTATACTCCATGGGTAAAACCCTGGATGTCAGTGAAAACGGGCTCAAACTCGAAACC
>JANTGG010000109.1 GCA_024763035.1 Desulfocapsa sp. | reverse complement strand
CCACCGCCCTTGGTCTTTCCGGACAGTTGGATCCTCCGATTGTCACGGATATTGGAACTCTGTCGTCTTCCTTTCCATTTCATAGCGTCTACTCCTGAACAGCCGTGGCAGAATGCATGTGGACATCCTGCTGGGGAAAGGGAAAGGAAATCCCCAGTTCGTCAAAAGTGAGCTTAATCTTTTCGGTCAGATCAATTCGTCTGCTTTTCTCTGCAGTGACATTGGTGATGGGCTGCTGGGTGATGGTTGCATTTGGGATGATAATCTGCTGATTGTCACCGGTGGTGATGATAGTACTGAAGATGTCGATCTGTTTAACTGTGCCCGTTTGCCCGCCGGCTGTAACAAAATCTCCGACTTTGAACGGTCGGAAGAGGATAATCATGACACCGGAGGCAAAGTTTGAGAGGGAGTCTTTCAGGGCAAGACCGACTGCAAGACCGGCAGCACCAAGAATGGCCATAAAGGACGTGGTCTTGATCCCTATCTGATCTGCCGCTGCAATGAGAAGGGCGATGAGCAGAACATAATAGACGAGCTTATGCAGAAAACGAACCAGGGTCTCATCAATATTGACCCGCACAAGTGCTTTCCGAACCATGTTTGCCAGCCAGGAAACAAGGATACGGCCGACAATAAGAATAAAAAGGGCTGAAACAACTCCAGGTGTTGCAGCTATTACCCAGTCCTGTGCCGCCTGGATATAATGGGCATATCTTTCAGTATCAAGAGGGAGATTCATTCTGTTGTCCTTGTGGGAGTTTGCTGAGATATTACCTGATAATAATTACTCTATTAGAAAAATACCACAAGGGGAAGCTGTTTATTATTTCACATGTGCCCAATCCCTATTCTTTGTTCCTGAAAATACCCAGTGACCCCGGATGATGCATTTCATCCTCCATTTCCATGGTATGACAGACAATACATCCCTTGTCGGCGGCAATGGGGTAGGGCGTGTTCTGATACTGCAGGGGCTGCAGGGCTCCGATGGATTTTCCATAGGCATTGTTTGCCGGATAAAGGGAATGCGGTTGTCCGTGGCAAGATGCACAGAGAACGGCTCCTCCCTCTCCCATCCGGTTGTGGAACAGTCCTGCTGCGTCTTCGGTCCAGATGTTGAATGCCGTATCTGTTTCCGGCGGTTGAAAATCGATATGACAGGTGAGGCAATCCGGCTCCATGTTCCAGGCTGTACGGGGAAGAATATCGGAGAGTGCTGTCTCTGTCTTGTTTTCAAGATCTGCAAGAAGCTGCTTTGCCTGTCCTTTTTCACCTTCCTGCTTCAGAAGGGCAGCAGAATGCTCAGCAAGTGTGCCGTGACAGTTGTTGCAGGCGAGCTCGAGCTGTTTGTGCATTCCGTCAAAGGAGTGACTGGCACTGTTGTCACCCGAAGCGTGACACAGGGAACAATCGGCTGTCTCTGCCAGTAAGGCACCATGGAACCCGTGTACGGCTGCAGAGAGGGAGAGTTGTTGCGGGCTGCCTTGCATATTGCGGCTCGAATCAGCATGGCAGGAGGCACAGACGATGGTTGTTCCCCTGTTGAACGCTTCGCTCAACCGGGTACTGCTGCGTCTATCATGTGAGCGAAGGATTCCGGCTGCTGTTTCTCTTGTAAGTCCGCTCCGACCCTCCTGATCCCAGTCGCCGCCATGACAGTTGCGGCAGCCGAACTCGGTGCTGATACCTATCCTGGCACGGGTGGCAGCAACGGTTTTTCCCTGGATCTGAGCGTTGATCTCGGCAATCAGAAATGGTTGAAAGGGAGTGACTGAAGGGGGGATTTCATCAAGCACTGCTTCAAAATATCCGTCCTGCTGCTGCATTTCGCCATGCAGCGTACCGGCACCGGTCTCTATGGTGTAGCTGACAACAGCATCGTCAAGGATAACCGTAGGGCTGGGGTCCCGAAATATCAGCTGAGCCCGCAGGACTGGGCTGCCGTAGGAGAGATCAATCCCGGATACATCAGGATTCGAGTTGAGGGTCATGCCCAGTGTTGGTCCTGCCAGTAAAACGTATTCCGAGCTTTTCATGTCGAAAGCTGCGGGGGAAACCGGCACGGGTGAGATGTAGGGTGCTGCAGGCATAAACCCGGGAGTCAGACCAGTGGTGAGGTATTGGGCAAGCACCGCTGCCTCTTCTGTAGTTCCGGCAAAAGGAGGCATATAAGGATTGGCAGCTCCTCCCATTCCCAGAATAAATGTTTCCATGCCTGCAGGTGAAAAGCGGCGGGCGATGGGCAGGATGTCGTTCAGTGGACCGCCCGTTGAGTGGCAGGGAAGGCAGAGGAGCTTACTCAATTCTGCTCCGGCAGCCATTTTGTTTTCTGCGATGATATGACGGTTTTTTACCCAGCGTGCACTCTGCAACACACCTTTTTCCCGAACGTCTGCAAGATCAGACTTGAGGATGGATGTGGAGTACATATAGTCGTGGATAATATAGGGTCTGCGTCCGCCCTCACGCATAAATTCAAAGCTTCCCATATAAAGAAATCCCAGGAAAAACAGAATCCACACCATGGGCCGCCGCATTGCCTGCGGACGAATAGCTGCTGTGAGCAGACCTCCCGTAAAGAGCAGGGGGGAGAGGTAGATAAAGGCGGTAACAAAGGGTTTCATATTGGGGGATGCGCTGAAGATCATCTCCTTCTGGGCGGGCGGCAGCGCCGCTTTGTACCAGAGGGCAGAGGCAAGGAGCAGCAGGAGAGGGGCAGTCAGCCACAGTCCGCAGTAACGAACCATTTTGTTGCGCAGTTCTGTTTCTTTGATATTGACGCTGGTGAGAAAACCGAAGAGTCCGGCAATCATAAGTGCCAGAAATGTTCTGAAGAAGAGTGCCGGCCAGAAGGTCGGATTGAAAAATCCCGACCAGAAGCTGTGGGTGTTCAGCCACTCACCGGGGGTGAGCATATAGTCAATGACGCCGTTAATGATAAAGAGTGATGCCCAGGCACAGCCGAAATATATCCAGCCCAGGATAAGGTGGTTTCTCGAGCTTATCTTGTTGAAATAGTAGTAATAGAGAAGGAGAGCGACAATCTCGCCCAGAAAGAACACCCACTCTGTTGCCCATGCGAAAACAAAGGTGTGGATAAGAGAGGACGTGCCGTCCGGGCTGAGCAGGGCAATGGTGAACCAGATTGCGACGCCTGTCAGTCCGCCGAACACCATGGTGAGGAGGAGAAAGAAACGGGCATGTTTGCGGGTGTATTCCAGGATTGCAGGAGATTTATCCCGCAGTCCCTTCATCTCGGTAAATACCAGAAACAAACCGCCGCCTACGGCAAAGTGGGAGACGTACACATGGACAACGGCAATAATTGCAATGAGTGTTCCGCCGCCGAAGAAGTCGAGGAGCCATACCGGATAATTCATGACTGCACCTCCTTATCGGTGAGTACAAGCCGTACCATGTAGTAGACCAGCCAGAGCCCTCCTGCAAAGACGAGAAGAAAGACAAAGAGCGGTGAATACTGGGAGTCAACTTTCAGATCAGATGTTGTAAACCAGGGAGCAAGGGTAAGACGTCTGGCAAATTCTCGTACCAGAACCATGCAGAACAGTGAGCCCATAAGAGCGTAGGCGGCCTGCCGTACCCGGTGCAGCATCCCGTACATAAGGGAAAGCATGGCACTGATAATGCCAAGAATAACAAATATCAGAAAAAAAGCACTGCCGTCCGCCATTAACGTACGGACGTGTTCGGGAAGACTGCCCCAGTACCATGTACCGATGCCAAAGTTGAGCATGGTGGCGCCGGTGAACCAGTTTATTCCCATGGTGATAGTTTCTTCTGTGTCTTTTTCTTCCTCTCCCCTTCGTTTTTTGAAATCGTAAAAGAGGGCAATGGCAAGACCGCCAACGGCAACGGCTCCAAGTACCGAGTGCAGGTATCGGGGGATAAGGGTCGGGTCGGAGAAACTCAGGATGGTGCCTTCGGCATTATGAAAATATTGCGGCCAGGCTTGGATATCGGTCATCAACGAGAAGTTATTGGTAATGATAAAGGCGACCACAAGCAGGGTGGCTGCGATAAAGCCGCTGAGAACGGTGCGGAAATCTGCAATCTTTTCATAATGGATGGTATAGATGTAACATCCGTAGTAGGAAAAAATCAGGATGGCGAAGATGGAAAGCCAGTACACCGCCATAAGGACGGAACTGGTATACATGAAGTTCCCGTAAATAACCTGGAGAAAGAGGAGCGGGGCAACACCGAAGTTGATGGTAAATGCCATGGCGAGCGGCAGCTTTTTGGCAATGACCTTATTGACCCCGTTGCTCTTTCCTGCAGCGTGACGGAAAAAAGTGATAAGCGAACAACCCAGAAGAATATTCATCACCAGCAGGTGAAGAAAAAAGGTGACGGTGAGAAGCACCTGGAACCAGCCCCAGGGAACCTGGAGCACGTCAGGGGCAGGGATAAGCTGGGCAGCGTTCATGGCTGAACCTCCTGGGTGTTGAGTCTGTGGATAAATATCTGCACAATGGTCGCATTGTATTGGATTCTTGAAAATAATGCAAAAAAATAAGTGGTATCTTCCCTGTCTTTTTTACTTTAGGATCGGGATGTTGGGTGGGGATCGCTGTTTTGCCGTGATATCAGTGACCACACCATTGATCTTCACAGGGTCTCCCATCGTTATCGCCGTCCATTTTGGTCCCCGGACAATTTCGGAGGTAGAACTCTGCTTCTGCACATGAAGTCATTTCCGAACAATACCTTTTCCCTCTGCATTGAAACCTGCTGCTGTTGCTTGTGCTGTTCCTGCGGGTAATGCTGAGTCTGCTTCTAAAATCAGCACTGTCAGGTGTAAACATGGTTGCGGAGAAGGAGAGGGCGATTCCCAGGAGTATTATCAAAAAGGGTTTTGCTGCAGTCTTCCAGTGTACAAAGAGGAAGATAAAAGAGATAAATGGTAAAAATAAACAGCCAAGACCCCAAAAAATGCCTGCCCGAAATGTTGCGATCAGAAACAGGACATTACCGATCAGGAAGAGAAGGAATCCGGAGATCAGCAAGGCCGTACCCAGTGGACCTCCATGGATGAGGTCGTTGAATATGTTGTGCAGTGATCCTGTGAAATCTGACACGGAATGAAAGGAAAGCTGCTGTGTGCCGGCAGAAGCTTCAGGCTTGGCAGTATCTCCGGAAGGATTTTTTTTGTCGGCGGTCAGTGCATTGATTTCTTCGGCTGCTTCTTCTGTTATGGTCCTGAAACGACGCAGCCTTCCCCCGTTTGTGACGTCAATGGCTTGTATACGGGAAAGCGAATAGGTGACGAGGAAACCTCCTGTGGTGCATTGGGCCTGACCATCCTTAATTGTAAGGTAGTCACATGGCATACTTCCCTGGCTGTCACCTGGGAGAATTCGAAATGCTGTTGTTTCTGCTGCCTGGACTGATGACATCAGAAAGAGAGTCAACAGCCACGCAAAGAGAAAAAGAGATCTGTTGGCAGTGGCTGTTGAGTCTTTCACGTTATCTTCGCTGTTCCTGTTTTTTTGGTTTGTTTGCAGCATTTCAATCCATATATCCAGTCTGAAACGGCTTTGCGGGAGGTGTGCCGAGGATATTTTCGAGTATGGTGTTCATGGTATTGTGATCGTTGTCAAATCCGCCGTGGCTTGTGCTGGCGGATTTGTCGCTGCTCTTACCCCGGCTTTTGATCAGCTGCAGGTTTGCCGGCTTTGGTTTTACACCTTTTTTCAGATATTTTTCCATGCCCAGTATCTTCTCCGGCAGATGCTCCTCAAAGGAGCGGGAGACAAAGTAGAGCAGAGATTTTCGGTAAGGCCCCACGGTGTCGTCACGTTCGAGTTCGTCTGTCAGATAGTAAATGTACATGCGGTCGATACCGAAAGTGTCTGCATTCAATAGCGGTTTGTACATTTTTTTATACAGTTCAACCGTTGCCGCCGGAGCCATAATGTGGACAGATGAGATCCTGAGCGTGGGCATGATCCCTCCCAATGCTTTCAGTAGATGGGCAAGGAGGATTGCTCCTGTACTGTGACCGACCAGGTGAATCTCCCTGTTTTCTTCAGCTTGCAGTGTTTTGACAAATTTTTCAAGGATCTTTACTCCGTCTCCGTTTGCCTTGAATCCCACTTTTGCCCCCCGTTTCATCTCTCTCCAGAAGGCACGTCCCGGTATTCTTGCCCCCTTCTCCAGAATTGTGTCCCACCAGTCAAGATCCCAGAAACCGCCGGCACGTTCGCCACTGTCATCTTTGCGAAAGAGAATGTCTTTTAACTCTTCCATGATGCCGGTGTCATACATCCAGTGATAGGAGTAGACACCGTTATCACGAAAGACAGGAGCCATGTCTTTAATGCGGTTGGCAGATGCCTTCGGGCTGTTTAAGCCGCCGTGTGCGTAAAAGAGCAGGTGCTTGTATTTTGTGTTCCCAAGCAGATTCGCGGCTGTTACCTCCACGTCGTGCAGATTGCTGAAATAGCGGCCGTGATCGTGCAATTTGCCGTCGTCGATGTGGACAAAATGACCTTGAATTTCTCCCCGGGGAGGACCGATCAGGCTGTCTCCAATATCCCCCTCAATCCTGGTGCTGGCAGAATAAGAGCGTCCCTTGATCTGTGGAGTGGGCAGGGCGAGTCTGAACACCCAGGCATCCACCAGGTTTTTTTCCCAGTCCTCATAGGTCCAGAGGGCAACGCCGTTTTTACCCCATTTACTGCCCCAGGAGTTCTGGACAAAAAATCCCTGTCTGTTGTACCCGACCAGTGCAAAGGCATGACCTCCCGTCTGCTCCTCCCGCAGGGTGATAATCCCTGATTTTACCTGCTGCCGTGACCAGCCCTTGTGCACATGGGCGGAACAGAAGATTACGCCGCTTTCATTGAGTGCGGCGTGGAAATCTGCAATACGGGGAGAGAGTCGATAGTAGGCACCGATGGTATGGGATCTGGCATTTTTGGCGGCCTCGATGGACAGATCCCCCGATTTTGATGCCCTATAGGGCCAGTAGGATTCCTCACAGACACCCATGTTAACCCATCCTTTGATTGCCCCGCGACAGCTGGAACCGGAGTATCCTTCTCCTTCCCATTCATCAAATTTTCGTGCCATTTCGTAGAGCATGCGCGGACTGACGGTGACATTTTCCCTACGTCGCTGTTTGAGCAGATTGATGGATCCTGCCAGACCAAAACCGGTGCAGGCACCTTCTGATCCCTGATTGAGGATCTGGAGGTTTTTGGGTACCGGGATCTCTGCGGCAAGCTGAA
This sequence comes from Desulfocapsa sp., assembly GCA_024763035.1. Classification (GTDB taxonomy): domain Bacteria; phylum Desulfobacterota; class Desulfobulbia; order Desulfobulbales; family Desulfocapsaceae; genus Desulfocapsa. Next base: position 1,618 of record JANTGG010000109.1, on the reverse strand, counting down.
TCAGTGCCGGCTGGTATATCCAGTCCCTTGTGTCCGGTTGATCTGCGATGACATTTACGGGAAAGTTGTTGATTTTCTTTTCTTTTGCTGGCACGTTGGATCTCCTCTTCAAAGGTGGGCGGTAGAACAGTCAGGGGGATATCGTTCCTTTACCATTATACCCGACCATAGTGTTTGTCAGGTATATGGTATGTGATATCAAATAGTTATCTATGGTATCATCGACATTGTACCACATCAAGTATTTTCTTGTGGATTGGAGGAATTTTGTTTTTTGTTTTTTTGGTTTATGTCAGGGGATACTGTGATACCTTGAAATCCGGGGAGTAATGGCCTGTGCCTGATACGGAAGGAGACTGCAGAAAGGTGGGAAATGAAAGTTATAATTGCTGAAAAGCCTTCTGTTGCAAGGGATATTGCAAAGGTGCTGGGAATTAAAAAATCCGGAAAGGGATGCATTGAGGGACGGGGATGTGCCGTTACCTGGGCATTTGGACATCTGGTAACCCTGCAGGAACCCGGTGAGTATGATCCGGCATTAAAGCGCTGGTCCCTTGAGACTCTGCCCTTTGTCCCGGAAGAGTTCAGGTTGAAGCTGATTACAAACCGGGGAGTGGCAGAGCAGTTCGAAATTATTCGCACCCTCTGCGAACAGGCGGAGGAGATTGTTTGTGCAACGGATGCCGGGCGGGAAGGAGAACTGATCTTCCGGTATATCCTGTCACTCTGCCATTGCGAGGATAAACCCATTAAACGGCTGTGGCTTAACTCGCTCACAGCAGATGCCATCCTGGCAGCTTTTAAGGATTTAAAAGACGGGCATGAGTACGATTCCCTCTATGCCGCAGCCCGTTGCCGCAGCGAATCCGACTGGATTGTGGGGCTGAATGCCACCAGATACTTCACCGTTCGCCACGGTCGGATAGGAGGTGGTGGAGACAGGGTTCTCTGGACCATCGGACGGGTACAGACTCCGGTACTGGCAATGATTGTGGAACGGGATGACACGATCCTCCAGTTTCGCCCTCAACCTTTCTGGGAGCTCAGCACCCGCTACCGGGAGGTGGTATTTAAATACAGCAGAAAGCGTTTTGAAATAGAGGAAGATGCCCGGAAGGTTCTCACACAGATCCAGGGGGAGCCCTTTGAGATTGTCTCGGTTGCTGCAAAAAAGAAAAAGGAACAGCCCCCACAGCTTTTTGATCTGACGACTCTGCAGCGTGAACTGAACAAGCTGAAAGGGATATCGGCTGCCGATACCCTTGCCGCCGCCCAAAGCCTGTACGAATCCAAATGTATAACCTATCCGCGAACGGATTCACGGTATCTGAGTCAGGATATGAAACCGCGTATCCCGGAGATTATGGAGAAGCTGCGAGTTTCCCATCCGCAACAGATTGCTGCACTGGATCTTGAAAAACTGCCTTTTGGCAAACGGATCATAAACGACAAAAAGGTCACCGATCATCATGCCATCATTCCAACTGGCGTCGTTCCACGCCGCCTGGGGGCAACAGAGCAGCTTGTGTACGATGCCGTCACCATCCAGTTTATTGCAGCATTTTATCCGGTCTGCCTGAAAAATATTACCACGGTAAGCGGGATCAGCAGTGAAATA
>JANTGG010000108.1 GCA_024763035.1 Desulfocapsa sp. | reverse complement strand
GGATGCGAAATTCTTTCATACAATTCTGGACGCCGATACCTGATGATGCAGCTTTTGAGCCGGTTTGTTAATTTACTACGAAATGGGAATGCACCCCCAGCCAGAAGTATGGTGAGAATGCGCTTGGACTCAAATGAGTTCTTGGTCTTGGCAGTTACCATACTGCGTGGGAGTGGTTGCACAAGCTACGCCGAGCGATGGTGTGACCAGGGCGTGAGAAGTTGTCTGGTACCGTAGAAATTAATAAGACGTACATTGGTGGTTCTAAATCCGGAAAGCGAGGTCGAGGCGCTGATTGAAAGGTTTTGGTCGTGATTGCCGTCGAAGACAAAGATGAACTCGGTTTTGGCAGAATCCGACTGGGGAGTGTTGAGGATGCATCCGGTGATTCTCCCACTAACTTCGTTAAAAAGAACGTTGAAAAACGTAGCATAGTCAGAACTGACGGATGGAAAGGTTATAACGACCTACGAAAAATAGGTTACGAACATGTTGTGCAAGAGACTTTGAGTAGTCCCGGAGAGAATATGCTTCCTTTGGCGCATAGGATCGCCAGTCTGATGAAGCGTTGGCTGGCAGGAACTTACCAGGGAGCCGTTAGAAATCAGCATTTGGATTACTATCTGGATGAATACACCTTCCGTTTCAACAGACGGACATCGACTTCAAGAGGCAAACTGTTCTATTGGCTTGTCCAGCAAGCCATGGTGGTCGCCCCTGTAACTGCAAATCAGATCTTGGGAGGGACTGGTGACTTGGAAGCAGCCGTTGACGGGAAGGACAAAACATGAACCGCAAAATATAGGGCGCACGAGAGACGAGTGCATCCCCCAGTATTATTTATTGGCCCCAACAACAAGTGTTTTCTGGTCTTAGAATCTCCTTTTTACCATAAAAAGGAGTGCTGTAAGGTGTTACAGGCTCTTTCAGAACTGCCGATCCATTGTTTTCGATTATGGATTGCATCCATGCCCGGCTTGCAGGTTGCTGGTGAATATCTGTTGTGGATATTAAGCATTCATACAGCCCGTATCCGAACCACATTCGACATCATTCCAATAGGTTGTTTTGGTCACCCCCATATTAAACAAAATTTTCTGTTCAATCACCTGTGAATATGATTCAATAATTGGTAACAAAACACATCAATACCCAGACAGCAGCAACAGCACCCCGCAATCCATTTCAGCGTTACCATGCTGGTAACGATGCAGGATCAAGGAGATCCAATGGGAAAACTTACTTCCACAGTACTGGCAGTCATTCTCTTAGCAGCCGCCGCCTGGTGGATTCTGCATGAGCCATCCCTTGCTGACAACGAAATCAGAATCACCTATCTCGACGAGAAGACCTGCGTTTTAAAAGACTGGTCATTTAAGATAAGAAAACGGGCATCAATACACAACATGGTAAATGGTGGCATGCTGCAGATGGGCAGACCGAAATCCCCATGGCAAACAGTGGAGGACACAGACCTGCATATCTACTCGCCCATGGGAGAAGAACTGCACATCCCCCGCTCGAAGCTGCGGCAGATTGTTTTCGAATCTCAGTCACATCCGGATATCGGTAATGATAAACGAACCGTCAGGATAACGGTAACAACCACAGACGATATCTTCAGCTTTGATGCAACAGAGCTGCCCAATTTCTCACGAACAAGACTTCTTGTGCCTGTTGCTTCCTATTATTTTCCCAATGAGGGTGACGACGCCGTGAGAAAGGGAAACATTATCCTGACCATCGACGGTACACCGGAGGACGACTCCTGTCCAAATCGTGATGTGAGTCTAACCAGAACCGACCATCCGGCGAACCGCACACCCGTCCGTATTGAATTCCCCAATTAACCAGCAGGATTAAACAGGAATCTTCTTCAAAATACAGACGAGAAAAAATGCGAACACCTTTATCCTTCCTCTTTTTTTCTGCCGTGTTCCTGTTCACCTGCCAAGTTTCCAGAACCGCTGAACTCTCAGCCGCCGACTGGATGGTGATGAGTCAAAAGAGTTCCGGATCGCCTTCTCCTGTAACTCCCCCCACAAACTTCCAGACCATCCAGCTCCTCCTCTCCCAAGCCATGGCATACAGTGCTGCAGGTGATATCGACAAACTGACAGAAACCATGCACCGCATTCAAGTACCGGGTGCAAAATGGATGGATGGTGGAGAGGGCATGATGCGACAGACTCTTGTAAAGAGCGAAATCCTCAGCATTCACAAAATTGCAATTTCTGCTCTTGCAAAGAAAAACCGCTTTAACGATGCATTGACTTACTGCATGGATCTTGCTCAGGAAGCGGATGCCGAAGAGATCTTTTTTTATCTCGGCAGACAACTTGCAGACAAAGACAGTATACCGGACAAACCTGATTCTTTATCCCAAAAACTTTATGCTGCCATGCGGCTTGGTGTGGTGAGTTCACTTATCGACCATTCACAAAAGAAAGCAGCGACAGTCCTCTGCAAACAGATTGAGACGGGGCTGCAGAAACAGATTATCAACCACATGCTGCCAATTCTGCTTCTTAATGGATCCATGGACAGCTTCCAGAAGCTGCTTGCCTTTAGCTCCGAACAGAAAATACTTGAGCAGAATACTCTTCTTTTTGTTCTCAACCGGTTATCCACTTCCAAAAGAGTTGAACGGACAGTTCCTCTGCTGGCACCATTTATCCCCCCGGACAATGAGGCCCTGCAGGCATCCCTCGCCCTTAGCTACCTCAGCAGTAACCGTCCTGATCTTGCTGAAAACATCTTCACTGGCTTTCCTGACAAGAACCTGCGAAAATGGGAAACCGTGGCAGTTTCACTGAAAAAAGACGACTGGCTGCTCAAATATTACCAAAGCCAGACGAACCAATGGCGTAAGACAGAACGTCTCTACCAATTGGCAAAGCGTATGCTGGGCGACGGTAAGCATGACCAGTCACTGCCTATCGCAGAGATGGCAGTGGAATCTGCTGCCCGTATCCCCAGTGAACAGACCAGGGCAACTGCTCACAGTCTGCTTGCCCAGTATTTCGCCCTGTCAGGTGACGTCAGCAGAACCCGGGAAATGACAGAGCTGATTTCCTCTTCCCAGGTAAGGAATCTGGCGAAGGCCACAGCACAGCTTGCCAAATCCCAGATGAAGAGCGGATTTCCAGAAGATGCTGTCAAAACCGCTCTTTCCATTAACGATGCAGGTCTCAGGGGAGACGCGCTCCTGCTTGCAGCTGCAGTTGCCGATAATGAAAAGGATTATTCTCATATGGTGAAACTGGCAGAACAAAACTGTACAGCAATCTCAGAAAAACGACTCAGGGAAAAGGCGTGGCAGAAACTTGCGCAAATGCAGCTTCAACGAGAGGATTACCAGGGAATAAAAAAGACCATTGAACTGGCATTGCTCTCCGGAAGCGGATCGGCTGCAGCCGAAGAACTTATAGCACACTATATTTTACAGCAGTCTTTTGATAAGGCATTCTCAGTCGCCAGGCTTATTCCCGATTCTTTTGATAACAGCAAAGGATACAACAGACAGCAACGCAGTTTCCAGACCATCATCACTGCCATTGCTGACGCTGGCAAAGGACTGTATGCCATGGAGGAAATGCAACGCATCACGAACAAGTCAACCTGGGACTTGACCGCTCCTGCCGTCGCCCGCGCCCTTGCAAACGAGGGGAATTTCGACGCGATTGCCAGCCTGCTGAACAAAATACAAAGAAATGACGCCAGGGCAAAGGTGATGTCCCTGCTTCTTCTTACCCAACTGAAAAATGGTGCACTCCCGGACGGCAATCAACTGGCAATGCTTCCAAAAAGCTACAGAGGACGCTACTGTTGGGCGGCAGCCTTTTCACAGGCAGATATACAGACGTTTACCTCATGGGTCAAGGATCTGCCTTCAGAAAACTGCCGATCTTTTGCCTGTGCCGGAAAAGCCTTTGTTCTCACCGCCCCCCAGGAGTTTCGCAAGCCGGACAAACTATCATGGATGTTTGACCCTGCAAAAATGCAGGATCAGATTATGAATGCCATGTATCGTCAACGGCAAAGCCGGTAACACTGGCAATCGACCACCGGCTCTTGACATACTTCATGCTCCACTTTCCAGGCAGCTTCCATAAACCTCGCTCGGATCGGTGTCAGCAATAACTTCCTCCAGCCTCCCCAACTCCACTCTTCTCTCCCTGAACTCCCGGTTGTCCATGCCCTTGAGCAAAAGGTAGGGTATAAAAGAGCTTCTGCTTCGGTTCAGAAATCACCCCCGGTTCATCACGACATTTTCCCTTAAAAAGCATACGAATTATTCCAATACATACTCGTATCCATTTAATATTACGTGATTAATAAGGATATTGCCTGAAAAATATTCTTTTTACATTGGGCAGCTTGCGGCATCACTCCGTTGTGATACCACACAATAAACAGACTCATTTGCCCAGTTACTTATGAACTCAGTAAGCTTTAGCAATTAAGCAGTCAACATGGTATCGTGAGTCATTATAGCAAACTCCGTTTTGTTCCCTGGTGGCAGCAGGGACATCAGTACGCACACATATCATTCTTCTGCTGGTATCTATTTTCGTAACCGGCAGCAGAGATCCCAAAAACATGTCCGTCCCATGACAACAGCACAGTACAAAATTGAAAAGATAGTACATGGCGGGTATGGCTTGAGCCGTGATGAAAACGGGAAGGTAACCCTTATTCGGGGGGCGGCAGAGGGCGAAACCGTTTCCGCAAAAATTGTGTACACGGAGAAGAACCTTGCCAGAGGAGTAGTCTCTCAGGTCAGCCACCCGTCGCTGGGTCGTATCACTCCGCCATGTCCCTCTTACAAGCGTTGCGGCGGCTGCAACTTTCAGCATCTTTCCTACCCCGCCCAACTGCAGGCAAAAGAGGATATCCTCAAGGATCTGCTGCTGCGAAGTGAGCTTCCGCTCCTTCGGGAATCTGCCAGGACACATCTTGTATCACCCCTGCCCTCTCCCCTGGATTTACATTACCGCCAGCGAATCCGACTGCAGGTGGACGAAAACGAAGTGGTGGGATTCTACAAATATCGCAGTCACACCTGCATCCCCATTAAGGCGTGCCTGCTTGCCCATCCACTGCTCAATCAATGTCTTGACGATTGTAATGGCAGTAGACTGTTCACCGCACTCTGCTCGCACACAGCATCCGTGGAATTCCTCCTGAATCCCGCCGCAAAAAACGTTATCATCCTCTTCCATTATAAACGAAAACCCCGCCCTGCAGATATCAGCAATGCACAAAGCCTTGCCCGGGACATTTCCAGTATCCATGCCGTTTACTTCAGCGGTGATGATTTTGCCATGGCAGGACCATACAAGCATCCGGATCAGGAACAGCGGGACACAATGTTGTCACTCACCCTGCCAGCGTTTCCACCATACACAAAAAAGCAGCACACGCTCTCCTGGGAAGTCTCCGGATTCTGCCAGGTGAACCTGAAGCAGAACGAACAGCTCATTGCCACAGTCCTTGATTTCTGTGATCTAAAAGCAACAGATACCGTTCTTGATCTCTTCTGCGGAATGGGGAATTTTGCCATCCCCCTTGCAGATACAGCACAAACTGTCACGGGGATTGAGGGACAGGGGGCATCCATCCGCAGTGCCAGACACAACAGCAGGCTTGCAAAACAGGAAAACACGCAATTTATAAAAAGCCCCATCCATAACAGCTGTAAAACACTCTGCAAAGAAAACCTGTCCTTCAGCTGCATCGTCCTTGACCCGCCCCGCCAGGGAATCCCTGACATGGCACAGAACCTCTCAGCCCTCTGCGAAGACCGTCTGATCTACGTGTCCTGTGATCCGGCAACTCTCTGCAGGGATCTTGCCCAGCTTCTTACAAGTGGATTTATCATCGAAAAGCTGCAGCCCGTGGACATGTTCCCGCAAACCCATCATATCGAAACCGTCTGTCTGCTGAAAAAAGCATGAGCACAAACAAAAGCAAAAATCATTGACAGAACGCCCCATTCCCGTTAAACGAAAGAGTTACATTGAATTTCCAGGGAGTTTTCAGCGGCTGAACAGGGCCGCTTTTTTTATGATTGGCAAACTCCACTCTCTCGCTCAACAACAAGAACAAAAATCATGGCAAAAGAAAACACTCAGATATTACGACAGCGTCGGGAAAAAGCAGACAATCTCGCAGCATTAGGCGTCAACCTGTACTCCAACCATTTCAAACCGGCAAACCGGATCAAAGAACTGCTGCCCAAAGGCGAACACCTTGCAGCCGAGACACAGGATGAGACGAATTACACCTATTCTGTCGCCGGTCGCATTATGTCCATGCGCAAATTCGGCAAAGCCGCCTTTTTTAATCTTGCCGACAGCTCAGGACGCATCCAGATATACATCAAAAAAGATGACGTGGGCGATGAGATTTTCGCTACCTTTAAGAAATGGGATATCGGTGATATTGTCGGCATCGAAGGAAAACTGTTTAAGACCAAGACAGAAGAACTCTCCGTAAAGGCCGACAAACTGATAATGATCTCCAAATCACTGCGTCCCCTGCCGGAGAAATTCCACGGTCTCACCGATGTGGAGACCCGCTATCGTCAGCGCTATGTTGATCTTATCGTCACCCCTGCCAGTCGCGAAACCTTCCGCAAACGGGTTGAGATAATCCGTCTTATGCGGGAGTTTCTTGCAAACCGCGGCTTTATGGAAGTGGAAACCCCCATGATGCAGCCGGTACCCGGTGGTGCAACGGCAAAACCCTTTAAGACCCACCACAACGCCCTGGATATGGACCTGTATCTGCGTATTGCACCGGAACTGTATCTGAAACGGCTGCTTGTCGGTGGTTTTGAGCGTGTCTTTGAGATCAACCGTAATTTCCGGAACGAGGGACTCTCCACCCGCCATAATCCGGAATTCACCATGCTTGAATTTTACCAGGCGTATGCCACCTTTCATGACATGATGGATCTCACCGAGGAAATGGTCTCCTGGCTCTGTCAGGAGGTGAACGGCAGCATGGAAATTGAATATCAGGGAACACAGGTCAACCTTGCCCCACCCTGGAAACGGATGACCATGGATGAAGCCCTTGTTCAGGTGGCAGGCATTGATGCGGCAATCCTCGCAGATGACACAAAGGTGATCGAACTGGCAAAAGAAAAAGGGATCAAGCTGGAAGAACAGGCAGGTCCCGGGAAGGCAAAAACAGAGCTCTTTGAGCTGCTGGTGGAAGAGAAACTCATCGACCCCACCTTTGTCACCTCCTACCCCACCGAGGTCTCCCCTCTTGCCCGCAGGAACGATGAAAACCCCGACATCACCGACCGCTTTGAGCTCTTTGTCACAGGACGCGAACTTGCCAACGCCTTCAGTGAACTGAACGATCCGGTGGATCAGCTGCAGCGTTTTGAAAAACAGATCGCTGAAAAAGGCGATGATGAAGAGATCCACTTTGAACTGGACTCAGATTTTGTGCGGGCACTTGAATACGGTATGCCGTCTGCTGCAGGCGAAGGTATCGGTATCGACCGGCTGGTGATGCTGCTCACAGACGCCCCGTCCATTCGCGACGTTATTCTCTTTCCCCATCTAAAACCGGAAGGACAGCAGCAAAACAAAAAGAAAAAAAAGAAGAAGAAAAAAGATCAGGGAAGAAATGTTTGAATGGTTTATCAGCTCCCGTTATCTGCGGGCAAGGCATAAACAGAAATTCATCTCCCTGATATCCCTTATCTCTGTAGCCGGAATTACTGTGGGTGTTATGGCACTGATCGTTGTGCTTGCAGTATATTCCGGTTTTACCACCGGTCTGCGTGACCAGATCCTGGGCATTAACTCCCATATTATCGTTCAGCGAATGGGCGGCATTATTCCCGAGTACACCCTTGCAAGAGATCGGATCATGACCGTTGACAACGTCACCGGTGCCACCCCCTATCTCTACGCCCAGACGCTCCTCAGCGGTTCCCGGGGCGGTACCGGAGTCGTCCTACGCGGGATCGATGTTGCCACTGCCAGAAACGTCATCGCCCTGCCCGGACAGATGATAGAGGGACATATTGACGGACTGCTGCACAATACAAATGCCAGAGTTCCAAATATAATCCTTGGCGTTGCCCTTGCCAAAGATCTTCATGTGGGGCTTGGTGACAAAGTGCGGCTGATCTCTCCTTCCGGACCGCTTACCCCCATGGGGATAATCCCCAAGATTAAAACCTGCAAAGTCTCCGGGATCTTTGAGTCCGGTATGTACGAGTACGATTCCACCATCGCCTATATGACCATTCCCGCCGTACAGAATTTTCTGGAAAGCGGTGATATCGTCCACGGCATCGAAGTAACGGTAGAAGAAAAAGAACTGAACCGTGCCGACAAGGTGGCAGTAAAAATCAGGAAACTCCTGGGAGACACCTTCGTCGCCCGGGACTGGATGTCCATGAATCACAATCTTTTTGCCGCATTCAAGCTTGAAAAAATCGGTATGTTTATCTGTGTCGCCCTGATTATCCTGGTGGCAGCCCTGAACATCATCTCTGCCCTTATCATGGTGGTTATGGAAAAGGAAAAGGATATCGCTATCCTGAAATCCATGGGAGCAACCTCAAAGTCGATTATGAAGATCTTTTTCTATCAGGGGATGGTTATCGGGCTCTTCGGGACAGTTCTTGGCGTTGCCGGTGGTCTCGGGCTCTGTGAACTGCTCTCCCGTTACAAGTTCATCGAGCTCCCCTCCAATGTGTATCCCATGAACACCCTGCCCATCAAGGTCCTGCCCATGGATGTGACCATTATTGCCGTATCTGCCGTAATTATCACTCTCTCTGCCACCATTTATCCTTCCTGGAAGGCATCAAAGGTGAAGCCTGCCGAGGTGTTGTCATGACGCAGCAGGTTGACAGTGCTCTCTTTCGGGCTGAGGATATCTGCAGAAGTTTCCACAGCGGAACCGAAAAAATC
>JANTGG010000107.1 GCA_024763035.1 Desulfocapsa sp. | reverse complement strand
TTTAGTACCTTATAAATTGTTTTCGTGTTTTTTTGAAAAGAATTTAGTGAAGGTACTTATACCGGCTTACCGTTCATCACCGGTGTTAGTGCCTTACTCCTGAAAAGCTGTAATAAAAAACACGAAGTTCCATACTCGCTTTAATGACAGAATGTTACAAACACCACCAAGGCACTTATGCCGGCTTACCGTTCATCACCGGTGTTAGTGATTTAACAATAACAGAATGGCTGGCAATACCCCGGTTACCTGACTGTCTCGTGGATTTGTACCATTTTGATACTCATCAAGATTGGATATGCCGTCGTGGTCAGGATCTTCGCCGGCGTCATTTATCAATGGATTCAGGTGATTCAGGACTTCCCACCCGTCAGGCATCTGGTCATTATCTGTATCGGGATTATCAGGCAAAGTATTATTCTCATATTCTCCGAGATTGTTCAGACCATCGCTATCAAAGTCCCCGGTTGCGGTCTCATCAAGATTACCAAAATAGAGTAATTCCCAATCATCAGGCAAACCATCGTCATCTGTGTCTGGATCAATAACAGTGATATCTTTAACATAAACAATGGTATAGTCATCATTGCTGTCTTTTGCCCTGACATAGAGCTTATGGGCACCTGCAGAAACATTTGTCAAATCTACTGTAAAGTTTAAGTTTACGTCTTGCGAATGGGGGGAAAATGGTACAGGTGTGCTGCTGCCCCGACCAGGATCTGTATCAATAAAATACTCAACATAGGTTATGTCAGGAGTAGAGGTAAGCCCAACCATGTAAAACGGTTTCAGATGACTGATTCCCCAGGAACCGTTTTCATCCCTACCGCGAATATAGAGGATATGTTGCCCCTTGGAGACCCCACTAAGATCAGGAGAAAAATTCACAGTAACATCCCTTCCGGGAGTAAAAGAGACCGCAGTACCGCTTCCCATTCCGGGGTCAGCATCAAAATAGTATTCTATATGCGTAATTTCTCCACCTGCCTTAAGAAAAGGATGCACATAGGGAATACCCCATAATCCATTTTCATCTTTCCCCCTGACGTAAAGAATATGAAAACCAAAATCAACAGATGAGAGATCGGCTATGAAAGACTTTGTAATATCAGAACCTGGGGTAATAGTGACGGCAGTACCGTTTCCCATTCCGGGGTCAATATCATAGTAGTATTCCAGTGCAGTTATATCCGTTGCCGAGACAAAGAGGGGGAATATACAATGAAACAGGAATAATATCAGGAATGTAGTAATTGTTTTCATCGGGCTACCTTTGAAAATATCTTGGAAACAGATCTTTAATAAGTAGAAAAATGACCCTAATCATTTGTCTTGATCTTTATGCTGACTGGTAACCCGTCGGTTTGACTTCCCTCCTGAGGGGCATTGAAATAATAAATTGCAGGTAATGGGGGAAGACCGGAAAGGATATAAGGACTGTTACCACCAAAGATACCACAATCCTCTCCTTCGTAGCCTGCACCTAATGCAGGAGATCCGGTTTTAAGCTGGTATTGACCGTCAGTTGTCCCTGAATCAACAAAGACTGTTGACATATCAACCGACTCCTGGTTACCGTTTGCTGTGCCAAGTTGAGTGCCGGCACAGATATTGTTGAGGTAGGAGTTCCCTGTACCTGTAATGGTAGTATTTGCATCCATAATGATATTGTTTTTAAAAATGCTGTTTGGTATCTCTATTCCACCTCCCAGGAAGACATTGTTTGCCACTGTGGCAGCAGTAGCTAACTCTGATCTTAAATTCAGTGCAATATCACCATAATTGCCTATCGGATTGTTACCAATTACATTATTTGCGATAGTTACCTGCACACTATAATGAACACCAATTGCCATACCCTTTTTGATATAATTCCTGTTTATAATGATTCCGGATAAACCGTCAGCAAAACTTATAGAATAAAAGAAATTAGGGGATTGTCCCGAGTATGAATAGATATAATTTCTTTCTACAGTGATATTGCTTGTTCCAATAAAAATATCATGAATTTTAAACCCGGCTATAACTGAACCTTCAGAGCCGGGTTTAAAAGAAACCTTGCTTGATATGGTTGCACTTGCCACATTTGCCTGTGATGGTTGATTTTCACTTAGAAAAAATCCGGGACCAAACAGATAAACTTTTTTTTCAATATCAAGAAAACGGCTATCGGTACCGACGTAATAATCCCCTGATCCCATAACGAGAATGGTGTCTCCGTCTGCTGCAGCATCATATGCTGCAGGGATAGAATTGTAGTCTGCATTCCCCCCCGCAACATTACTGACTGTCAACACAGCAGCCCCACTACTGCTTGCCATTAATATATATATCACTCCCAAAAACAACATTACTTTATTTTTCATGATTCCCCTCGAAATTTGAATAAAAAAGGAAAAGAGTTAGTGTATTTCAAAATTGCTTATGTTTTTCGAAAAATTTTGATGAAAGTACCTATGCCACCTATCCTTACCGTACGTCAGCTTTATCCTAACGTTGTATAGTTTCATGGTAAAATGAAATAAAAAGATGCTCCTCAGTACCAGAAAAAGGGAATACGGTCAAGTTTAAGTTTTGGCTTCAAACAGCTCTACTTGGAGCTTACCCCTGCAAGCGATTCAAGGTATTGGCAAACCTGGAAATTCGCTCGCAAGGGGCGAGCTCCTGCAGTTCCCCATTTTGGATTTACCTTCGCTTCATTGGTAAACATGTAATAAATTATCATACCTCCTGAGCCATTTTAAGATTTTTTGAGAAGGGAAGACTCTTTCCTGTAAACCAGTAATTACAGGTCTTCTGTGATTGTCTCATAAAACTACCTGGAGAGACCTCTCGGTCCTACTCAAACATGCAGATCCTGTTACGAAAATCGATTGAAAGACCGAATAAAAGCACCCGGTCAATACCGCATGTGCCATAAGCAAGTCACAAGCGTACAACCCTTTCCATATAACAAAAAATAGGTATTTCTACCTATTTACTATTCAAAAAAAACCTGCTAAGCATAGCAGATTCTATGTAAGCAACTCCTTTCATTTCAATACTGCTGAGCAGCAAAATGTAACAGGAAACTTTTTTGAACCGTTAAATAACTGAAGAACAAATCACTCTGAGGAGAAAACATGATCAATAAAAAAAACATGCCCCTCACGTTTCTATTTCCCGGCATCTTCTTTTTACTCAGCCTTTGTTTCTGTTCATCAGGAATTGCCGGTATATCTTCTCAATCACACCTTCTAGAGTTCACTTCCGCCAGGCACGTGCTCGCTTTTGACACTGACAATGTGTATATAGCCAGTGCTGACCATGCAGTGCATGTTACTTTTCTTGGTACTGCCGGCACTGCTCCCGTTGCAGAAAAAAAATCCGGACAAGGAGAAGAGTCTGCACAACTGCACATTGTCACCTATTCTGATTTATGGCCAAAAATCAACTTAAGCTATGAACAGAAAAGCGAAGGAATAGTCGAAAGTATATGGAAGCTTAATCCGGGTGCAGATCTGGATGATATCCGCCTTCACTATAACGCACCAGCATCAATAGAAGAAAACGGAGATTTAACCATTTCCTATCCAAATGGGATGATGCGGGAATCAAGCCCTGTCGCCTGGCAGGACATTAACAAACAACGGATACCGGTAAAGGTTTCCTTCAATGTAGTTGCCGTATCGGATTCATCCTCCACGATTGGGTTTGCACTTGGAGCATACAACTCCTCTTATCCCGTCATGATCGATCCCGTTATGGAATGGAACACTTTTACAGGTTCCTCTGGTTACCAGGAAGGCACAGGGATTTCCATAGATAACTCCGGAGATATTTATGTAGTCGGCTATAGCCGGGACTCCTGGGGAACGCCCACCAACGCCTTTTCGGGTGGCTATTCTGATGCCTTCGTTGCCAAATTCAACCCATCCGGTGTACTGCTGTGGCATGCTTTTATTGGAACGCCTGAATTAGACCAGGGGACTGATATTGTTGTTGATGCAAATGCTGTTTATATCTCAGGTAAGACCGACACAGGTCATGGGGATGCATTTGCTGCAACACTGACCAAAGACGGTGCATTCATCTGGTACCGCTCTATTGGCTCAACAGACAGTGCTGAGCAGGGTAATGGTATAGCTGTAGATAGTGCAGCCAATGTCTATCTGACTGGAAATGGTGGCATTAATGGCTGGAATTTCAATGGTACTATTCCACCGATAGTTCCTGGTTCCAGTTGGGATGCCTTTGTTGCAAAATGGAATTATTCAGGTGATTATCAGTGGCATACCTTTCTTGGCGGTGAAGCTGGTGGGGAAATCGGAGAGGCAATTGCAGCTGACAGTGCAGGTAATGTCTACGTCACCGGCGAAAGCGGTGGCACATGGGGGACTCCTGTCTCTGCATATCATAGTGCTGGATATTACGATGCATTCGTAGCAAAATTAAACAGTGCCGGGATACTGCAGTGGAATACATTTGTTGGCAATGGTAGTATGAATTATCTCCCCTTTGACATTGCCATAGATAATCCGGCTACCCTGATCTACATCACAGGGAGGAAAAACAATATCAATACCTCTGATGGTTTCCTGACATGTCTGAATACTGCAGGTGTTCAACAGTGGGATACTACAATCAACAACGAAGCGTACGACGTAGGTAGATCCGTAGTTGTAGGTGGTAACGGGGACCTATATGTGACTGAAAATTCAAGGGTATTGGGATACAATTCTGCAGGAACCCAAATATGGGCCCTCCCACTGGCAGAATTAACTACAGGAATAGATATCAACAGTGAAGGAACTCTAGTCGTAGGCGGATATAGCAGCAGCAGTTGGGGGACCCCAGTCACCCCTCATGCAGGCAGCTCCGATGTTTTTGCTGCAAAAATATGTCTGGATTGCCTATTGGTCTCTACTTCTGTGCCAGATGGTCATGGCAGCCTCTCTCCCTCTTCAGCTATTGTTTCTCCTAATGATACAGCAATTTTTTCTATAACACCTGATACTGGCTACTCCACCGCATCTGTAAATGGTTGCAATGGAACATGGGCTGGTGGAAACGAGTATGAAACAGGTGCGATTGTCGGCGAATGTACAGTTGAGGCGAGTTTCTCACTTAACAGCTATACGGTGGGTGCAACAACCGATATCCATGGAACTCTTGACAACAGCGAAAAAAGCGCAACACATGGTGGGACTGTAAGCTTTACGGTAACTGCAGAAACCGGTTACACCACGAATACTGCTGTTGGAGGTACCTGTTCTGCAGGATCCTGGAACGGAAGCACTTATACCACCGGACCGATTACTGCCCCCTGCAGCGTCAGTTTCAGTCATACTGTTAATACGTATGCTGTTACCGCATCTGTGGACAGTCATGGAACATTGAACAGCAGCGAAGAAAGTGTAACTCATGGGGGAACTGCAAGTTTTACCGTGACAGCAGAAACCGGATACACCACAAATACTGCCGTTGAAGGTAGCTGTCCTGCAGGATCCTGGAATGGATCCACTTACACCACCGGAACGATCACTGCCCCCTGCGGCATCGGTTTCAGTCATAGCATCAGCACTTATGCTGTTGCTGCTTCTGTGGACGGTCATGGAACGTTGAACAGCAGCGAAGAAAGTGTAGCTCATGGGGGAACTGCAAGTTTTACAGTGACAGCAGAAACCGGATACACCACAAATACTGCTGTTGGAGGTACCTGTCCTGCAGGATCCTGGAGCGGAACAGTTTATACCACCGGAACGATTACTGCCCCCTGTAACGTCAGTTTCAGTCATACCATTAATATTTATACTGTTACCGCTTCTGTTGACAGCCATGGAACTTTGAACAGCAGCACAGAAAGTGTTGGACATGGTGGGACGACAACGTTTGTTGTAACAGCAGAATCCGGTTATCTGACGAACAGTGCAGTTGGTGGAACCTGTCCGGCTGGTTCCTGGAGTGGCAGCAGTTATACCACCGGGGCAATTATTGCCACCTGCAGTGTCAGCTTCAGCCATGCGATCGGTTATACTGTCAATGCGTCTGTGGACAGTCACGGTACTCTTGATGTAGAACAACAGAATGTGCCGAATGGAGGAGCGGCAGCTTTTACGGTAACTGCAGAAACCGGTTACACCACTGATACAGCAGTTGGAGGAACCTGTTCTGCCGGTTCCTGGAGTGGGAGTACTTATACCACTGGAACAATTACTGCTGACTGTGAAGTTATTTTCACCCATACTATGACCCAATCAGGTTTTCTCATTACACCATATCCAGGATCAGAGAGCGTACTTCTTGATTCCTGTCTCCACTCCATTGCTGTAAAAGGGGATGGTACTGTTGTCGCCTGGGGATATAATAATTACTCACAGGCGTCGCCGCCGGAAAATTTAACCGGGGTAACAGCTGTTGCAGCCGGGTATTGGTCTTCACACGCCCTGACAGAAGACGGGTTTGTCGTTAGCTGGGGTGGTGATGGCACTGGAAGTGAACTGCCGCCGGCGGATCTTACGGACGTTATCGCCATTGCAGATGGCTTCAATCACTCTCTAGCTTTGAAAGCGGATGGAACCGTTGTTGCCTGGGGACAAAACTCCTCCGGAGAAACATCAGTACCTGCCGGATTGCCGGAAGTAGTGGCAATTACTGCTGGGTATGGCTACTCCGTTGCCCTGACAAAAAGTGGTACTATTGTTGCCTGGGGATCAAATAATTATGGGCAGACAACAGTTCCACCAGATCTGACTGATGTAACAGCTGTTTCATCAAATTCAGCTGCAAAGCACACCCTTGTTTTAAAGGGGAACGGCACAGTGACAGGGTTTGGTTTCAACAATGTTCATGTGTTAGATATCCCGGCTAACTTAAACAATGTCATTGCCATATCAGCAGGATCCGCCCATTCGCTGGCACTAAAAAACGATGGCACTGTTGTTGCCTGGGGATACAATTCCGGTGGAGAAACAGATGTGCCTTCTGATTTAACCGATGTGGTTGCTATTTCCGCAGGCAATGGTTTTTCTCTGGCATTAAAAGGTGACGGAACAATTGTGGGATGGGGAGTAAACAATTATGGTGCAATAGATATACCCGAACCACTAAATTTACTGCCATTTCACGGCATTCATGGAAGAGTTTCCCCCAACAGAGCTGTAAAAGTCATAGCCGGTTCCAACATGCAGTTTACACTCAGTCCCGATCCCGGATACAGTGCCTCTGTCAGTGGAACCTGTGGTGGAACCCTTGTCGGGAATACCTTTACTACTGATGCGGTATCAAATGACTGTAGCGTAGAAGTGGATTATATTTCCGGCGATGACAACGGTTGCAGCTTCTATGTTTTACCAACTCAAGACGGAAAAGCTGCAGTGATTTGTTTGTAACAACACAACCATATAAATACTATTTATCAACGGTGTTAACAAATAGAATGGGTCCTCATCTGCACGAACTTGTTTCCACCACTTTTTTCTCACAGTATCGTAAAAACATCTTCTTAAAAGCACACAACATGCTTTTAAGAAGATGTTGGATAACAGACAGTCGTGGAAAACAGTCACTCTACCACTTCGATTCTCACATCGATAACACCAGAATCCAAGTTGGCTATGGTATCGAAAGCTGCACGGGAGAGATCGATGATTCTGCCTTTGACAAAAGGACCACGATCATTGATCCTCACCACAACGGCCGCATTATTTCGAAGATTGACTACCCTCACCTTTGTGCCAAAGGGCAATGTCCTATGGGCGGCAGTCATGGCGTAGTTATTGAATCGTTCGCCGCTGGCAGTTGTCCGGAACTGGAATTTCATGGCATAATAGGATGCCTTCCCGGACCGGGTGTATCCCACTGATTCCGGATGAACGTTATAGCTGGAATGTGAACAAGCCTGCAACAGTAGACAGACAAAGACACAAAGCACTCCTGCGGAAGATACTCTCACAACAGAATTCTTACTGCTGCACCGTTTCCAATGACTCATACAAATCCACAATGCCGTACAATATTCTGACTACGGCCTATAATTCAAAAATGCTCCCCGGTACCATGAAAGATATGTAAGGGAAATATTTTCTCCCTTGTTTTATAAAGCTATGAAAAGTTCCGCATCTGTTCGTAAATCAGCAAGGAGCGTTTCAGGAACTGAAGGCGATTGTGCCAGTGATACCGCCCGCATAATAAGAGCCGCTTCATCCTGGTTGAGCAGACCGGCAGGCAGAACATCCCCATACAACCACACCCCGGCATCCTGGGCTGTCACCGGTGTATCCAGCCCTGCCCGATGGGCAGCTGCTGCCAGTAATGCCGAAACCAGAAGCTCAGTGGCTCCACTGCTGATCTGTTGTTCCGCCAGCAGAGTGGCAGCCTTCAGTTTTTCTGCTGCCATTTGCAGGAGAAGAGGAATACGTTCCATATCTTGCTTCTCTTCGGCTGCATCATAATAGGTTGGGTTCTCAGCCACCGGAGAGGCAATACCAAGACGCTCAAGCCCGGAGAGTGTTCGCTGATCAATTACCGCCACCGGGATCTTTGCAGACAGTTCCGCAGCCACCTGGTTCTCCGCAGAACCAACCTGATCAAGAACAGCCAGCAGCCCGCCTCCGGAACCGATAATTCGCTCAATACGGGCACCAAATGCCTCCTGCAGCCCCTCAATGCACTCTGTGATCTGTTTTTCAATGACAGGCGTTGAAGAATCCACAGCTTTCCCCGCCCCCTTGACACCCTCAAACTCCGGCATCTCCATACTGCTCTCATCGAGCAGATCCGCTTCTTTTTTGTCTCCGGAAAGATCATTCATGGCAGCAAGATCATCAACCAGGGTTTCCAGTAGTTTTTTGGAAACACCCACCACATCCTGATCCCCATCCTCTCCAATAACATTGTCAAAGAGATTCTGTTTGGATTCCACTAATCCAAGCACATGCTCCTCGTAGGAGTTTGGAGCCACCATGGTAATAATTTGTACGGTTCGTTTCTG
>JANTGG010000106.1 GCA_024763035.1 Desulfocapsa sp. | reverse complement strand
AAAAAAGATTTTTCCTTTCCCTGCTCGGAATACGACCGGTTGTTACTGATTTATGATACTGGGATGTATAAGGTTGTGCAGGTTCCCGACAAACTCTTTGTCGGTCACGATCTGCTCTGGGTTGGTAAGGTGCAGCGGGATCTGGTCTTTAACATCATCTACAGGGAAGGAAAGGAAAACCTCTGTTATGTTAAACGATTCAAGACGCCAAAATTCATCCTTGACAAGGAGTACAGACTTTTTGACAGCCATAAACGTTCTAAGATTCTGCTCTTTCTGCTCGGTGAGGAAAAAACCGCACGGGCAAGTCTGATGCCTTCTCCCCGGGCGCGAACAAACGCCGTGGAGATCGTCTTCGATGATTATCTTATCAAGGGGCCTGCAGCTAAAGGAAAGCGGGTATCCACAAGAACCGTCCGCCGGGTAAGTGATACCACAGGCAAAAAGCCACCTAAGCCAAAAGTAAACCTTCCGCTTCCAGGGCTGCAGCCCGATGGGGGAGATGGCGGTAAAGAGGAATAGCAGCCGGAAGAGTCTCTGGTTTGTGCTTCCAGTATTACACAACACCACAAAGAATCGCAGAATCACTGGGCCCCTGGAAGGGGAGACGTTTAATATCGTGAACGCCACTCTTCTTCAGCATGGCAGTAAGTTCCTCCTGTGAATACGCCTGGCCATGCGGGTTATTGATCAGCATGTTCAATGAAAACAGGGCAGGAAACTCCGGACCATCCTTTGTGTTGTCGAGTATAAACTCATGAATCATAATCAAACCGCCAGGCTCCATGGCAGCCACGGTTTTATCAATGATTTGCTCACAGACCTCCGGACCGTTACTGTGCAGAAGGTGGGAAATCCACGCCACGTCATAGGGCCCGCCGGGCAGGGGATCTGTGGTGATATCTCCTGCCATAAAGGTCACCCGCCCTTCAACTCCAAACTTTGCCACAGTCTCCTCGGCAAAGGATCGAGTACCTGAGCGATCGTAAATCACACCATTCAGACCGGGGTTGGCAAGGCAGAAATGGACGGCGTAGGTGCCCGGACCTCCCCCCAGATCAAGGAGACGGTTGCGACCGCTGAGATCAATATTTTCTGCAATCCCGGGCGCCAATCCCATGGCCAGATTATACATCCCCATTAAAAAGCTTTCCCGCTCCACATCTTCACCATAGGAACGTTTACTCACCGGAGCCCCGGTTTTCACTGCCGTATCCAGCTGTGCCCAGCCATCAAGGATCTGATGGTGATGGAGGATGATATGTCCCATATAGTGGCCTGAATCCTTACAGAGCAGTTCCCGGGTTTCCGGGCTGTTGCTGTAGAGATCCGCCTCTTTTAGAAGGAGCCCCATGGCACTCACAGCATTCAGGAGGTACTCCATGCCTCGCGGATCAGCAGCTGTCAGATCCGCAACAGTATCTGCATCCAACTGCTTATCCCCTAATTTACTGAATATCTCAAGGCGCACTGCTGCCTGCAGGGCACATCCACGCCAATATGCACTTGAGGTCCCAAGAAGAGCCCCGGCTGTCCATTTATCCTGTTTCATGCTGCCCCCTGTTGCTTCCATGGTATTGTAAGTTCTTAAAACCTATCATATCATTATGTAAAATAGAAAAGCAAAGGCAACCATTGAGCGTAATCGCAAGAAGCGTTAATAAAGCACGAAACGTAACTGTTCAGAGTGCCTTATGTTCGTTCATTCCGGAGCCTGGTACCTCGCTTACCTGACTTTCGAAGCGTACTAGTGTTACTCGAGAAGGTCAGAATGGGCGAAGATGAGGTGTTCTGAATAGTTACAAGCAAAGAATATAGCCAGACCTGGAAAATCGCACGGGGCGAGTTCCTGCAGTCTCATTTTGCATTTACCTGAGCTTCAGTAATAAATATGCAATATAACGTAATGAAAGATGATTGCCATCAACACTAATGCATTTATGTCTTCTTACAGTTCATCGCCGGTTTTAGAGAAATAGGGACATTTCTCCTGCCTGCAGCCATGGGGATGTCTGCTCATATGCTGGCATATACCGAGGTTTTCTCGCTGTAGATTTATTGAAAAATGGGTTTCAAGAAAATCGACAGCAACTTCCAATGATGTGCGTACGTACGCCTTACAGCAACTCGGTCCAGTCAGTTCGCAGATTGCCCTGACAACCCGTGAAACAAGCTCCATGGTCAGGCGTTGTTCCCTGTCCGTGCCACATTTTGATCCGGTGATAATGGCAACACAGGCCCCAAGGGCAGGGGCAATGCCGCAGGTGCCGGTCAGACCGCAATATCCACCGTGGGCCTGTTTTTTTGTGCGATGAAACACCTCTTGGATATCATCGTCACTGAGCTGAAAGGTTCCTTCGTTTTTTAATGCAGCTATCAAGGCACCGCCTGCGATATAGGTGTGTTGGCAGCCAAGCATGGGCAGGATATCCAGGTTCATGCACTGCCCGGCGATCGCAAGGGGATCCGTTGAAGGTGTTTGGAAGATAATAGTTTCAATCTGCTGCATGGTCTCCTGATTATGACAGGAATCGCAGACGAAATGACCGTCCGGGCAGGAAATATACCACTGATCCTCTTCGCCGCAGTAGTGACAATTTCCCGTCACCGCCTGGGTATGGTATTGTAGTTGAGAGCTGCATACCATACAATTTTCACTTTTTCTTTCGGGGGAACTTTTTCTTGCTGATGTCTTTTGGGACTGGCGACCGCCAGACTGACTGTCTGAGCCTCAACAGTCAGATGATAGTATTGATCCGGTAGTCGGTAATGTGCTCATGCTCATACTCTTTTTAACAGGTGCAGGTTACCTTTTGGTTTCTCTTTGGCTTCCATACTGATTTTCCCCTCTTTTGCCAGTTTTCCAAGTATAAAGATAATGGATTCGGTGGTCAGTTTAAAATGATCTGCCAATTCCTGGGGATCGGCCTGCTGTCGCCTGTTTATAAATGCTGTAACCAGTAGCTCTATTTCACTTATCCAGTCGTTGAAGAGGTTGCGTAATTCAGGAGTGGCGTAAGAAGCCAATTCATAGCTGTGATTTATGGCACTCAGCACCTCTTTACTCATCTCAATAGGATTCACACCTGAATCCGTGCACTCGTTTATTCAGTATTCGACCATTTCAATAACCGGTTTTGATTCCTCATCGGTTAAAAGGACATCGTGGAGGAGCTTTTGCCGGTCACCGGGGTCAATATCGGCTACCAGTGAACTGAGCAGACTGCCAAGAAGGTCCTTCCTCTGGGCAACATTCATGTTGTTCAACTCAACTGTCATTCTTTTGTTTGTCACTCTCCGAACCTCCTACCGGTGTCTCGATCTGTTTATATGCAGTTCTGCCGGCATCTGCATTTCCTTTATCACGTTATTGCACCTCTTTTTGTTTTTCGCGCAGTTCCTGCACTTCGCGGCGCAGTGCTCTAATCTCATCCAGCAGTTCACCCTGGACTGGATTATGCCGGGAAGGGTTCCGGGTAAGTGGGCGACAATCTCCACCTTTGCCGCCTATGATTCGAGACAAAAAGTAAACAAAAATCAGCATACAGAGCAAACCGAATATAGGCATAAACCACATTCCGTACATCGGGCCATAGCCAGCATGATTCCACCACATAGGTTACCTCCTCTTTTGATTGACAGTTTTCAGGGACAATGTCGCCCTGCTGATATCGTTTTCAAAACCACCAACTCGGGAAAGGTCACCAATCAGATGATAGAGTTCGGGATCGGTGAGGCTATAATAAATAAAAGGACCGTCCCGCCTGGTTGTAACTATTCCTTTCTCTCGCATTACCCTGAGATGGAAGGAAACCAAGGTCTGGGACATTCCTGTTTTCTCAATAATCTCAGTAACCGACCGGGACTCCAGGTTAATTACCTGAATGATTTTCAGACGGCTGGCATCACCTAATACTTTGATAAACTGTGCTAATTTCTTCATTGGGTTCCAGTAGTATTAAATCGCATGAGTGATTACTTATATGTTATAGCTTAGTCCTATTGATGTCAAGAGATGGTAAGAAATAGAAAATGGAACAACGTGAGATAACAGGTCGTGAAACCCCCTGTTATTTTTTTTAATGTTACTTTTAAAAATATGTGAACCGTTATGAATGGTGGTGATGCAACAAGGCGACCCATAGAACTGTTCCTGTCACCTTATTGCATTTTTTAGGGATTAATAGCTCATTATGCGAACATTATCTTCGTACATTTTTGCAAAGATTTTATTGGATTTGACTATCTTGACTCCGTTAAGGAGGTTTTTTTCGGTAAACCCCTTAAAGTCTGCACAAAGTTCACAAATATAAACCGCTCCGCCACGTTCAATAATTCGTGTCAACATTTCCCTTGGAGTCATTTCTTTGGCAGCAAAAATTTCCTGCCCTCCATTGAGAAGAGGGTAGGTCGATGCACCTGCTCCCAGTACAACTGTCACTTCACCTCCAAGACGTAAACCACTCTCTGCCAAAGAGAGCCCCATACCGGCCTCGCCAACGTTATCTGTCTTTATAATGACCACCAATCTTTTTCCAGTCATCATTTTACCCTCTTTAGCATGGGCAATTGAAATTGTACTGAGCAAGATGATAGTTGTCAGTAGGATAAGACCTTTCAAAAGTGTATTATGTGTGTATGAATTTTTCTGTGGGATACCCATTTTCATGTATCTCCTATTGCTGAAATTTACAGTTGATTGACCCTTGGACCAAATAAAGTGATCCGTTATTTCCTAACAGTCCGAACGGCACCTTTACCCTTTGTTACAAATTCATAGCCACCACCACATTCATCGTTGGGTTCAAACTTTCCTGCCTGAGTCCCTTCCATCGTTGCATCGAGCCAGAATTTACTTTTGAGCCTGGATATATTACAGTCACCATTACTTTTCAGGTCGTAGATGGATAACAATATCTTTGCTTCATCCATGGTCGGAAAACGCCAATCGGAATAGCCTCCCAATTCAAGTTTGTCTGCATAGGCTCTTGCCTCACTTTCCTCAGTAAAGTTTTTACTCTTGCCGATCTGCCACATCAGACCCGACTTCACGTGCTGGCAGATTCCGTTACCAAGATCTTTTAACTGTGGAGCACCTGCTCTTGCAAGTTGCTGATTTGACACCAGGGGAAAAAGGCAAAAAAGACAAACGATGATAAATTTTTTCATGATTTACTCCATAAATTTTAATTAATATTGACAAAATAGTCGTAGCCTCTACACATATAAATTATCACGCATATGAGTGAAAGCTAATTTGATAGCATTGACAATATCTTTTGTCAATAAGAAAAAAATTCTGTAACTTCAGAGCACCTCATTTTCGATCATCCTGACCTTCTCGAGTAACACAAGTACACTTCGAAAGCTGGAATGAACCAATAAATCATCATATATGTTACGTTCCATGTTTTTTCACGTTCCCAGCGATTACGCTGAATGGTCATAAAATTCTTTACGAAAGGCAATTATATGAAGAATAGAGGATACCATACGCATTGATCGAAGCATGAGAGGGTACTGTTATCAGCTTCCATCGTAATTTGTTGACTTTTCTCCAATAAGCGTATAAGTATTTATTGATACGGTTGTGTAAACCTTCACAAATTGGAATCCAGCACTTTGACTCAGGTTCAAACATTACAAAAAGAGCAGTTCGAGAAAATTGCTTTTCTCTCTAAAAGCCTCTCTGATGTTAACAGATTGCGTATCCTGCTAAGTCTTGAAGAAAAGCAGGAATCTGTTTCGGTTTTAGTGGAGAAATTAGGTCTTTCCCAGCCACTTGTATCTCATCATTTACGAGAACTTCGTCGTGCCCTGCTCGTCTCCGTCGAAAGAAAAGGTCCCTTTGTTTATTACAGCCTGACAGACAAAAGCACTATAAAGAGAATACGGGATCTTTTACAACTGGCCGAAAATTTACTTGCCCAAAAAAATGGTTTTGGCTGATACACTGCTTACCGATTCCAAAGAGATACCAAACAAAAAATATCCAGGGGTAATGCTTTATGACATCGTTCCAAAAACACATAACAGAGATGGACCCGGCAACAGCCCTGTTTGAAATAGCCCAGGTTTTAGGTGATTTGCTCAGCCATCAGAATGAGGAAAAACGTGTGGAGTTTCTTCAAAACATTCTTGGCAGTGGAGAAGATTCAAAAGTTGGCAGCATGGTTAATCTCTGACTGGCTGAATGTATGGACGAAGGTGTCGATCCAACAAAAATGTGTCAGACTCTTGTCAACCGCGTTGCATCTTCCAGACAGTTGCAGGCCATTAGCAATCCTGAAATAATCGGTCTCTTTGAAGACTGGTTTGACGAACTGGAAGCTGAAGTATTGGAATCTGTACAAAAAGGTGCAAACACCCCTCAGGAACTCGCACCACAACTGTCAATTTCACTCGTGGGAGCCGATTTTCTGCTTACCAAGCTTAAACGGGAACATAAGATAACAGAATAAAAACAACACCAACTCATATTACAAGGGAGACAATAATGAATATCGCACTTATCGCCTGCAGCGACAATCCTGAAATCCTCTGGAATTGCTTCCGGCTTGGCAATCTTATGCTTGAGCAAATGGATGAGGTGACAATCTTTCTTGACGGTCCATCAGTTAACTACGCATCTTTATCCTCGGCAAAGTACCCCATCTCCGATCAGGCAAAACTCTTTACCTTGTCTGATGGAATATTACAGGCCTGAGGTAAAATTCTTGACCTCCACGGTGTGGAGGAAGGATATCATAGTCGAGCCAAACAACCTGATCTTTATCAACTTATAAAAACGAGCGACAAGATAGTCAGTTTTTAACATTCCTGTAAATTTGGAAAAACTGGTGTCCGAAGTAATCATCAATGTTGTTATTGCTGGGATCGGTCCTGCCGGTATTCATGCAGGAGTTAATGCTGCCGGTGATATTGTAGGACTTCCGTATCAAATGACTGACACCGGTAAATAACGGTAAGCTGTCAGGTGAAACGGTAGAGTGGTCGGAATGGAAGTGGTCACATTAAGATATTCCAGGTAGAGATCGTTTTCCGGATTTATGAGAGGAAACAGTATGTCAGAAACCCAGATAAGAATAACCTTCTTCATGGTAATCATGGCTTGTATCGCTACCTGGGAGCTTATTGCCCCCAGGCGATGGCTCAGTGTCTCAAAAACAGAACGCTGGGTGACTAATTTCAGTATTATTTTCCTGGATTCACTGTTTGTAAAGCTCCTGTTTCCCATGGCAGCAGTGGGGGTGGCAGCTGTCGCCCAAAATAATAACTGGGGTTTATTTACTCTTTTAAAGTTTCCCGGCTGGCTTTCCGTGTTGGCAGGAGTACTGCTTCTGGATCTGGTTATTTATCTGCAGCATGTGATGGTTCACGCAGTTCCGCTCCTGTGGCGTCTACATATGGTCCATCATGCGGATCTTGACTATGATGTGACCACAGGTCTACGTTTTCATCCTCTGGAAATACTCTTATCTATGGTTATCAAGATGATTGTTGTTGCAGGGGCGGGGGTACCTGTGCCCGCTGTGCTGATTTTTGAAATTACCTTAAACGGCACTGCCATGTTCAATCACGGCAATATTTATTTGCCAAAGAAACTGGATCATTACCTGAGGCTGCTGGTAGTAACGCCAGATATGCACAGGGTGCATCACTCTGTCATAATTCGTGAAACAAACAGTAACTTCGGCTTTAACTTCCCCTGGTGGGACAGACTGTTCGGTACTTACCGGGCACAGCCTGTTGCGGGACATGAGGGAATGACGATTGGTATTGCCCCCTACAGGAATGCAAAGCAGGTGACTTTGTTCCGACTGCTTATCCTCCCTTTTATCGGAGATGCGGGACATTATTCACTTAAATATACTGGCAGGAACCCCGGCACCAGCGATGAACGGTAAGATGCAACTCTTTGCAGTAACCCTTTGAGGTCTTAAACCTGTGACGGCACTGTTACAATGCGACAGTTGTGGTGTATATTGCCATTTCAGAGATGATTTTGTCTAAAAACTGGCACCATGCTGCCCCCTGTATAATCATTTTAAGCTGGCAACAAAATCAGCCATATTCTTTTGTATTTGAGTATATTCTTCTTCACTGAGCCCGGCTCCCAAGCCAACCTTTTTTGCCATTTCAACAGTGAGAAAATCACCGGGATCGTGGGCATCGGCATTTACAGCCAGCTTTGCTCCAATCTTTAAGGCGAGCTTTGCCACATGACCGTTGGTAAGGGAATGTCCTTTACGGCCGGAAAGTTCGAGCATGACACTATTGGCTGCGGCAAGTCTGACATCATCTTCTGAGATAAATCCCGGATGGGAGAGAACATCCACCCGTGCCTCAATGGCAGCTCTGTTTGTCCCTTCTATCACAGGTTCAACCGGTGTCTCACCATGCACAACCACAACCTTCGCCCCAAGCTTTCGAGCCTGCTCAGTGAGAGGTCTGATCAGGGCAGGGGGGACATGGGTCAGTTCAATTCCAGGGAGCAAACGTACAGACGAGTGGGGATTCAGGTCTTTAGCTGCCTGAACAATACGGGGAATAATAAAATCGAGATTGGAACTGTCGGCATGGTCTGTAATAGCAACCGCCTGGTATCCGAGAACCTCAACACGCCGAAGATGTTCAGCCGGCACAAGAGCCCCGTCACTGAAAAAAGTATGTGTATGCAGATCAATCATTTTGTCACCTGTAAACTATAATGGAGTGCTAACGTCCTGTATCACCTAACCTAAGCGGCACTACCGGAGAGGCCGGAAAAACTCAGGTGGATTGAATAACAACTTACTTTCGCAAAACCTGGAGGTGCCTGGGGGCAGCGTGTATGCGATTGTTCGGCTATTTATGGCGTTTCCTGGCACTGATTGTTAACAAAATGGGGACATTGCTTGAAAAATAAATCCGCCCCCATTTCGTCCTATTTGTTTTTCGTTAAAACAATTCGTTATGCTGTTACAAGATTGTGTGAG
>JANTGG010000105.1 GCA_024763035.1 Desulfocapsa sp. | reverse complement strand
CTGTAGAGGCTGAGCTTATTACACCCATCGCCATGGATGTCGGACTGCGTTTCGCCATTCGTGAGGGTGGACGTACAGTAGGCGCTGGAGTTATCAGCGAGATTATTGAATAAGGAAGGATAATGATACCTGCAGATAAGATTCGTATTCGCTTAAAGGCCTATGATCATAAGTTACTTGATCAGTCCACCCTTGAGATTGTTGAGACAGCAAGACGTACCGGTGCAGCAGTTGCCGGTCCGATTCCGCTGCCCACATCGGTCAATAAATTTTGTGTACTGCGGTCACCTCATGTGGATAAAAAGTCCCGTGAACAGTTTGAGATGAGAACTCACCGACGGCTACTTGATATTCTTGAACCTACTCAACAGACCATTGATCTGTTGATGAAGTTGGAGCTGTCAGCTGGTGTTGATGTTGAAATAAAGCTGCCATAACAACTCGTTTGTTATCGCTTAATCAGAAGAAGTATAGGTAAGCTTATGCCAAAGACAATGGGTATATTAGGGAAAAAGGTCGGTATGACCCGCGTATACAACGAGATGGGATATGTTATTCCCGTGACCGTCGTAGAAGCCGGACCCTGTAAGGTGCTCCAGGTAAAATCGCAGAAGAGTGACGGGTATGATGCCATTCAGGTGGGATTCGGTGAAAAGAAAGCTCAACGGATCAATAAACCCGCCACCGGTCATTTTAAAAAGGCCGGTACTGATGGTTTTTACCATGTGAAAGAGTTTCGAGTAGCTCAACCCGAAGAGTTCGAAGCCGGTCAGGAAGTGACCCTTGGAGAACTCTTTAAGATAGGTGATGTTATCGACGTTCAAGGGACCTCAAAAGGTATGGGGTTTCAGGGTGTTATGAAGCGTCATGGCTTTAGCGGCGGTCCTGGAGGACACGGCTCTAAATTCCATAGAAGACCCGGTTCCATCGGTTGCAGTGCCTGGCCTGCTCGCGTGGTCAAAGGTAAGAAACTGCCGGGGCGTATGGGGAATGCCACCATTTTAAAGAAAAATGTGATTGTTGTCGACGTGCGCGCTGACGAAAATCTTATCTTGTTAAAGGGTTCAGTACCAGGGGCCAAACAGGGTCTTCTCAAG
Organism: Desulfocapsa sp.; assembly: GCA_024763035.1. Lineage (GTDB taxonomy): Bacteria > Desulfobacterota > Desulfobulbia > Desulfobulbales > Desulfocapsaceae > Desulfocapsa. Next base: position 7,945 of record JANTGG010000105.1, on the reverse strand, counting down.
CTTTTCAGTAAGTAATCCAGCCAGAAGATGATTGGCTCAAGGAGTAAATAATGTCAACTGTAGATTTGGTTAACATCAGTAATGAAAAAGTCGGCGAGATTGAGCTCAATGCCTCGGTATTTGATCTCAAGGTCAAGGAGCATCTGCTTCATGACATCGTGCGTATGCAGCGTGCCGCAAAGCGTACAGGAAATGCCTGTACCAAGACAAGAGTTGAAGTCCGGGGCGGCGGAGCAAAACCATGGCGTCAGAAGGGTACCGGCAGGGCACGTGCGGGAACCAATAATTCTCCCATCTGGAGAGGCGGTGGTGTAACATTTGGCCCAAAACCTCGGGATTACAGCTTTAAAGTGAACCGTAAGGTCAAAAAACAGGCCCTTGCCATGGCCATGAGTGCCCGTCTTCAGGAGGGGAACCTTGTGGTAATTGACGACTTTGTGATGGATACCATCAAGACGAAAGATTTTGTCAACATTATGAAGGGCTTTGAGTTTGAAAACTGCCTCATAATAACGGATGGTGCCAACGAAAATGTTAATAAATCAGCACGTAACGTAAACGGTTTTAAGGTTCTTCCCACCGAAGGGCTCAATGTTTACGATATCCTTCTGCATAAGAAGCTGATCCTGTTGAAACCGGCAGTGGAGACCCTTGAAAAGAGGTTGATGGCATGAAAAGTGAACATAAAATACTCAGGGGGCCCTGTCTGACAGAAAAGGCAGCGATTCAGCAGGAAGTTGACGGAAAAATCGTTCTCAAGGTTGACCCCACCGCAAATAAGATCGAAATTAAGAACGCTATCGAGCGGATGTTTGATGTGAAGGTCAAGCATGTTCATACCGCCAATGTGCACGGTAAGCAAAAAAGAGTAGGACGTTTCACCGGCTTTACCAATGATTGGAAAAAAGCATATGTGACCCTGTCTGAAGGCGAGATTAACTTTACCGATCAACTTTAAAAAAAGCTGATGGGCAGAACTCTCGTATAAACCGATTCAGGAAAGCTGTAATTCCAATATACCTTGATGGAGCGATTGGGAAATCATGACAATAATTAAGACATATAAACCGACATCACCAGGCAAAAGACACCATGTGTCAATTCAGAATGCTGAATTGTCCAAAACAGGTCCTGAAAAGAGCCTGCTTGCCAGTCTTTCAAAAACCGGTGGTCGGAATAACTACGGACGCATAACATCACGTCATATAGGCGGCGGTCATAAGCGCAAATATCGTATAATTGATTTTAAACGAAATAAAACTGATATTGCAGCCAAGGTCGTTTCCATTGAATATGACCCGAACAGATCCGCCAATATTGCATTGCTGACTTATGTTGACGGCGAGAAGAGATATATTCTTGCCCCCAAAGGCCTCTCTGTTGGCGATCAGGTGGTTGCCGGCGACAATGTGGATATTCAGACAGGCAACTGTCTTCCCCTCACCAATATTCCCCTCGGTACCATCATTCATAACATTGAGATGAAGATTGGTAAGGGAGCTCAACTTGTCCGCAGTGCCGGCGTCGCCGCTCAGCTGATGGCTAAAGAAGGGCATCATGTTCTTGTTCGTCTGCCTTCCGGTGAGGTTCGCAAATTCCATAAACTCTGCCGTGCATGTATCGGTCAGGTTGGCAATCGCGAGCATGAGAGTCAGAAGCTTGGTAAAGCCGGTCGCAGCAGGTGGATGGGGAAACGTCCACACGTGCGCGGAGTTGCCATGAATCCCGTTGATCATCCTATGGGCGGTGGTGAAGGAAAGAGTTCCGGTGGTCGTCATCCATGTACTCCATGGGGACAGCCAACGAAAGGGTATAAGACCAGAACCAATACAGAATCTGACAAGTACATTGTCAAGAAACGTCGTTAATTTATAAGGAGCAAAGAATGGCTCGTTCAGTCAAAAAAGGACCTTTTATTGATGATCATCTGATGAAAAAGGTCAATGCTGCCATTGAGAGCGGCTCTCGTAAGGTCATTAAAACCTGGTCAAGACGTTCGGATATCTCTCCGGATATGGTCGGGCTGACTTTTGCAGTGCATAACGGAAGAAAATTTATCCCTGTCTTTGTTTCAGAGAACATGGTTGGTCATAAGCTTGGTGAGTTTTCACCTACCAGGACTTATTACGGACATGCTTCCGATAGAAAACGTTAACAGACATCTGGGTTCAGGTAAGAATTAGGAGTATATAGTATGGAAGCTCGTGCCGTTGGGAGAAGAATTCGCATTTCTCCTCAGAAAGCAAGACTCGTTGCTGACGTTGTCAGAGGGATGGGAGTTGACAAGGCTGTCACCACACTCAGATTTATGCCGAAAAAAGGTGCATTGATTCTGCGCAAGGTTATTGAGTCTGCTGTAGCAAATGCCGCACAGGATGATCAGATAGATGTTGATAATCTCTATGTGAAAAGGATTTTTATAGATGGTGGTCCCTCGTTCAAACGTATTCGCCCGCGGGCAATGGGACGCGCCACTAGTATTATTAAACGAACCAGTCATATTACAGTGGTACTTGACGAAGAATAATTCTTTACAATCGTCAGTGTAAAGGGTATGACTCACATTTTTTTATATTTTATTGAACTAAGCGTATTGCTGGAGGATTATTTTGGGGCAGAAAGTTAACCCGTTAGGGATCAGACTGAACATCACTAGGACATGGGATTCCGTCTGGTATGCCAATAAGAACTACTCGGAGTTTCTTATTGAAGACCAGAAAATCAGGAAGTTTCTAAAGAAACGTCTCCAGCATGCCGGACTTTCCAAGATCATTCTTGAGCGCACAGGCGAGAAAGTGAAAGCGAAAATTCTCACTGCGCGTCCGGGTATCGTTATTGGTAAAAAGGGTTCCGAGATTGAAGCGCTGAAAAAAGATCTCGAAAAACTGATCAACAGAAAAGCAGTCATTGACATTCAGGAAGTCAGACGTCCTGAAGCCGATGCTCAGCTTGTTGCTGAAAACATTGCTCAACAGCTTGTTCGTCGTGTTGCTTTTAGGCGGGCAATGAAGAAGGCTGTCAATTCTGCGTTACGATTCGGTGTCCAGGGAATTAAAATTTCCTGCTCCGGTCGCTTGGGAGGAGCAGAGATGTCTCGCTGTGAATGGGTTCGTGAAGGACGTGTGCCCCTTCATACTCTGCGTGCAGATGTTGACTATGCGCTCGCTGAAGCCAATACCACATACGGTATTATAGGAATTAAAGTTTGGATTTTTAAAGGTGAAGTTCTCAGCGGCAGCGATGCCGGCGAAAGTCGTTAAATGGTTTGAGCCTGCAGAAATCCCTCTTATATTTGGAGTTGAAGAATGTTAAGTCCCAAAAAAGTTAAACATAGAAAGGTATTCAAGGGAAAGGTGCGTGGAAAAGCGCATCGTGGTTCCACGATATCTTTCGGTGATTATGCCTTGAAGGCTTTGGAAAGCGGTAAACTTACTGCCCAGCAGATTGAGGCTGCCCGTATTGCCATTAACAGAAAGATTAAGCGTGGCGGTCAGGTATGGATTCGTGTCTTTCCCGATAAACCGATGACAAAAAAACCAGCCGAGACTCGTATGGGTAAAGGTAAAGGTAGTCCCGAGTATTGGGTTGCGGTCACCAAACCCGGCAAAATTATATATGAGCTGTCCGGTGTTGATGAAGAGCTTGCTTTTCAGGCATTGACACTTGCTGCTGCTAAACTTCCCTTTAAGACAAAGGTCATTTCCAAACGGAGTACATTATGAAAATGAATGAACTGCGTACTATGTCTCCTGAGGATCTGCAGAAAAAATTGACTGAACTGAAAGAAGAGTTAGCTAATCTCACATTTCAGCATAAGATCAGACCTCTGGAGAACAGTTCCCGTTTAAAGCTTATCCGTAAAGATATTGCACGGATTCATACCCTTGGCAACGAGAAACAGGAAGCATAAACATAGTATTTAAACCGTATTGCGGTATTACAATAACTCTAATTGAGTCAATCATGAGTGAGACAAAAAAAATTAAAAAGACCCGTACTGGTGCAGTAGTCAGTAACAGGATGGAAAAAAGTATTGTTGTCCGTGTGGAGCGTAAGGTTCGTCACAAACTCTATGGTAAATATATCAAAAAAAGTGTGAAGTATCTTGCAGATGATCCAGAAAATACCTGCAACATCGGCGATATTGTCAAGATTGAAGAGTGTCGTCCATTAAGTAAGAAAAAACGCTGGCGTTTACGTGACGTGATCAGACAAGCCGTCTGATTATGTTTCGGACTCCAACTTTAGAAAACACGATAGATGTGTAATCTGGTGAAATTATGATACAAAGTGAGACAGTACTGAATGTCGCAGACAATTCAGGAGCAAAAAAAGTACTCTGCATCAGGGTTCTGGGCGGTACCAGAAGGCGGTACGCCTCCATTGGAGATGTAATTGTCGTCACCGTGAAAGAGGCTATGCCGAATGCTAAAGTAAAGAAGGGTGATGTCATGAAGGCTGTTGTTGTCCGCACCGTGAAAGAGATGAAACGGATGGATGATACATGGGTAAAATTTGATGAGAATGCGGCAGTGATTCTCTCCGGAACAGGGGAGCCTCTTGGAACACGTATTTTCGGCCCTGTGGCGCGTGAATTACGAAATCAGGGATTTATGAAGATCATCTCCCTGGCACCTGAAGTTTTATAAGATATTTATCATACAATCTCAGCTGATTCAGCTGTATTGATAAAAAGGGTTTGAAGATGGGAAAGGGCAAAACATACTTAAAGAAAAATGACCAGGTAGAAGTTATAGCTGGCAAAGATAAGGGAAGAGTCGGTAAGGTTCTGAAAGTCTTCCCGGCTGATAACAACGCCCTGGTTGAGCGTGTTAATATGATCAAGCGCCATACCAAGGCGACCGAAGCAAATCAGCAGGGACAGATCGTGCACCGTGAGGCTCGAATTCATGTTTCTAATCTGCAGTTGATATGTCCGGAGTGCACAAAGACCGGACGAGTCGGCAGGAAAACCTTGGAAGATGGCACTAAAATCCGCTTTTGCAAAAGCTGCGGCGAATCCATCGAAAGCAAATAAACAGATATAAAGCATTAGCCAGGAGTATCAAATGGGTACGCTGAAAGACCATTATACCGATGTGTGTAAACCAGCTCTGCAGGAAGAGTTTGGATATACAAATGTCATGCAGATTCCAAAAGTCGAGAAGATTGTTCTCAATATGGGACTGGGTGAAGCTGTACAGAATCCAAAAATTATTGATGGTGCTGTGGAAGAGCTGACCCGTATTGCCGGACGTCGAGCTGTTGTTACAAAGGCCAAAAAGTCAATCGCCGGATTCAAACTTCGTGAAGGCATGCCGATAGGCTGCCGTGTAACACTGCGCTCTGACGTAATGTACGATTTTTTAAGTAAACTCGTCAATATAGCTCTCCCCCGGGTTCGTGATTTCCGAGGAATCTCTCCAAAGTGCTTTGACGGCCGGGGAAACTTTTCACTGGGTATTAAAGAGCAGATCATTTTCCCAGAAATTGATTACGATAAAATTGACAAAATTAAAGGTTTGAATATTACAATAGTAACTTCAGCCCCGACGGACAAAGAAGGATATGCCCTTCTGAAATCTCTGGGAATGCCTTTTAAAAACTAACACCGGTGATGAACGGTAAACCGGCATAAGGACCTTATTAGAAATTTTCTTGTGAAAAAAACAGGTAAGCGAAGATTCCGAGAAAATTATCTGTAAGGTACTAAATTATTGCTGTAGAAAAATTTCATAAAGATCTGGAGGACAGTTTGGCAAAGAAATCTCTCATTGCGAAAGCAAAACGAAAGCCAAAATTTGAGGTGCGCAAATATAACAGGTGTCCGTTATGCGGGCGACCTAAAGCGTTTATACGAAAATTCGGCATGTGCCGTATCTGTTTTCGTAGTCTTGCTTCTAAGGGCGAAGTTACCGGTGTAACAAAATCATCCTGGTAGAATCGCTAACATATTATTTATATAAGGAGAGTTCGCCATGTCAATGAGCGATCCCCTGGCAGATATGCTGACCAGGATCAGAAATGGAGTGATGGCAAGATTTGACGCTGTATCAATGCCAACATCCAAGGCAAAGGTCAACGTTGCCAAAGTTCTTAAAGAGGAAGGGTATATTACCGATTATTCCGTTGCAGAAGATGGACCTCAGGGAACTTTAACAGTCAATTTAAAATACGCAGCTGATACTACTCCGGTAATCACCGGAATTAAACGTGTCAGTAAACCCGGTTTACGAAAATATGCCGGAGTAGATGCGATTCCAAAAGTTCTTAATGGACTCGGTATCGCCATACTCTCAAGCTCTCAGGGCATTATTACTGATAAAACCGCAAGGGCCAATAATGTTGGCGGAGAAATTCTTTGCGAGGTCTGGTAAGACCAGCAGCTAACGGAGGTAATTATGTCTCGTATTGGTAAACAACCTGTCCTCATTCCATCAGGTGTCAAGGTGGATTTAAACGGGCAGCACATCTCTATAAGCGGCGGTAAGGGAAAACTTGATCGTGAGATTATGCCTGAACTTGAGGTAACACTTGAAGATCAGCAGATTCTCGTCGCCAACAGGGATAACAGTAAAAGAACTAATGCATTCCGCGGACTGACCAGGAGTCTTATTAACAACATGGTTGTCGGCGTAGATCAGGGGTTTAAGAAAACTCTGATTGTTGAAGGCGTAGGATATAAGGCGAATATGGCAGGGAAGGTTTTGACACTGAATGTCGGATATTCCAATCCTGTTGAGTTTGCCCTTCCCGAGGGAATTCAAATCAGTGTAGACGGCAGCAATAAGATTATTGTTGAATCAATTGATAAAGAACTACTCGGCTTAACCGCTGCCAGGATTCGTGAGATTCGGAAACCAGAGCCGTACAAAGGGAAGGGAATCCGCTACGAAGATGAACATATTGTACGTAAGGTCGGTAAGGCCGGCGCAGCTTAATAATATATCGTTACTGCGGTAACGATCCTAACTGTAATGGTAGAGAAAAATGGCTAAGACCAATGCAAAGAAAGTAGCCAGGGCTAAACGGGTTCGCAGAATCCGTAAGAAAATTACTGGCAACAGTGATCAGCCCCGTCTTCGGGTTTTTAAGAGTAACAAGCATATTTATGCCCAGATTATAGATGATTCTTCCGGAAAAACCGTTGCTTCCATGTCCTCTGTGGATAAGGATTTTCAAAGCGGGGAAGATACAAGCAAAAGCGGTGTTGCGAAACAGGTAGGTGTTCTGCTGGCAGGAAAAGCCAAGAATGCCGGTGTGAGTAAGGTTGTTTTTGATCGTGGTGGATATATTTATCACGGCAGGGTGAAAGCACTTTCCGAAGGAGCTAGGGAAGGCGGAATTCAATTTTAACGTTATAAACGAGTAACGGGGGTGTCCCTTGGCAGATTTTAAGCGTTCCAGGAATGAAGGTTCCGACGAACTTATAGAAAAGATTGTTTTTATCAACCGTGTTGCCAAAGTAGTCAAAGGTGGACGGAGATTCAGTTTCAGTGCCATTGTTGTCGTTGGTGATGGAAAAGGAAAGGTTGGATACGGACTGGGGAAAGCAAATCTGGTTCCTGAAGCCATTCGTAAAGGTGTGGAAAAGGCCAGAAAAGATATGTCCTCCGTTTCTCTTTCCGACGTGTCCATTCCCCACCAGATTACCGGCAGGTATGGCGCAGGCAAGGTTCTGTTGAAGCCCGCTTCCGAAGGAACCGGTGTAATCGCCGGCGGTCCTGTTCGTGCGGTTCTTGAAGCTGTCGGGGTGACCAATATATTGACCAAATGTCTGGGGTCTCACAATCCGCATAATATGGTTAAAGCCACTCTGGATGGGCTTAAGAATCTTCGGTCTGCAGAAAGGATTGCAGAACTTCGCGGAAAAAGCGTCGAAGAAATCCAGGCATAATGAAAGCATAGCCCACTATCCGCTGCACTACACTATGCGGAGTGAAGC
>JANTGG010000104.1 GCA_024763035.1 Desulfocapsa sp. | reverse complement strand
ATAGCCGGGGTGATGATAAATAAATCGACCGTTCCTTTCATTTTTCGCCAAATCATCCAGACAAACGACCGGGGATGAAAAATGACGATAAAAGAGTCTGTTCTGCCATTGTCTTTACTTTTCAAGGATGTACAGAATATACGACATCTTGAAACCATACCACAGCTTTTCCCTAAAAAGCAAGCCCCTCAAGCCTTCACACCAGGAGTGATTCTCATCACTCTGCAGAAGTGTTAAAATTCGGGACAGAAGGAAAAAGAGAAGTGTCCGTATGGGGAATGAACTTTGATCCGGAAAACCTCAGCATAAACTCCTGATTCACATTCAGTTCCAGGTAAGTGATGCTCGAAACGATCGCTTCGCAGGCCAGACGTGCATCTTCATCAAGAAGTACCTGCTCCGCCCCCTGCAGGGAACTGTTGCCCACAGCCCTGTATACAGAAAGAGGAAGATCCGGCAGCATCCCAAGGGTTACGGCACTCTGGGGATTGATGTGCCTGCCGAATGCCCCGGCCACAATAATTTCTTCCAGGTCTGAAAAGGCCAGCCCCACCTGATTCACCAGAGTGGTCAGGATTGCGTACATGGCTGCCTTTGAACGCATCATGGCATCAAGATCTATCTGTTCCAGCAGAACTTCCCCGTTGTCACCGGTATCGGTAAGCAAAAAGGATCGCATTCCATCCTTCACCCGTATACGTTCCCGCATAAAGGCAGAACGTGCCGTATCGGTTTCGGCCTGCGGATCCTTTATTTTTCCGCGGATATCTATAATCTGACAGAGGTACAGTGCAGCAACCAGATCAATCAGTCCCGAACCGCAGATTCCCACAGCCGGCGCATTGTCGATGGTTCGATATTCAAGAACCAGCGAATCCGGATCAATATGAACATACTCAATGGCTCCGGGTCCTGCCCGCATGCCCATTTTGGCAACTCCCCCCTCAAGGGCAGGCCCTGCCGCCCCGGCACAGGCAATCAGCCACTCACTGTTACCAAGCACAACCTCGGCATTGGTTCCCACATCTATCAGCATTCGGGTTTCGGCAGACTGTGCCATCCCCGATGCAAGAATTCCGGAGATAAGATCACCACCGAAATAACTCCCCACAGAAGGCATTACCCAGACTGACGCTGCCTTGTGAAGACCAAGCCCGATGAGAGAAGCTTCAATGTATGGCACTCGATTAAAAAGGGGGGTGTATGGTTCACGGCAGATATGATAGGGGTCCACTCCCAAAAACAAATGCGCCATGGTGGTGTTGCCGGAAACTGCCAGAGCACGAATTTCTTCAGGATCAATTCCTGCAGATGACGCAAGCCTGGTGCACAGATCATTCACCGCTGACACGATCAGCTGCTGCAATTCTGTGAGACCGGGATCTAAAAATTCGGAATCCACCGCTTTCTGTTGCCGCCTTTTTCCGGTCGCATGATGGATACGACTGAGGATGTCTGCCCCGAAAACAATCTGGGCATTCTCAAGATTGTCTTTTGCAAGCACATCACCGGTCTGCAGATCAATCAGACTGGCTTCGAGGTGTGTGGTCCCAAGATCCAGGGCAACACCTGCGATATGCTCAGGCTTCGCAGCCAGAAAATCAGCAAGCACCCACCTGTCCGGCAGACTGTTCAGCAGTGCATAGCCTGTAAAACCGGCTTCGCGGAATTTTCTGCACACGGCAACAATGCGGATAAAGGGCAGCTCCAGTGGCAGTTTATCCGGCAGCTGCATTTCAATGGCCTGGCAGAGCCGGTCATAATCTGCGGTATTGTCCTGCAGGCTTGGAGGCTCCGCCCTCACATGCACTGCACAAACCAGAGGATTCATATTTCTTCCTTCTTCTTGACGTATATGAATGATGATGGTATTCCTGAGTGGTGTAGAATAATACGCCAAACATACTCTATTTAAACTTTTTCTCAAACGAGATGGAAAAAATATTTGCAGTTGCCATCGGTGGAGCAATCGGATCTGCGGGAAGATATCTTATTTTTCTTGCTGCCCAGGCGTTCCACTCCCAGACGTTTCCCGCAGGGACGTTTATTGCCAACCTTACCGGCTGTCTGCTCATAGGTATCCTCTGGTCATATTTTGATCATGTTGCCATCACCGAGTCGTTCCGACTCTTCGTCTTCACCGGCTTTCTTGGCGGCTTCACCACCTTTTCCACCTTTGCCCGTGAATCGGTGCAGCTGATAAAAGTGGGAGAATATCTGCATGCCCTCTTTTATATTGCCCTCTCCAATATCGCCGGATTGTGCATGGTCGGTCTCGGATTTTTCCTTGCCCACCGTCTCTTTCGCATCTAATCCCAGTGAACCTCCTCAACAGATATATACTCGCCCAGTTTACCCGCACGTTCTTTACGGTCGCAGCAGGCTTTGTGGCAATCTATATCCTGGTCGACTTCTTTGAAAAAATAGACAATTTCATGCGTGCCGGTCAGTCCGTCACCATGCTTGCAAAGTTTTTCCTGTTAAATATTCCCTTTATCGTTGACCAGCTCGGTCCCATTCTCATCCTCCTCTCCGGAGTCGTCACCCTGGGACTTTTAACCCACAACAACGAACTGACTGCCATAATGGCAAGTGGTATCCACCTGCGAACCATCGTCAATCCCATTCTCATTGGCGGTATTCTCTACACCATGATTTTTCTTGCCATGGCACAATGGCTGCTGCCCTATACCATTGCCGCCACCAACACCATCTGGTACGAAAAAGTAAACAATATGATCCCCCTGGGGATCTATCGAAACGGTCGTTTCTACTATCGGGGGCAGGATGGTTTCTACTCCTTTGCCCGCCCCTGGCTGGATAAAGATATCTTTCGGAACTTCTCTTACTCCAGCTGGAATAATAATCACAACCTGCAGTCTCTTATTACTGCAGACAAAGCAGAGTACAAAGATAAGACATGGATGCTCAGCAAGGGACAAATTCAACGGTTCGTCCGCAATATCGGCTACACAACGACCCTCTTTGACGAGAAGAACTTCAACTTTCCCGAAGCACCGGAAAGTTTTTTTGTCCCCAAATATCAAGCAGCAGAGCTCTCCCTCACCGAACTGTTCCATGATTCCATAAACCAGAAATCGGAACGGGAAACTTTTATTGCCAAAACCAACTTTTACAGCCGGGTCTCCTATGCCCTGTTGGGCATCCCCCTCCTCGTCCTTGGGCTCCCCATCCTCCTGCTGTCCTACAGGAAATGGGGCAGGGATCTTTCCGTTGCCATCCCGGTCAGCTGCGGGATGGCATTTGTTGCCTGGGGACTGTGGGGAGCACTGCAGTCGCTGGCAAAAGCAGGGCTGGTAACACCCTTTTTTGCGGCGATATTCATTCATTTCCTCTTTGGAATCGTCGGGTTTGTCATCCTGCACAGGCAGGGAACATAAAAGATGACAACAGCAGACAGACAGCGCGTGGGCATTGTGGGAATCCCACCCCTTGCCGTTATAAAGACACTTGCCTCTCCCGATATCGAGATATATGATCTTGACGAACCCCAGGGAAAAATCAATATCGAGACAGCGTCTCCCTTTCTGCCCAGGGTTTACTGCGGAATTCTGCGTACGGTGGTGGCAAATGCCGTCACCATCCGCCCGGAACGCATATACATTGATACCGGTGCCGGTAAATGCGACTGTGCTGTCCATACAGCCACGGTACTCTCTGATATTCTTCCTGATACCGAAATCATTCGCACCCGAAACGATGACAAAGAGAATTTCGGCACACCGCTTTGTAAGACAAAAGGGGATCTGCTCAGCCGCATGACAGACATCACTGCCTCGGTACAGACAGTAAATCCTTACAAAGAACACCCTCCATGTCCGGCAACTGCCGGCTTCTGGGGTGTACCGCCCCGGGATTTTTCCATCCTGGAGCTTTTCCCCGACACCACTCATATCTACGGATGGGCACGCTGCATGGAAAACAAAACTCCGGATAACCTTGACCTGGAAATGCACTTCAACGCTGATGTCCCCACCATCTTCTTTGCCCAGTCATTTTGTGCCAAAACAGCCATTGCCAGACACCTTGCCGCCAGGCATCCGCACGGACTCTACCTTGACTGTGACGTTAGCGCCGGAAACAGTGCCAGGGCAAAGATTCAGGCTTTCCTTGAACTCTCCGGTCCCGTCTCAAAAAGGTCATAAACAATGCTCCTGGCTGATTTCGGCACATCCTACTGTAAGATTCTCGATACGGAATCATCCGATCCGCCCCGTCTGACTGCCACCAGAGCCCTGGATCGGAAAATTCAGGTTGATCTGGCAACGGGACACAATGGAAAGCGGTATGCAAAACAGTATGTGAACGAGCTCACCGCCCTTGCCCGTGGCGGCATCAGCCTGATTGCTGAAGAATCTTTCACCCTCCTGGATTGCGGAAGCCGGGATATCAAATATGTGTCCTACCGGGAAGGGAAGATCAGCGATATGGGATGGAACGCAGAATGCGGTGCCTCCATGGGATTCACCATTGAGCTCCTGGAAAAATACTATGATATCGACTTCCATGGTGTTTCCGTTCCCAAAAGCTCCTTTTCAGTCACCTGCGGAGTTCTGGGGATGAGCCATATTTTCGATGCAGTGGTTACGGGCAGCAGTGAGACGGAAGCAGTGGCAAAATTTGTGAAGAGCATCGCCGTGAATGCCTATAACTTTGCCAAAAAGCCGGAGACAGTGTACCTCTCCGGAGGGCTCTGCGACAACCCGCTCTTTGTTAAGTCTTTCCCCTGCCCTGTGATATCCCTGGGTCGTTTTGTGCTGCTTGAAGGTCTGAAAGAATCGAGATACCTGCAGGGATAAGACCCCGTACGTTTCATTTCTGTGGGGTTGCACCTGCAAGCGATTCACAGTGTTTCACTCTGCCTCCCGTTACATACAAAAAAACTCTTCTGTGATACTTTAAAAAAATACAAATCAGGAGGATTTCATGAAGACAAAACAGATAACTGCACTTCTTTGCACAGCCCTGCTGCTCAGCGTTTCCGTAACAGCCTGCAGTAACAGTGAAGAGGAAGAAAAAAGTAGTATTGAACAGTTCACCGATAAAACCGCACACGACGCCGTCAACCAGATTCAAGCTCCCATCGACAAAGCAAAAGCCGTGCAGGCACTTGTCAATCAACAGCAGGAAGAGGCGAGGAAAACAGCTAACGAGTAGCGGCAGAAAAAAAGCTATAACCAGCTGATTTTCAGATCGTCCCGTTTAGGAATGTGCCGATATCTGAACTTTGGATAACCAAGCATCAGAGCCGTGTACACCTTATGATTTTCCGGAAGATTCAGCTCGTCAATAAGCGGCTGATAATGCTGAAAGGCCTGCACCAGAAAACCTGCCCAGCAGCTGCCGATTCCATGACCATGTGCGGCGAGATCAAGATAGGCAGTGGCAAGGGTGCAGTCTTCCACCGGATGTTCACTGGCTGCCGGATCGGCATGGCTGATAGCAAGATGTGGTGCGCCGCGAAGAACCTTATCCACCCCCTGATCCCAGGCACGAATAAGCCCCGGAAAGACTTTCAGTTCCCGCATCCATTCAACCACCATCCCAGAAAGACGCTGAACCTGCTGCGGATCTTCCACCATAAGCCAATGCACAGGCTGACAGTTATGGGCACTTGGTGCATATCTGCTTGTCTCCAGAATTTCACGGAGGAGTGCATGGGGAGCAGTTTTCTTTTTATAACTTCTAATGGAACGTCTGCTTAGCAGAAAATGTTCAACAGCCTCTGGAGACGGCAGGAGATCACGGTTTACAGCAGGACTTTGTGCCAGAGGGGAAATAGTGATATCAAGGGCATCCGCCATACAGACTGCCATACAATGCCCGCAGCGGATGCACTTCTTCACTGCAGCCTTCCGTAACTGGGGGTATCCCTCTTTATCCTCATTGATAAGATCAAAGGGGCACTCCAAAATACAGGAGGAGCATTTTTTACACTCTTCCCTGTCGACTGTAAGGCTGATCATTATTGAGACTCCAATTGAAGAGAATACGATTGCATGCAAGAAACAACGTTGCTCATCTTATATAATATTCCCTAAAGTCTGTAAAGGGAGTATCCTTACCGGGAATCTGAGTCCATTCTGAAATATGATTAGCATCAAGGTACAATTGCTAATCATATTCTGAAATGCGTTTACAAAAGAGTACTTTCTTCAATCCACGTTTAAACAAACGGTGCCACATACACAAAAACGTTATGTCCGCAGAAAAACTATACGCCTTGAACATTTGCTCTCTTCGGGAAGACCTGTGGGCGCTCCTTGACACAGCAGATCTTCCCGGTCGTATTCCGGCAGGAAAAGCAGTCCTTATCAAACCAAATCTGGTGGAAGCCTTGGAACCGCCAATCACCACTCCGGTGATACTGATACACTGGCTTGTGGAGTATCTGGAAAACAGAGTTCCGCAAACAAACATTATCATAGGGGAGGGAACCGGTTCCCTTGAATATAACACCCACCACCCCTTTCAGATGCTGGGCTACACAAAACTCTGTGCGGAAAAAAAGATCCCCCTTCTTGACCTGAACACCGAAGACCTGACCAGAAAAGAAGACCCGGACTGTAAACGGTGGCCGGTGATGCATCTGCCATCCATTCTCGACGAGGTATTCCTTCTCTCTGTTCCAGTATTGAAGGTGCACACGCTTGCAAAAGTCACACTGACCATGAAAAATATGATGGGCTGTGCCCCGCCCTCACATTTTCGCGGAAATGGCGGTTGGGGAAAATCCGCCTTCCATGAACGAATGCAGGAGTCCATCTTCGACCTCAACCGATACCGGACACCTGATTTCACCCTGCTCGATGCCTCCGTCGGCATGGCGGAAGCACATCTCTGGGGTAACCATTGTGATCCCCCTGTCAATAAGCTTGCCGTATCTGCAGACCCGGTGGCGATAGATTCCTACGGCGCATCGCTACTGGGCTGTAACTGGCGTGATATCGGTCATATCAAAATGGCAGACACACTGCTTGGGAATGCCGAAACAGTTGTCCAAAGACTCTCTGCCATCTAATTTTCCTCCCTTCATCGTTTCTTCATAACAGTGCTGTACACTGAAATTTCTGCGCAATATGGCACCTATCCCTTCCACAGGGAAATAGTGAAAAGTGTGCCTGGAGTATTGCGTCAAAAAGAACAGCTATGGACAGCACACAATGAAAAAACACGCCCTTTCAGGACAACAGCCACACATCAAACAAACCGGATATCTGCTGAACAGTCGCTACACTCCCCTGTATGTACTCTTCTGCAGCTATCTTCTTATCTCCCTTCTTCTGCGTATGGTGCTGCTGCTCAGCTTTGGACCTGCAGCGCATGTACCCATGATGCAGACTCCTGCCATCATCGGATTTGGATGTATCAACGACCTTGCCACAGCCCTCTACCTGCTCACCCCTTTTGCTCTGTACCTGCTGCTTATGCCCCAACACCTCTACGACTCTGCAGCAGGTCGCTTTTTCATGCTCTCTTTCCTGTGGGTATTTCTCTTTGCTATCCTCTATCTTACTGCTGTACAATTTTTCTTTTTCCAGGAATTTGACGGTCGTTTTAACCTGGTTGCCGTTGATTATCTAATTTACCCCCATGAAGTCTTTATAAATATCTGGCAAAGTTATCCTGTGGGCAAAGTGCTTCTTGCTGCAGCACTCATCACCAGCAGTACGATATACTTTATCTGGCCACCCATTCGAACCAGGATGCATATACAGACAAGGATTCGGCACAGAGTCCCGCTCTTTTGCACACTATTACTGCTCTGTGCAGTTTCTCTTCTGACACTTTCAACCAACACCCTCGGACACTCTTCCAATCGGGTGGCAAGAGAACTGACTGCAAACGGTATCAGCAGCTTCTTTCAGGCATTTCGAACCAATCAGCTTGACTATAAGCAGTTTTACCGTAATAAAGATTCCCTGGAGATGTTCAGCATACTCAGGAAAAATCTGTTGAAAACCGGCGGGGTATTCGCCTCCGCACAACCCACTGATATTTCCCGCAGATTTCCCGAAAAAGAAAATGGTCTTGGAAAACTGAATGTTGTTGTTATTGTGGAAGAATCTTTAGGATGTGAGCACGTTGACGCATGCGGAAAAGGACTGGACATAGACGAAGCCATGACACAACAACCATACCAGATGACCCCTTTTCTCGACACATTTGCCAGACAGGGTCTATTTTTTAACCGTGCCTATGCCACCGGAACCCGTACAGTACGGGGTCTTGAAGCGATCAGTGCCTCCTTCCCCCCCATTCCCAGCGAATCCATCATAAAACGCCCGGGCGGTGACAACATCGCCACCTGGGGGGAAGTCATGCGGGAAAACGGCTATCATACGAGTTTTCTCTATGGGGGGTACGGGCAATTTGACAATATGAACCATTTTTTCAGGGGAAACGGCTTTGCCATCAGTGACCGCCTCGATATTCAAAATCCTACTTTCACTAATATCTGGGGCGTATCCGACCAGGATCTGTTCCAACACGCCTGCTCCTATTTTGATAAACTCTCCCGACAGGGAAAACCTTTTTTTTCCATTATCATGAGCACATCCAATCATTCTCCCTATACCTTTCCTGAGGGCATTCCGGGAGTCCCCCCCAAGGGAGGCGGAAGAAACGCAGGAGTGCTCTACGCTGATTATTCCCTCGGCAGCTTCTTTGGCAGAGCCAAAGGTTGCTCATGGTATGGAGACACACTCTTTGTGGTGGTTGCCGATCATGGTGCCAGGGTGTATGGAGAGGCGCAAATTCCCCTCACCAGCTACGAAATCCCACTTCTGATACTGGCACCCGATCATATTTTCCCAAAACAAATACAGACCCCGATCAGCCAGATGGATATTGCTCCAACGGTTCTCGGGTTGCTTGGTCTTCCCTACAAGGCTCCTTTCATGGGCAGGGATGTGCTGGCAAAACCGTTGGAACCAACGCTCCTGCTGTTTAATCATAATCATGATGTCGCCCTCTATACCGATGAGAAACTGGTTGTGCTTGGTCTGCAGAACCAGGTAAACACCTACCACTATACCCTTGGCAGCAAGACCTTTCGCACAATCAGTG
>JANTGG010000103.1 GCA_024763035.1 Desulfocapsa sp. | reverse complement strand
TTCAGTACCGGATGCCCGCACCAGAATACGCCCGCTATTTCCCAGTTTTTTCTCCATCTTTTTCACTGCTTTTTGGAAATCAGGAAAATTCTCAAGATCAATTCTTTTTGCTGTACGCACATTATTGAGAACCTGGGGATAGGATTTCATGACCTTTGCCAGTTGAGAAAGAGGTTTCTGGCGTTTCTGCATGATTGCCAATAGCTGCAAAGCAGCAAGGTTGCCGTCTCCCGTTGTAATATGATCGAGAAACACCAGATGCCCGGACTGCTCACCGCCAAAGGAATACCCTTTCCTGCGCATCTCCTCCACAACATAGCGGTCGCCCACCTGGGTTCGTACCATTTTGCCGCCCATTTTTTCCATGGCAACACCAAGACCCATATTGGACATGACGGTGGTCACAAGTGTTTTCTTTTTCAGCTTCCTCTTTTTTATCAGATCCCTGGCACAGATTGCCATGATATGGTCACCATCCACCACTTTGCCGTTCTCATCGCTGACAATCAGGCGATCACCGTCACCATCAAGGGCCAGACCGATATCTGCTCCGGTCTTTTTCACCTTTGCAGCCATCAGTTCTGGGTGCAGAGCACCACACTCATGGTTGATATTCTTTCCGTCAGGACTGACACCAATTGTAGTCACTTTTGCACCAAGTTCCTCAAAGACGTGAGGAGCAACACCGTATGTTGCACCATTGGCGCAATCAAGGATGATATGCATACCATCAAGGCTCAACTTCTTGGGAAAGATATTCTTTAAGAATACAATATACCTGCCCTTGGCATCTTCTATTCGTGCCGCTTTTCCGACTTCCTCGGCAACAGGCCGCAGGGTTGCCATTTTCTGGGAGAAGATAAGATCCTCAATGTCTGCCTCCAGTTCATCAGGAAGCTTAAAACCGTCACCGGAAAAGATCTTAATACCGTTATCCTGAAAAGGATTATGGGAAGCAGATATGACCACTCCCGCATCGGCACGCATGGAGGTGGTAATGAAGGCGATACCCGGCGTGGGCAGAGGTCCTACCAGTAAAACATCAACACCCATGGAACAGATTCCGGCAGCAAGGGCATTTTCAAGCATATATCCGGAAACGCGGGTATCCTTTCCTATAACAATCCGGTGCCTGCCTTTTCTGTTTTTTACAATAAAGGCAATGGCCCGCCCCACCTGCATGGCAATCTCGGTTGTCATGGGATAAGTATTTGCCACACCTCTGATTCCGTCTGTTCCAAATAATTTTCGCATGCTTTTCCTGCTTATTTTTTTATTTATTACGATGATCTGACTCAGCAGTCGGTTGGGTAAACGTATACTTCCGGAAGAGTGATCGCTCGCAGGGGCAAGCTCCTACAGGGAGCAGGGATTCAACGGACCTGTTAGCTCGTTCCACCATGAGCTGAACAACCAACAGAATCTCTCTACCACCGCCTAAGGCGAATTGGTATCACCCTCTTTCTCTTTTATCGGCTGATCCTTGTTTTTTTGTTCTTCTCCAGTCTCTGCTTCAGGTACAGCAGTTTTTTCCTGCGCCTCTTCCACCGCCGTAACTTCCTCGATAAGAGTAACTTTCATGGGATCGATCTGCAGAATACGAATCGGGTCTGCAAACTTCCGGGTCGGAATAACCTTCACCAGCATCTGCTGATCTTTTCCATTTGCCTCTGCTGTCACTGTGAAGAGGGAATGCAATGCCACATTCTGACGCAGGATTGTTTTCGGTACAGCCACAGTAAGGCTCACCGTTGCAGGAGTAACCCTTTGCAGCTCACCGTCTTTCATGACTTCAACGGGAAGATTTGCGATTTTCTTCTGCACAGTCTCCACAGAAATATCCAGATGTGCTGTAACCGTTGTCTCACCAATGAGTTCTACGATTACGGAATCAAGATCCAACGGCACCTGTATCTGAGCAGACGCCTTTAAGCCATCGAGCTTGATAACCTTTGTGCGCAATACTTCAAAATGTTTCAGTACTGTTTCGGGACCGGTAATGGAGATACTCTCCGGCTCCATCCGGATACCCTTCAGGATATAATCGGAAGCAATCACACCGTTTGTTACCGGAGTAACCACCATGCGTTTCTGTACTAATTTGTCGAGGGATAAGATGATGGTATCGGGCTTGATGCGCTGCACTTTTATTCCACGCGGAACACTGATGGAATCATTATTATTTTTGATCACCATGGTTCCCGGAGTCGCATCTTCCAAATCCACCTGACGGCTGATAGCCCGATTGCCCATATCAAGAACCAGACTCCGCGGACCACTGACAGAAACCTCAATTTCCTTTTTAAACTGGTTTGAAATCACCAGATCACTGGGTAAATTGATTACCTCAACGGGAACCATCACGTTTTTATTAACAATGTCCTCCCCTCCCACAAAATACCAGAGTACCGTGGC
Source organism: Desulfocapsa sp. (assembly GCA_024763035.1). Taxonomy (GTDB): domain Bacteria; phylum Desulfobacterota; class Desulfobulbia; order Desulfobulbales; family Desulfocapsaceae; genus Desulfocapsa. Next base: position 7,101 of record JANTGG010000103.1, on the reverse strand, counting down.
AAGTCCCAGTGAGATAAAGCGAAGCAGCCAGTCTTTGGGAGGGAGCCGCAGCCAGTATGCCGGAGACAGAATATTCATGTTTTCCCCATCCACTGTTTCCAGCCCGTCGGGCGGTTTGCTTTAGGAAGAAAAATGGAACGCAGGGTATTGGTCAGGGTTATTTCATCATGCATGGCTGTGAGTGCTCCCTGCTGTACCAGAGAAATTTCCTGCGTCTCTTCGGAAACCACAACAATAATGGCATCTGTTTCTTCCGAAAGCCCAATTGCCGCCCGATGCCTGGTTCCGAATCGTTTGTTGATATAAGGATTCTGTGACAGGGGCATAATGCAGCCCGCCGTCTGAATCCGCCCTTTATAGATAATAACACCGCCATCGTGCAGGGGAGAAACCGGCATAAATATGGATATAAGCAATTCTTTGCTGAGATTGGCATTCAGCTTAAAGCCCGATTCGACAAAATCCCGCAGACCGGTTTCCCGCTCAATAACAATCAATGCTCCAATCCGGCGTTTTGCAAGGTAGAAAACAGCCCGGATAATTTCATCCAGATCCTTTTCTGCAATATCAGCATTTTTTTGAAAGGGTGATTTCCCGACATGGGTCAGGGCGCGTCGAATATCCTGCTGGAACACAATGATAACAATCAGAAGCAGCGAACTGAGAAATGTCTTGAGCAACCACTGCAAAGTGACAAGGTCAAGAACCGATGCCATAAAATAGACGATGGTCAAAACCAGCAGCCCGATAACCATTTGTACAGAACGTGTTCCGCGAATAATGGTTATAAGCTGGTAGATAATAAAGGCAACAACCAGGATATCGAGAATATCCTGCCATCGAATCAGATTCAGGCTTTCAAACATGGACAGTAGTCGTAAGTTAATTTGTGCTATGACTTGTAAACAGCTTCAGGAACTTTTTTCATTCTACATTAAAACACCGGCATTACCAAAGAAAAGTTCAGGATACAGGATGTGCATTTTTCTTTTCTGACAGCTCACTTTTTACAAGATTGACAATTTCACCGGCTTCCGGACTTTTCAGTACCACGAAGTCGACCCCGACCCCCATGGCTTCCCTGCGTACCTTCTCCCGTTCATCTGCAGTAAACAGGAACAGCTTAACATTTTGTCCGCCTTCACTTTTGCGCACACATTCACACACATCAAGTCCACTGATATCCTCAAGCTGGAAATCGACAACGGCTGCCGCCGGCTGTTCGAGACGGATAAGCTCACAGCCTTCACGACCACCGGCAGCAGTAATGATATTGTATCCGGCCTTTTGAAACAGGCGAGTGTATAAACGCCGAATAACGGGGTTGTCATCGATAAGAACTATCTTTTGCGGCTGATCCCGCTGGACCTCTGTTTCCACCTTCAGCTGATGCACCAGAAAGAGACGATCACCAAGGTCAAGGGTGGTGTCGGGTGTGGGAGCAAGCATATCAGTCCCATTACGACGAATCCCGACAATTTCTCCCGCCAGAAATGCTGCCGCAGCATCCACTGCATGTCCGGCAAGCCCCGATTCCTCGTCAACCAGCAACCATCCGGACTGGGAAGACGACAGACTGGACTCCTTCTTGATATTGGAAACCTGCTCTTTCATTTCCCGTGCCATGACCCGTGCCGCAACCCTTCTGCCGGCTGTTGCATACGGAGAGATTATGGAATCGGCACCTGCCCGCAAAATCTTGGACTCTGCATCGGCCGATTCGGAACGGGCAACAATATGAAGCGTGGGGTTCAGCTCACGGGCTGTCAGAGCGGTAAAGAGATTATCCGGATCGGAATTAAGCAGTGCCAGCAGTGAACCGGCTTTTTTGATTCCTGCCGCCAGCAGTGTTTTTTCCCGTGTTGCATCCCCCGAAAGGTACAGGTAGCCTTTTTCTTTTATGATATCAAGCTGCTCCGGGGAACTTTCCAGGACCACAAAACTCTTCCCGGCATCTGCCAGATGATTGGCAGCCTCTTCCCCCACCCTTCCGTGACCGCAGATAATGGTATGTTTTTTTAAACGACTGATCTTTTTTTCCATAACATGTTTTCCTCGTAACGGACTTGACGCACGCTCTATAATAGATTCGGAAAAAGCGGATACTGCATAGGCAAGGCTTCCCACCCCGAACAGGAGAAGAAATATGGTGAATATCCGCCCTATATCAGACAGGGCATGAATTTCACCAAAACCAACCGTTGTGATGGTGATCACTGTCATGTACAATGCTTCCAGCACAGTGTAGTGTTCCAGAATCACATATCCGATGGTACCGGCAACAAGAAAGAACAGTACCTGACAGACTGAAAATAGTATACGGTGCCTGCTGTCCATCTCAGGAGGCCTCTTTCGGCAAAGAGCACGAAGAATCGGAGCAAAGAGACAACAGGGCGAATAACTTACTGGTTACAGGTTTATTTGTCATGTATCCACGTTTTCACAATCAAAGAAACAGGACCGAGCACTGAACTTAGTTATTGAAAATGGTGCGGCAAAAAGGGTATTACTTGATACTTTTGTCTGGTACCTTACAAACACTTTCATGGTCACCGGCAAAGCACAGTTACACTCTATTTGCCACAGGAGCTGAGCACTGCAGTTCCGTTGTGCCCTTACCTGAGCATCAATGGTCGGCATGCACTCTTTTGAAGAATACGGAGCAGCGGCTGAAATCCTGTCAGCGATACTAGTATACCCTATTGCAAAATCACCAACAGGTGCAAGGAAAAGCGTTTATTTTCCTCTATTTTTATGTCTGATCATTTCGGTTCCATAAATATTGACGAAAAGCCGGTCAGAAAAACGGCAAAAGTCATCAAACCGGTATCTACCCGCCGCCCGAATACTTCACCGGCAGGAGCTCCTCGGTCAAATAAAGTCTTTTGGATATCGGGGGGACTTGTGCTCCTTGCCGTCTGCTATTTTATCGCAGGAATTTATCTTGCACCCGCTCTTATAGAAAAATACCTGGCAGCATCCCTGAGAGATATTGGTCTGACATTGCAGGTCGAAAGTATTCAGCTGAACCCCCTCAACTATCAACTGACCCTTCACAATACAGTAATTGCACTCCCTGAAGAATCTGCAACAGAACCGCTCCTGCAGATAGATTCACTTTTTATGGATCTGGATTTCACATCCCTTCTCCGCAACGGTCTGGTCTGCGATGCTCTACAGATTGAAGATCTGCGACTGGAGCTGATCCGACATAAAGATGCAAGCTATAACCTTCCAGCCGCTCTGCACTGGAGCCAGCAGAAACATCCGGGCGAGATAATCGACTTTGCACAGCTTCCCTTTCTTTTTTCATTAAACAATATCGATATCAGCAACAGCCGTATCCTCTTCCAAGATATGCTCACCGGGAAAACGCATGTTGTGGAAAAGCTGAACCTCTCCATCCCCAGTTTCTCTAATTTCTCCTTTAGCTCACACAACTACATTACACCACATTTTTCAGCAGTTATTAACGGCAGTCCTGTCCAGCTCAGTGGCAAAAGTATCCGGACTGCAGAGGGACAAGGCTTTCAGACCTCTCTTTCCTGTAATATTCAATCCCTGGAACTTGCCCCCTATTTCTCCTATCTCCCCGCCACCCTTCCCCTCACAATCACCCGGGGAAAAGCGGACGCCGGACTGCAGATCGTTTTCTCTCCCGAAAAAAAACAGGGCAGTCGGCTGAGCATCGATTTTAACCTGAACACAAAAGGTACGGAAGTTGTCAACAGGAACAAAAATTACACGATCTCACTGCCGGATGTTCATGCAGAAGGTAGTCTCGCCCCTTTTTCCAGACGCCTGCATATCAGAAATATCGTTGCCAGAAATCCGACCATCAGTACCCGAAACAATGATTTTGGACATGACCTGTTAAACCTGGCTGCCCATTTTTCTCCCGCAAACAAGAACTCACACCTGGCAATTGATATGCTCCTCATTGACCAGGGTCATCTTATTTCACGCGTAAGCAAAAACAACAACTGGAATTCCCTGCAGATTTCCCTTACAAACTTCAAATCCCCGCACTGGGATCCAGGCAAAAAAAACAGATCCCCTTTTACACTTCGTGTCAGCGGCGAACAACAGACAGGGCAGGGAGCATTCTCCTGGCAGGCACAACTGGCAGAATTTGGCAAACTGCACGGACCGTTGCAACTCACAGGCATCCCTGCTGCCACCCTCTATACAGTTGCAGGATTCAATGAAGTTGAGGACATAAAGGGGAGCGCTGCATTTACAGGAGAACTCTCTCTTTTTCCCTGGGAAAAAGAGAACACAGGCTACACCATAAGCAACGGATCCCTGCAGATTGACAACCTGCTGATAAAAGAAAAAGACCATATCCTGCTAAAAAGCTCACACACACGTGTGGGACCCATTGAAAGAAACGAAGATCAATTTCACCTGGGTAATATCTTTTTTAAAGGTGCTGAAACCCTCTGGGATACAAAGAACACGTCCCTCCCGTTTCTCAACCTGCAGAGTGTACACTTCAGCGGACTGGATTACAGAGGAACAGTGCAACTCTTTGCCAAAAAGGACTCTCCGCCTCTCATCCTGACAAATTCTCAGCTGCAGCTGAACAACCTGATCTCATCGAAAAAGACAACCCAACCTGCTGTCGAAAACTTTGCCTTTTCTGCAGACATTGCAAAAAACGGTAAACTCAAAGCAAAAGGCAGGCTTTCCCTCTCACCATTTTCATTACTGGCTGAGATCGGCTTCGCTGATATCAGGACCACTCTTTTTTCCCCATTCTTTCCAGCTTCACCATTACTGCAAAACAGCAGTGCCATGCTGCACGGGAAAGGCATGTACAGTTCCCGGAAATCCACTTTCAAAGGATCTCTACGTCTCACTGACGCTGTCCTGCAGCGTTCCCCCGACACCATCCTGTTACGACTGAACAGTGCCATGGCAGAAGAAGTAGCCTGTTCATTCCAGCCGCTGCAGGTGCAGGCACAAACACTTCTTATCAACGGTTCCTCCCTGCAGTGGACTCTCAACGAAGAGGACAGAAATCCTTTCCTCCAACTCTCCCGGGGACTCAAAGCACTGCTGCAGAACCCCGGACAAAAAAATTCTCCCCTTCCCGTCTCTATCCAGGAGATTCGTTTTCAAAACGCCACTGCAAAAATCCACGACAACCGGCTTTCCCCTCCATGGTCCGCTGCCGTTGAACAGCTCTCAGGAGACATAAAAGGATTTTCCACCATCAATCCGGCACTGTCTGCATTCACCTTTTCAGGCAGGATTTCCGGCAGTCCTTTTACTCTCTCCGGAGCCGGCAATCTTTTTTCTGCCCCCCACGACGGCCGGGCGATTTTGCAAATCTCCGAATTCCCCCTGCTCTCTCTAAAAGAGCAGCTGTCTTCCCTCGCCGTCAACCCGGAAAAGGCCTCCCTGGATCTCCAGCTGAAAATCAGTAAGAAAAACAACACTGCAGCCAGAAAGGCAAGCATGCAAATCAAAGATCTGACTCCACGCAGCGTGGAGTCAGATACCGCTCTCCCCCTTGCCCTGCTGCGTGACCCTGAAAGAAGTTTCCGGATCTCAATGCAGCTTGACAACAACAGCAGCTCTCTCTTTCAGGAAGCACTCAATCATTTCCGGACAACGCTTATCAAGGCTTCCTATGCCCCCCTCCTCCTCGACCATTCTTTTGCAGACCTCCAGGAGAACCCGCAGATACTTTTTGATGCCGGAAGCAACACACTCAGTCAACAGGGGCATACCCTTGTCAGTCGTTACGCAGAACTGCTTCGCAGCCATCCGGATCTCGCCCTTGTAATTAACGGTACAGCTGACAGAAAAAATGACCAGAGGGTCTTGCTGCTGAAAAAAGAAGCTGATGAACAACAACGCGTGGATGCAATAAATGCCAGGGGTGAAAAAGAATCTCTAGCTATTCAGAAGATGCAGGGAGTTCCCCGTACTTCTCCACAGGCCGCTGGTTCTCCCCCTATTGAAGAAACGGTGCTTTACAAAGCCATACAGCCCAATCCAGTACAGGTAAGCGACACCGAACTGCAGGACCTGGCAGACAGTCGTGCCCTTGTGGTGTATGATTTCTTTTTGCATACGGCCAAAATTGATGTCTCCCGGATACACCTCGGAGAACCCGGTGATACCATTTCCGAAACCGATGCTAATCATGTCAGTATTCAACTGAAACCTCTCTTCCCCCCCATGGAAAACTAACCGTCATGCTCAAACCGCCATACACCAGATACGACCAGCTTTATGTCTATAATTTCGACCGGATCGACCTCGGCACCATTGACGACCCCGACCTTATCGGCAAATGGGTGGAAGACGACACCGCCATCCTCTTTTTTCACAGGGAGAAGCAGGAGCTGGTGGAAAATATCTGTAATGAACAAACTGCCAAAATCATCTATCAGGCTACTCTGAACTACCAGGACTGGGAGGCAGGTCTTGACATCACGACTTTTTCAGTACCTCCGCTCACAGTCATCCCCCTTTGGGAAGAACACCTGCGGCGGGACGATCCTCACACAATCCCCATACGACTTGACCCAAGTGTTATTTTTGGGTCCGGTTTTCATCCAACCACCAGACTCTGCCTGCAGGTTATTACAGACCTTGTCAGTTCCCACCCCGAGGAAATCCAATCCATGGTGGATCTCGGCACCGGAACGGGTCTGCTTTCCCTGGGGGCTGCAAAACTTGGGGTAAAACACATTCGAGCCTACGACAACAACCCCTTTGCCTGCTCTGTGGCTGAGAAGAATGTCTTATTAAATGACTGTCAGGAACAGATAACCGTAAACGATGCCGACCTGCGGGCTGCACTGCCCGACACGACAGCAGATCTTGTCGTTGCCAATCTGTACAAGGGACTGCTCCTTGAGATGTTTACAAACCCGGATTTCTGGGAGGCAAAATATTATATTATCTCAGGCTTTATCCCATCCATGGAGGAAGAACTTCTGGCTGCGCTACCAATGGATCGGCTGACCATGCTTGAGAGAAGGAAAAGTGGCAGCTGGCGGCTTTGGGTTTTGGCGGGGAAATAGGGGGCGGGTGCGGTATGCGGTGTGCGGTATGCGGTGTGCGGTATGCGGTGTGCGGTAT